>JBAYSM010000192.1:0-6834 GCA_041676205.1 Rhodospirillaceae bacterium | reverse complement strand
TGGGGCTGGTGTTCTTCCCCAAAAGCCCGCGCTTCGTGACGCCGGGGCAGGCCGCCCACCTGATCGACGGGGTGCCCGACGAAGTCACCATCGTCGGCCTGTTCGTCGATCCGACCGACGACGACATCAACACCGTGATGCAACAGGTTCGCCTGGGCATGCTGCAACTCCATGGCAGCGAATCGCCCGAGCGGGTGGAGGCGCTGCGCCAGGAATTCGGCCTGCCCGCCATGAAGGCCATCGGCGTGTCCGGTCCCGAGGACCTGACCGCCGCCGAGGCTTATGTCGGCGTGGCCGACATGCTGCTGTTCGACGCCAAGCCGCCCAAGGACGCCGACCGCCCTGGCGGCAACGCCACGTCATTCGACTGGTCGATCATGAAGGCCTGGACCGACCGCACCACGCCGTGGCTGCTGGCCGGGGGGTTGACCCCCGACAACGTCGCCGAAGCCCTCGAAATCAGCGGCGCCGACGGGGTGGACGTGTCCAGCGGCGTCGAAACCGCACCGGGCGAGAAAGACCCGGCTCTGATCGAGAAGTTCCTGATCGCCTGCGGGCTTTAGGAGCAGGGCTGGATATTGCGGTTCGGTCCGGCGCGTTTCGGCCGCTGGCTGGTTTTCCGAAGGAGGCGGGCAGTCCGTCATCCTTTCGGGAGACATGCGATGAGAAATCCTATTGTCCCAATCGCGGCCTTTGCGATGGTTGCCGCGCTGGCCGGGCCGGTGCGGGCCGAGGCGCAGGTTGCCGCGACCGACATCGGGCAGGTGCTGGCCGATCCCAGCGGCATGACCCTTTACACCTATGACAACGACCAGCCCGGCACGTCTACCTGCTATGGCCCCTGTGCCGAGAACTGGCCGCCGATGCCGGCCGAAGGGCAGGTTTCAGGTGATTACTCCATCGTGTCGCGCACCGACGGGACCGACCAGTTGGCCTATCAGGGCAAGCCGCTGTATCGCTGGGTCAAGGACAAGGAGCCGGGACAGGTCAGCGGCGACGGCGTGAACGGCGTGTGGCACGCGGCTCGGCCCTGACCCATATGAACGGGGCGGCGGCGCAAGGCCCTTTTTCGCCGCCCCGCCTTGGTCTATAACTCATCCTGTCCGACACCGTTCAAGATGCTGCGCCCCAGATGATCAGACCGGCCAAACGACCTGCCATGCGGTCCATGCGGCGCGCCGTCAAGCGCGCCGTGATGTGGTGCGCGACCGGCGCATAGCGCCTGTTTCCTGCCGCCGCCGCATCCGATTTTCTTTTGGGACGAGCACCATCATGTCCAAGCCGAATTCCTATCGCACCGGGCCAGACGAGCGCGGGCACTACGGCATCCACGGCGGCCGCTTTGTGGCCGAAACGTTGATGCCGCTGATCCTGGACGTTGAAAAGGCCTATGCCGCCGCCCAGGCCGACCCGACGTTCCACGCCGAGCTTAAGCACTACCTGACTCACTACGTCGGCCGCCCCAGCCCGCTGTATCTGGCCCAGCGCCTGACCGACAGCCTGGGTGGGGCCAAAGTGTACCTCAAGCGCGAGGACCTGAACCACACCGGCGCCCACAAGATCAACAACTGCATGGGCCAGATCCTGCTGGCCAAGCGCATGGGCAAGAAGCGCATCATCGCCGAAACCGGGGCCGGTCAGCATGGCGTGGCGACCGCCACCGTGTGCGCCCTGTTCGGCCTGGAATGCGTGATCTACATGGGCGCCACCGACATCGAGCGGCAGGCCCCCAACGTGTTCCGCATGAAGCTGTTGGGCGCCACGGTGAAACCCGTCACCTCGGGCGCGGGCACCCTCAAGGACGCCATGAACGACGCCCTGCGCGACTGGGTCGCCAACGTCGATAGCACCTATTACCTGATCGGCACGGTGGCCGGGCCGCACCCCTATCCGATGATCGTGCGCGATTTCCAGTGCGTGATCGGCGAGGAGGTCAAGGTCCAGCTCCAGGCCCAGGAAGGCCGCGCCAACCCCGACAGCCTCATCGCCTGCATCGGCGGCGGGTCCAACGCCATGGGCCTGTTCCATCCTTACCTGGATACCACCGACGTCCGCATCATCGGCGTCGAGGCGGCGGGCCACGGCATCGAGACGGGCAAGCACGCAGCCTCGCTGACCGGCGGCAAGCCGGGCGTGCTGCACGGCAACCGGACCTATTTGTTGCAGGACGAAAACGGCCAGATCGCCGAGGCGCATTCCATCTCGGCCGGCCTCGATTATCCCGGCATCGGGCCGGAGCATTCCTGGCTGCACGACATCGGGCGGGCCGAGTACGTGTCCGTGACCGACGACGAGGCGATGGAGGCGTTCCAGACCCTGACCCGTCTGGAGGGCATCATCCCGGCGCTGGAATCCTCCCACGCCATCGCCCACGTCATCAAGCTGGCCCCCACCCTGCCCAAGGATCACATCATGGTCGTCAATCTTTCGGGACGGGGCGACAAGGACGTCAACACCGTCGCCCGCAGCATGGGGGTGGAGCTGTGATGGTGCTCAATCGCCTGAACAAGCGGTTCGCCGACCTTCGCAAGCAGGATCGGGCCGGGCTGGTCGTCTATACCATGGCCGGTGATCCCGACCACGACGCGGCACTGGAAATCATGAAGGGCCTTCCGGCCGCCGGGGTCGACATCATCGAAATGGGGATGCCGTTTTCCGACCCCATGGCAGACGGTCCGGCCATCCAGTTGGCGGCCCAGCGGTCGCTGGCTGCCGGAGGGTCACTGGGCCGCACGCTCGACGCCCTGCGCAGCTTCCGCAAGGACGACCGGGAAACGCCGGTGGTGCTGATGGGGTACTACAATCCGATTTATGCGCTCGGCCCCGCCACGTTTGCCGCGCAGGCTTCGGCGGCCGGGGCGGATGGTGTGATTGTGGTCGATTTGCCGCCCGAGGAAGCGCCCGAACTGACCGTGCATCTGGCAGAGCACGGCATCCATCTGATCTTTTTGACTGCGCCCACCACCGACGCCGCCCGCCTGCCCGCCGTTCTGGAGCAGGCCGGGGGGTTCCTCTACTACGTGTCGATTACCGGCGTGACCGGCACCGCCTCGGCCGATGAAAAGGTCGTGGAGGCCGCCGTCAAGCGCTTGCGCCAACAGACCGACCTGCCCATTGCCGTGGGCTTTGGCATCAACAGCCCCGAACAGGCCGCCGCCATCGCGCGGGTGGCCGACGCGGCGGTGGTCGGCTCGGCGGTGGTCAAGCTGATCGCCGACGGCAAAGGCCCCGGCCCGGTGCTGGAGTTCGTCCGCGCTCTTGCCGAAGGGGTGCATTCGGCGCGAAAATGACGTGGATTTACCACAGAGGACACAGAGGTCACGGAGAAGGAAGGTAAGGATATGCGCACGGCGCGCCCTTCCCTCCCTGTATCTTCAAATCTCTGTGTCCTCTGTGTTCTCTGTGGTTAAATATCTTTCCTGCCCCCAAGTCCGCGAAGGCATCTCCCCATGAATTGGTTGACCAACTTCGTCCGCCCCAAGATTCAGCAGCTTGTGCGGCCCAAGGACGTGCCCGACAACCTGTGGCACAAGTGCCCGGAATGCGGTCACATGATCTTCCACCGGGAGCTGGAGAAGAACATGCGGGTGTGCACGCACTGTGCCCACCACATGCGGCTGCCGGTCAAACAGCGGCTGGAGATGCTGTTCGACGATGGCGCCTACAAGCGCATCGAACTGCCCAAGGTGGCCGAAGATCCATTGCGTTTCCGCGACGTCAAGAAGTACGCCGACCGCATCAAGGACGCGCGCACCAAGACTGCCGAGCATGACGTGATGATCGTCGCGTCGGGCAACATGGGCGGCAATGCCGTGGTCATCGCGGCGTTCGATTTCAGCTTTATGGGCGGTTCCATGGGCATGGCCGTGGGCGAGGCGCTGATCGCCGCCGCCGAACTGGCCGTGGTCCAGGACGCGCCGCTGATCGTCATTCCGGCGTCCGGCGGGGCGCGCATGCAGGAAGGGATCCTGTCCCTGATGCAGATGGCGCGGACCACCGTGGCGGTCGATAAGGTCAAGGAAAAGGGCTTGCCCTACATCGTCCTGCTGACCGACCCGACCACCGGCGGCGTGACCGCCTCGTTCGCCATGCTGGGCGACATTCATGTCGCCGAACCCGGCGCAGTGATCGGCTTTGCCGGGGCGCGGGTGATCGAAAACACCATCCGCGAAAAGCTGCCTGAAGGCTTCCAGCGGTCCGAGTACCTGCGCGACCACGGCATGGTCGACATGGTGGTGCCGCGTCACGAACTGCGCGGGCGCCTGTCCGCGCTGATCGACCTGCTGCGCAATCGCGGCCCGGCTGGTGAAGTGGTGGCGCTGCGCAAGGAAGGCGCCTATGCCGACGTGGAAAAGCGTCTGCGCGAGGCCGACGCGACAGCTACCGAAGCCGGTCTCTGAGGATAAGCGATGACCCCCGACTCCGCCACCGCTCCCCCGATCCGTCGGCCCGACGCCATCCTTGATCGCCTGTTGGGCCTGCATCCCAAGATCATTGATCTGTCGCTGGATCGGGTGGTGCGGCTGTTGGGGGAACTGGGCAATCCCCAGGACAGCCTGCCGCCGGTGATTCACGTCGCCGGAACCAATGGCAAAGGATCCGTGGTCGCGTTCCTGCGCGCTTTTTTGGAGGCGGCGGGTTACAGGGTGCACGCCTACACCTCGCCCCACATGGTGCGCTTTAACGAACGCATCCGGCTGGCCGGGGAGATCATTTCCGACACTGCCCTCAGCGACTTGCTCGAAGAAGTCGAACGGGTCAATGCCGGCAAGCCGATCACCTTCTTCGAGGTGACGACCTGCGCCGCGTTCCTGGCCTTCTCGCGCGTTCCGGCCGATATCGTGCTGCTGGAAACCGGGCTTGGCGGGCGGCTGGATGCGACCAACGTGGTGCGCCGCCCGGCCCTGACCATCATCACGCCCATCGGCATGGACCACGAGCAGTATCTGGGTGGGCGCCTGGAATCCATCGCCGCCGAAAAAGCCCATATCCTCAAGGCCGCCAGCCCCTGCGTGGTTGCCAAGCAGGAGCGCAAGGCCGGGCAGATCGTCGAGTTGCGGTCCCTCGAAGTCGGTGCGCCGACCTTCATCGAGGGCAAGGACTGGCACGTCCGCATCCAGCCCGGCCCCAGCGGCGCGGGCGAGGTGGTCTATCAGGGCCGCGACGTGACCTGGACCCTGCCGCCGCCCGCCCTGGTCGGCAGCCATCAGGTGCGCAACGCTGGCCTCGCCCTGGCCGCCATCGAACGCCTCACGGGGTTCACGGTGCCCGAAGCGGCGCTCGCCAAGGGCATGAGAACGGTTGAATGGCCCGGCCGCCTGCAACGCCTGACGCGCGGCCCGCTGGTCGAGATGCTGCCCGAAGGCTGGGAACTGTGGCTCGATGGGGCACACAATCCGCACGCCGGAAAGATGCTGGCGACGTTCCTGCGCGGGTGGAAGGACATGCCGCTCGACGTGGTCATCGGCATGATGGGGCCGAAGGACGCCAACGCCTTCTTCAGCCACATCGCGGCCAAGATCCACCGCTTGCGCGCCGTCCCGGTGCCCGGCGAACCCAACGCCAAGCCTCCCGAGGAGGTGGCCGAAGCCGCCCGCGCCCAGGGTGTCCATGACGTCGCCGTGACCGGCGGCATCGAAACCGCCCTCAAGGACCTGATCGCCAACGCCAGCCGCCCCCAGCGGGTGCTGATCGTCGGGTCGCTCTATTTGGCAGGGTCGGTGCTGGCTGAAAACGGGTAGTGAAGGGGGTTAACCACAGAGGACACAGAGATCGCAGAGATTTCGGTGGCCGCTGCGCCGCAGGCATTAGATCCTCAGTAGGATTTTAGTGCGCTGCGCGCGACACCTTGCACCGAAACCTCTGTGCCTCTGTGTCTCTGTGGTTCAACAACGCCCTTTCAGCCTTACCGCGCCGCCATAATCCCGCACACCCCCGCCACCACGGCGCCCAGCGCCAGCGGCAGGAGGGCGCCGCTCCACGCTCCTCCGGCAGAGGCGACGGCGGCGGCGACAAGGGGCGGGCCGATGAATTGGCCGGCGTTGGAGCCTTGCATCAGAAGCCCGTTGGCTGCGCCCATGTGGCCGGGCGAGGGGGCGTGGGCGGCGGTTCCGGCGAACAGCGAGGCCGGGACCACGCCGCCGACGAAGGAAAACGCGATGCACAGGCCGTAGCGCAGGGCGTCGGAGAGCGACTCGGTAAAGATGCCCCACCCGGCCAGCCCCATGGCCGCGCTGCCGCCGACCAGCAGGACGGCCCGCGGGACGCCGCGGCCGAGCAGCCATCCGGCCAGCACGTTGCTCGGCACGTTGACGGCGACCACCAGCGCGGTCAGCAGGGCGGCGGTGGCGACCGTGGCGCCCAAGTCCTCGGCCAGGAAGGTCGGCAACCACACCATTAGCGACACCCACTGGAACGCATAGGCGGCAAACGCCAGCGCCAGCCAGCGCAGGCCTGGCCGGGCCAGCGTTTCGATCACCGTGCGCAGGGGCGACCCGGCCAGCGCCTGGGGCAAAACGACCCGCCGCATGGCCCGCGTCACGCCGATCAGCGCGACCATACTGGCCCCCGCAATGCCCAGCCACAAGGCCCGCCAGTCCAGGGTGTGCAGCAGCGGCGGGGCAATGATCAGGGCCAGGGCCATTCCGGCCGGGGTGAATACGCTCCACAGGCTCAGTGCCAGGGCGCGATCGCGCGGCGCGGCGGCGGCAATGACGATGGCCGGGCTGGACACGGCCACCAGGATGAAGCCAATACCTTCGACAAACCGGCTGACCAGAAGGCCGGTCAACCCGTCAGCGGCGGCTCCCAACACCCCACCCCCGGCCAAGCAGG
>JBAYSM010000191.1:0-6974 GCA_041676205.1 Rhodospirillaceae bacterium | reverse complement strand
GGTGGTCTGCGGCATGATCAGGTGGTGATCCGCGTGCTGGTGGGCAATGGCGTGCTGGCGGCGGCGGCATGGGTGGCCGCAGCGGGCGCGCCCGGCATCGGGGCTGCCATTGCCGTGGGTATGGTTGGCGCGCTCCTCTTGCACTTTCGTCGTCGGCATCCCAGTTTTGCCGGGGAGTAGCTGGCCCCCTCCAAAGGGGTAGACCGCCTGTGCCGGCCCGGTATGCTGGACAGTGTTGTCGCTTTCGCGCACCATGATGTGCACCGCTTGGGAGGTCCTCCATTCCCGGTAGTCTTTCCTGCGCGCCGCCCATGCGCGTGGCGCACCCAAACCTCTGGACACTCGCTTAGAATGACGCACAGCGAAGCCCTTCCTGCCCCGACCGACCCCTGTGGCGGTTCCGCCATTGTGCCGTTTCACGTCGCCATCATCATGGACGGCAACGGGCGGTGGGCGAAGGCCCGCGGCTTGCCGCGCGTGGCCGGCCATCAGCGCGGCGTCGAGGCCGTCCGCACCGTCGTCAAGGCGGCGGCCGACCTTGGCGTCACCCACCTGACCCTGTTCGGCTTTTCGTCGGAAAACTGGCGTCGGCCCGAAACCGAAGTCTCGGCCCTGATGGGGCTATTGCGCCTGTACCTGCGCAACGAGGTCAACAAACTGCACAAGGACGGCATCCGGCTGCGGTTCATCGGCGATCGTGCCCGCCTGCCGGGCGATATCGTCACCTTGATGACCCAGGCCGAGGACCTGACGGCCGGGAATTCCGCGCTGTGCCTCACGGTTGCCCTGTCCTACGGCGGTCGGGCTGACATCGTGGGTGCGGCACGCCGCTTGGCCCACGCGGTGGCCGAGGGGGTGCTGGATCCCGATGCCATCGACGAGGCGGCCCTTGACGGCGCGCTATCCACCGCCGGGCTGCCCGAACCCGACCTTCTCATCCGCACGTCGGGCGAACAGCGGGTGAGCAACTTCCTATTGTGGCAGTGCGCCTATGCCGAAATGGTGTTCGTCGATACCCTGTGGCCGGACTTCGGGGCGGGCGAACTGGCGTGGTGCGTCACCCAGTTTCAGGGGCGGGAACGCCGCTTCGGTGCTGTAACATCCTGAAACACGTTTTGATTGGTGTTCACGGGGGGGCTGTGGCAAGACAGCCTGCCTTTGTGGTCCCTGCGGTTATCTGACGGTTTCTGACATGCCCCAAAACTCCGTTGCCTGCTCCGTCGCCGCCGTCGTCCTTGCGGCAGGCATGGGAACGCGTATGAAATCCGCGCTGCCCAAAGTGCTGCATCCGGTCCTGGGGCGGCCGATGGTCAGCCATGTGGTCGCCGGGGCTCAGGCTCTGGGGGCCGACCTGACGGTGGTGGTGGTCGGGCCGGACATGCCCGCCCTGGCCGCTGCCGTGGCCCCCCATCCGACCGTCGAGCAGACCGACCGTCTGGGAACGGCGCACGCCGTGGCGCAGGCCCGCCCGGTACTGGAGGGGCGCGCGGAAACGGTTGTCGTGCTCTATGGCGATACCCCGCTCATCACACAGGCGACGTTGGAACGCCTGCTGACCGCCCATGCCGAGGCAGGCGCGGGCGTGTCGGTGCTGGGGTTCCGCGCCGCCGCGCCCGGTGCCTATGGGCGGCTGGTGGTGGACGCCGATGGTCTCCAGGCCATTGTCGAGGCCAAGGAAGCGTCGCCCGATCAATTGGCGATCGACCTGTGCAATTCCGGTGTCATGGCCGTTGACGGCACCGCCCTGTGGGGCTGGCTCGACAAGGTCGATAACGCCAATGCAAAGGGCGAATACTATCTGACCGATCTGGTCGCCCTGGCCCGCGCCGATGGCCGCCGCTGCCTCGTGGTCGAAGGGGCGGAGGATGAGTTCCTCGGCGTCAATAGCCGGGCGGAACTGGCCATTGCCGAACGCATCGCCCAGGACCGCATGCGTGCTTCGGCGATGGCCGAGGGGGCGACCTTGATCGATCCGGCCTCGGTCCACTTCAGTTGGGACACCCAACTCGGCCGCGACGTGGTGGTCGGCCCGTTCACCGTGTTCGGCCCCGGCGTGACCGTGGGCGACGGTGTCGAGATCAAGGGCTTCTGCCATTTCGAAAAGTGCAGCGTGGCGGCGGGCGCGACGGTCGGCCCCTATGCCCGCCTGCGCCCCGGCGCGGATGTGGGCGAAGGGGCGCATATCGGCAACTTCGTCGAAATCAAGAAAGCGGTCATCGAGCCGGGTGCCAAGGTCAACCATCTGAGCTACATCGGCGATGCGCGGGTCGGCGCCAAGGCCAATATCGGGGCGGGCACCATCACCTGTAATTATGACGGATTTGGCAAATACCACACCGACATCGGGGCCGGCGCCTTCATCGGCTCCAACAGCGCCCTGGTTGCCCCGGTCACGATCGGCGACGGTGCCATCGTCGGTGCCGGGTCGGTGGTGACGCGCAGCGTTCCGGGCGATGCGCTGGCCACGGCGCGTGGCGACCAGAAGATATCAGAAGGTTGGGCCGCACGGTTCCGGGCCATGAAACTCAAGGCCAAAGCGAAGATTTAAGGGGCAGGACTATGTGCGGCATCATCGGCGTAATCGGCAAGAGTCCCGTGGCGCCCCTCTTGATCGAGGGTCTCAAGCGCCTGGAGTACCGGGGCTATGACAGCGCGGGTATTGCCACGCTGGTCAATGGCTCGGTTGACCGGCGCCGCGCGGAAGGCAAGCTGGTCAACCTCGAAGACCGCCTGAAGCGCGATCCCATCGGCGGCACCGTCGGCATCGGGCATACCCGGTGGGCCACCCATGGCGTGCCCAACGAGCGCAATGCCCATCCCCATGCCGACAGCCGCGTGGCGGTGGTCCATAACGGCATCATCGAGAACTTTGCCGAACTGCGCACCCAACTGATCGCCCTCGGCCACGAGTTTCAGAGCGACACCGACAGCGAAGTCGTGGTCCACCTGATCAGCCGCTACCTTTCCGAAGGGCGGTCGCCCGAAGATGCCACGCTGGAGGCGCTGCGGCATCTCGAAGGGGCCTTCGCCCTGGGCATCGTGTTCGCCGGGCATCACGACCTGATCATCGCCGCGCGTCAAGGCAGCCCCCTGGCGTTGGGCTATGGCGACGGCGAGATGTTCCTCGGCTCCGACGCCCTGGCCTTGGCCCCGTTGACCCAGCGCATCTGTTACCTGGAGGATGGCGATTGGGCCGTGCTGCGGCCCGACGGTGCGGTGGTCCGCGACATGAGCGGCACGGTGGTCGAGCGCGCGGTGCAGGTCACGGCGCTGTCCGGGGCGCTGATCGGCAAGGGCAACCATCGCCACTTCATGTCCAAGGAAATCTTCGAGCAGCCGCAGGTCATCGGCGACACCCTGAACGCCATGTTCAACCCGACCGAGCGCACCATCACCCTGCCGGACATGCCGTTCGACCTGGGCGCCGTAAAGCGCGTGACCATCGTGGCGTGCGGAACATCCTACTACGCCGGGCTGGTCGCCAAGTACTGGCTGGAACGCATCGCCCGCGTGCCGGTGGACATCGACGTTGCCAGCGAGTTCCGCTACCGCGAGCCAATCCTGGAACCGGGCGGGCTGGCCCTGTTCATTTCGCAGTCCGGCGAGACGGCGGACACCCTGGCCGCTCTGCGCTATTGCAAGGCCCACGGCCAGCACGTCATCAGCCTGGTCAACGTGCCCGAAAGCACCATGGCGCGCGAAAGCCATGCCGTGCTGCCGACCCTGGCCGGGCCGGAAATCGGCGTTGCCTCGACCAAGGCGTTCACCACCCAGCTTACGGTCCTGGCCTGCCTGACCATCGCCCTGGCCCGCGCCCGTGGCGCCATCGACCATGCGCACGAAGCCGCGCTGGCCACCGCGCTGACCGAAGTTCCGGCCCGCGCCGCCGAGGTGCTGAACAATGACGAGCGCATCCGCGAGATCGCCGAAAACATCATGGACGCCCGCGACGTGCTGTATCTGGGACGCGGCGCGAGCTATCCCATTGCCCTGGAAGGCGCGCTGAAGCTCAAGGAAATCAGCTACATCCATGCCGAGGGCTACGCCGCGGGGGAAATGAAGCACGGCCCCATCGCCTTGATCGACGACCGCGTCCCGGTAGTGGTCATCGCCCCCAGCGACGAACTGTTCGACAAGACGGCCAGCAACGTCCAGGAAGTGGTCGCCCGCGGCGGCCGCGTGGTGGCCTTCTCCGACGCCGCCGGGGTGGCCCGCATGAAGGATCACGCGGTGTTCACCATCACCCTGCCGGCCGTCGATCCCTTCGTCGCCCCGCTGCTGTATGCGCTGCCGGTGCAGTTGCTGGCCTACCACGTCGCCGTGCTCAAGGGGACCGACGTGGACCAGCCGCGAAACCTCGCCAAAAGCGTGACCGTCGAGTAGGCACCCGCGCGTGTTCTTAAGCCCGGTGGGCGGTTCGGTTGGTCGGACCTGCGCGGCCCCGGCATGCTGCCTGCCACCGAGGCCGCCTAGGGGCGCAGCGTTTCGGGCAGGCCATTCTGCGCCAGTTTTCGGCGACAAAGGGCACTAACCTGTACTGCGGCCTGCAATCGGGCCACACGCGCTATTTGTCACGCATTTACGAGATAGCGTCATGAAGCTAGGAGGCTTTTGAGGCTTTAAGCGGGCAGGCGGCCCATCTCCACCAGCGCCGCCACGTCGGCGAGGCTGTCGGCGGTCAGCACCGGGAACGTCTCGGTCGCCACGGCCAGGGCCTTTTCGCGTTCTACACGGCCATGGCCGGTCAGGACGTGGATGGCGCCTGCCATTCCGGCGGCGCGGGCGGCCATGAGGTCGGAGGCTTTGTCACCGACCAGCCAGGACCGCGCGAGATCCAGACCCAGCGCCTCGGCCAGCCATAGACACATGCCCGGTCCCGGCTTGCGCCAATGGTCGTGGGTTGGTCCCCAGCCGGGTGTGTGCTTGGCGTGAAAGGCGCAGGCGGCGGTGGTCAGGGGTGCGATGCCGTGCTCGGCCAGCAGGGCGTCGAGGCGGGCGGCAACGGCGTCGTACTCCGCCCAGTCAAAGTACTTGCGGTCGATGCCCGACTGGTTGGTCGCCACGCCGACCGGGATGCCGCGCGCCGCGCACAAACGCAGCAGGTCCACCGCGCCGCGTTCGAGGACCACGTCCTCGGGCCGGGACAGGTAGTTGACCTCGACCACCACCACGCCGTCACGGTCGAGGATAAGCCCCGGCCGGGGCGGCGTGCAGGGGGCGGCGCGGGCGACCGCCCGCACGCCTTCGGGCAACGCGGTCATGGTCAGGCTTTGATCGACGGCCGGCCGATGCTTTCGTAACGGTACCCGGCGTCGGCCATCAGTTTCGGCTCATAGACATTGCGCAGGTCGATCAGTGCCGGCTCATTGAGCACGCCCTTAAGGCGGTCGAGGTTGAGCGCCCGGAACTCGTTCCACTCTGTCACCAAGGCCACCACATCGGCGCCCTCGGCGGCGTCATAGGCGTTGTCGCACCACACCACGCCGTCGAGCAGCTTCTTGGCTTCGTTCATGCCCTCGGGGTCATAGGCGCGCACGGTGGCGCCCACCTCGATGAGGGCCGGGACGATATCGAGCGACGGTGCATCGCGCATGTCGTCGGTGTTGGGCTTGAAGGTCAGCCCCAGCACGGCGATGGTCTTGCCCGCCACGGTGCCGCCCGCAAAGGCGATGATGCGGTCGGCCATCGCCTTCTTGCGCTTGGCGTTGATATCGACCACCGTTTCGATGATGCGCAGCGGCGCGCCATGATCGCGCGCCGTCTGCACCAGGGCCAGGGTGTCCTTGGGGAAGCACGACCCGCCATAACCGGGGCCGGGGTGCAGGAACTTGGACCCGATGCGGCCGTCCAGGCCGATGCCTTTGGCGACATGGTGCACGTCGGCGCCGACCTTCTCGCACAGATCGGCGATCTCGTTGATGAAGGTGATCTTGGCGGCCAGGAAGGTGTTGGCGGCGTACTTGATCAACTCGCTGGTTTCCAGCGAGGTGAACAGAATGGGCGTCTCGATCAGGTACAGCACGCGGTAAAGTTGGCGCATGACTTCGCGCGCGCGGTCGCTTTCGCAGCCGATGACCACCCGGTCGGGGCGCATGAAGTCGTTGATGGCTGACCCTTCGCGGAGAAATTCGGGGTTGGAGCAGACGTCGAATTCGACATCGGGGCGGGTGGCGCGGATGATGCGCTCGACCTCGCGGCCGGTGCCGACCGGGACGGTGGACTTGGTCACGATCACGGTATAGCCGTTCAACGACTTGGCGATTTCCTCGGCCGCCGCATAGACGTAGCTAAGGTCGGCATGGCCGCCGCCGCGCCGCGTCGGGGTGCCGACGGCGATGAACACGGCATCGGCATCCTTGACCGCCGCCGCAAGATCGGTGGTGAAATGCAGGCGTCCGGCAGCGGCGTTGCTTTCCACCAGCTTGTCCAGACCCGGCTCGAAAATGGGGATTTCGCCACGCAGCAGGCGCGTGATCTTGCTCTCGTCCTTGTCAACGCAGGTGACATCGACGCCGAATTCCGAAAAACAGGCACCCGAGACAAGGCCCACGTAGCCCGTGCCGATCATGGCAATACGCATGAGAATAAGCCCTTTCTTGACGGTGCTGTTGTTGGGGCCGCTTGTACCTGATGCGCCCAAGCCCGGCAAGGTACAATGCCCCCGACAGGCTTGTCGTTGGCACGGAAGTAGGCGACAACTGCGCAGGAACACAAGACGCGCGCCAACGAGGTAATCATCGTGAGTGGTTTCTGGTCCGATCGCCGGGTTTTGCTGACCGGCCATACCGGGTTCAAGGGAAGCTGGCTGAGTCTGTGGCTGCATGGTCTGGGCGCCCGCGTCACGGGGTTGGCGCTGGAGCCTGACGCCACGCCCAACCTGTGGTCGATGATCGCAACCCAAGGGGTGGTGGACTCCCACATTTGCGACATTCGCGATGCGGCGGCAGTGCGCAGCGTGGTTGCCGAGGCGCGGC
>JBAYSM010000190.1:0-7003 GCA_041676205.1 Rhodospirillaceae bacterium | reverse complement strand
CCTCCTTGGTGCGGGCGGCCAGCCACTCCCCGGCTTCTTCCAGGCGCACGGTGCGGCCGAGGGCCTTTTGAGCGGCGGCAATCAGCACTGTGTCGGTGGTCATGTTGTTGGAATGAATGAGCGCGCGGCGCAAAATCTCGGCCACGGGCAGGCTCTCATTGCGGACCAACTCAGACGCCTCGGCCGGAGCAGGGCCTGGCTCGGGCAAGGGTAGCGTTATGGATTGTTTGGCTGCCAGCCAGTGGAACATGCGGGCGGTGAAGCGGCCGGGTTCGCGTACAGGCACCCATACTTCGCTCTGCTCCGGCGGCATGGTCAGGGCGACGGGCAGGGGGTCCAAGGGGACTTCCGCGCCGGTCGGCGACCCTTCGTTCCACCGCACCTTGAAGCGGTTGAAGTCCAGCGACAGCCCCGCAAGGCCGGGGTTATAGGAGGCATCGGCAGGTTGACGCGCCTCTATGGCGTCGCGGTGCAAGACGGCGCTGTCGTCATACAGGAACCGCCCGGTGACGCGGGTCACTCCGGCGGCGGCCAGGGCCTTTGCCATGCCCTCGAGGGCAGGGGTGTCGAGCATGGGGTCGCCGCCGCCGACCAGCACGATGTCGCCCTCCAGAACGCCATTCGACACGCTGCCGGTATGCATGACGCGGGTGGTGAAGCGATGCTCGGCGCCCAGCGTGTCCAGTACGGCAAGGGCGGTCGGCATCTTGAGGACCGACGCCGGGATGAACGGGCGCTCGGCGTTCTTCTGGGCCAACACCGTCCCATCCTTGACGTCCAGAACGACGTACCCGGTGGCGGTTTCGGCCAGTGCCGCCGAACTGACGGCGATCAGGAACGCGGCGGCCAGGGCAGCGGGCTTTAGGTGCGGCACAGTTTCCAGGGTCCTACGTCGAAGTGGAAATGGTCGTGGTGGGCTTTGTCGGCAGCCGGGGTCAGCACCACGCTGAACATCCCACAGGCTCCGGCAGCGGCGCGGCGCAGGAAGGTGCTGCGCGCACCGGCTCCCGACCAGTGGTTCTTGACGCTGATCATGGTGCCATCTTCGAGTTCAAAGGCGGCTATGTCGATGGCTCTTCCGTATGCGTGCTCCGACAGCCGCGAACGGCTGGACGTCCGGTTTCGACAGACATAGCCGCCGTAATGGTGGATGGTCTTGATGTCCTTGCCGAACAGTTCGCGGGCCAGCGGACGGACCACAGCGCGGTCCCATTCGACGACCTTGACGGCCAAACCGCAATCCACCGTGACGGGCCGATTGAGTGGGGTGGGCGTCTGCATCAGCGCAATGGCCGTGACCACGCCGCACCCGTCCCCCGTGCCGCTGTCGGCCACGCGATCAAAGGCGGCGGACTGATAGCTCAACTGGACCACGCAGGCCGCGCCCCCCTCGGGCAGCACCACCCGGCCGCCGCCGCCGGACGGAGGCGGAGGCGCCCCAGCGCAGGCGGTCAGCAGGAGGGCCATGGCGATCGACCGGAGAGCGGACAGGCGGGTCATGGGCACTCCAGCAGACGGCGTTTGAGGGAGTGCAGGCGGCGGTCGGGGATGCCCAGCGCGTCCAGATGCTCCACGGTGCTGAGAAGGTATTCCGTGTTGCTGCCCAATGCCCCCCTGGCGGCGGCGATGGCGCGCGCAGCCTCCTCGTCGGGCAGCCGTCCGGCGTAGCGTGGACAGGCCCGGTTGATGACGAAGGTCAGGGCGTCCAGTGGTTCTTCGGCCGTATGCAGCCGAATCCACCGAGGAATGTAGCCGTCCGAGATCATCTCGCGCTGCCACAGGATGGAGAATTCCTCGGCCACTTCACAGCCCTTGATGCGATAGGCCACGCCCTTGCAGCTTCCGCCACGGGTCAGCCCGAGAACCAGCCCCGGATGAACCGCGCAACCCCGCCCCACGGGCGACCACAGGCAGAAGCGGCGATGGTATCCCCGCACCATGGCAATGCGGCTTTCCTGGTAGCGAATGGCGGGGTTCCACATCAGCGACCCGTAGCCAAAAACCCAGGCATCGCCACCCCCGCGGACGCTGTCCGGTGCTGACGCCAGGGCGGCAGCCTGCCCGGTGCGAAGGTCTTCGTCGGGGGTGATGGGAATCACCCCGCCCGATGCCTGCACCATGCGCAGGAACGAACCGCCCAGAATGTCTTCTCGGGATTTCACGCGGACTGCCCCTCGTTTGCCGGCCAACACTAACACGCCCGGCGCGCCCGGTGCCATGCCATCCTGATCGCTTGGCGGATGATGAGGTGCGCGCTAAGGTAGATTTCTTGCAGTTTAACCCGGAAGGGCTGGAACTGCACAGGCAACGCTGGTGTTTTAGCTTAGTAGTACCACTAAAGGCCATATGCTTTGGCTTAAGTTTTTGAAAGGCCGGGGCTGGAAAACGGCGTTCCGTTCTTTATAGTGTTCCTTGCAGACAAAAGTGCCCCACCACAAAGAGGGCGTCATGGGAGGAAATACCGGTCTTCTGACCGCTGTGCTGGAAAGCATGGATCAGGGTGTCGTCATGGTCGACGATGCGCTGAAGCTGGTGCTTTGCAATGAGAAATGGCGGGAAATCTTCCGCCTGCCGGCCGAAGTCACGCGGCCGGGAACCGCGTGGGAGGACATCGTCCGCCATCGTGTCATCAGTGATGCCTTGGCCGAACGCGGTACTGCTGCGCCGGCGGACACGGAAGCACGGGTGGCCGCGATAATGCGGACTGCCAATGCCTGCGGCCGTCAGCCCCACGGTTACGAAGTCCGGCTGCCCGACGGCCGCATCATCGAGGTGCAGAGCAATCCCTTGCCCGAGGGCGGATTCGTCCGCACCTTCACGGACATCACGGAGGACCGCGCCACCGAGGATCACCTGCGCCTCATGCAGGAGCGGTATGCGCTGGCCCTTCGATCGTCAAACGAAGGTTTGTACGACTGGGACATTCAGGGGGGGACCATCTTCTTCTCCGACCGCTTGCAGGAACTGTTCAGTCTGCCCGGCGGGATCCTCAAGCCGGAGGAGTGGTCGTCGCGCATCCTGCCCGAGGATTTCCCGATCTACCGCAATGCCCATGTCGCCCATCTCAAAGGTCAAACGGAACGGTTTGTCTGCGAATACAGGATGCTGTGCGGCAATGATCGCGTGGTGTGGGTCCGGCAGCACGGCATTGCCCTGCGCGGCACTCGCAACAAGGCGCTGCGACTGACGGGTTCGGTCGGCGACGTGACGGAGTACAAGGTTGCGACCCAGGCGCTGCGCGACAGCGAGGAACGCCATGCCCTGGCCATGCAGTCGATCAACGAAGGCGTCTATGACTGGGACATCGCCTCGGGCCACGTTCACCTGACCGAGCGCCTGCGGCAGATGCTGCGCCTTGGTGACGGCGCGCTGGCCGCCGAGGAGTGGACCGCGCGCATCCACCTCCGCGATGTCAGCACGTTCAGGGACCGCCTGATGGCTTTGGTCAAAGGGACGGTGGACCGCCTGGAGGTCGAATACCGCATCAGCGATGGCCAAGGCGGATGGCGATGGTTCCGACAGCATGGCGTGGCGGTGCGCGATCCGGACTCCAACAGGGCCGTCCGCATCATCGGATCGACGGGCGACATCACCGATCGCAAGGAAGCCCAGCGTGCCTTGTTCAACAGTCAGGAGGAACTGGCCCACGAACGGGAGTTGTTGAAGGCGACTCTGGAAAACATGGACCAGGGCATCTTCATGGCCGATGCCGGGCACAATCTGGTGGCGTGGAATTTCCGGTTCCAGGAAATGTTCGACTTGCCCGAAACGCTGTTCACGGAACCCGTTCCGTTGAGCCGCCTGCTTGCGCATCTGTGCGAGCGGGGCGACGTGACGGTAAGCCTGGAGGAGGCGCGCGAACGCTTTCTAGGGGATGCGGCATGCAACACCGCGCAGGTGGTGGAGGTCCGGCGGCCCGGCGGGCGGGTGCTGGAAAGCCGCAACATGCCCCTGGCGGACGGCAGTTTCGTGCGCACCTTTACCGACGTGACGGAGCGCAAGCGGGCCGAGGACGCCGTGCGCGAACTGATCGAGGCCATGCCGTTGCCGCTGGTGGTGTCCAGCCTGGAGGAACACCGTTACCTCTACGTCAACGACCATGCGCAGCGGGCCTTCGGTGTCAGCACCGACCCCGATGCGCCGGGGTGCCGCTCGGTCCTGGATGTCTACGTCGATCCGCAGGACCGCCTGCGACTGGCGGAACGTCTGGACGTCGATGGCCGGGTCGATGGTTTCGAGGCCGAACTGCGCACGCCCAACGGCCCGCAGTGGGTCCTGATGAGCGCCCGCATCCTCAACTACCAGGGCACCAAGGCGGCGGTGGTGGCGTCGAGCATCATCACGGAACGCAAGCGCCTGGAGCATGACGTGCACCGGGCCAAGGAACGCGCCGAACAGGCTCTGGCCGACCTCCAGGCGGCCCAGCAGAACCTGATCGAGGCCGAGAAGATGGCCTCGCTCGGCGGACTGGTGGCCGGGGTTGCGCACGAGATCAACACGCCGGTCGGCATCACCCTGACCACGGCCAGCCATCTCCAGGAAAAGACCAAGGAGCTGCGGCGCCTGTTCGAGGCCGGGACCATCCGCAAGACCGACTTCGCAAGTTTCATGGGCGTGGCCGACAATGCGTGCGCCTTGCTTATGTCCAACGCCACGCGCGCGGCCAACCTCATCCAGAGCTTCAAGCAAGTGGCGGTCGATCAGACCAGCGATGAACGCCGCCCCTTCGACCTGCGCGACTACATCGACGAAGTGCTATTGAGCCTCGGGCCGCGCCTCAAGCGCACGCCGTTCAAGGTGGTGGTGGACTGCCCCGCGGGCATCATCATCGACAGCTACCCCGGCCCCCTGTCACAGGTGCTGACCAACTTCGTCATCAATTCGCTGACCCACGGGCTGGAGGGGCGGACCACCGGCACCATGACCTTGACCGGCCGTGTGATCGACGACGGACAGGTGGAGATCGTCTATGCCGACGACGGCAAGGGCATCGCCAGCGACCATCTCAAGCGGATCTTCGAGCCGTTCTTCACCACCAAGCGCGGCGAGGGCGGCAGTGGGCTTGGGCTGAACATCGTCTACAACATCGTCACCCAGAAGCTGAAGGGCACGATCAAGGCGGAAAGCCAGTCGGGCCTGGGGGCATCGTTTACCCTAAACATGCCGCTGCGGGTCCAACCCGTAGTGGACGCACAGAGCCGGGGAAACCGGCCTGCTCCGCGTGTTCCGGCCATGGCCGGCGACGCTTGAGATCTTGGGAGGACCGTTTGACCATGACCGATGACTTGCTGTTCGCCGACGATGACTCAGACCTTTTCGACCAGAGCGAGATGACCGGAATACCCCACCGGAGCGGCCCCGCATGGAAAGTGCTCGTCATCGACGATGAGCCGGAAGTTCACTCGATGACCGGCATGGTGCTGGCCGACGTGCGCTTTCGTGGCCGTGGCGTGGAATTGATCAGCGCGCACAGCGGTCTGGAGGCGCGCGAGGTGCTGACCAAGACCCCTGACGTGGCGGTCATCCTGCTCGACGTGGTGATGGAAACCGACGATGCCGGGTTGCAGTTCGTGCGCTTCGTGCGCGAGGAACTGGCCAATAAAAAGGTCCGCATCATTCTGCGCACCGGCCAGCCGGGCCAGGCGCCCGAGCGCGATGTCATCGTCGATTACGACATCAACGACTACAAGGCCAAGACCGAACTGACGGCGCAGAAGCTGTTCACCACCATGATTGCCTCGCTGCGGTCCTACGAGGACATCATGGCGTTGGAGCTTAACCGCCAGGGCCTGCAAAAGATCATCGACGCCTCGGCTTCGCTGTTCCAGGTGCGGTCCATGCAGACCTTTGCATCCGGGGTGCTGACCCAGCTTTCGGCCCTGCTCGACGTCGGGGTGAGCGGTATCCTGTGCGCCCAGCGCGGCGGGTTCATGCGGCCGAACGCCCCGGCCGACGCGGATAGCAAGGCGGTGTTCGTCCTGGCGGCATCCGGCGTGTACGAGGAATGCCCGGATCACCGTCAGGGCGTGGTTGACGATGCCGTGATGGACGTCATCAACGGCGTCCTTGCGAACCGGCAATCGACCTACGGCGATGATTTTCTGGCCCTGTACATCCGCACGCCCAATAACCGCGAGGTGGTCGCCTATCTGCACACCGGGCGGACCCTGAACGATCTGGACGAAAAGCTGGTCGAGGTGTTCTGCGGCAAGGTTTCGGTCGGGTTCGACAACCTGTGGCTCTATGACCAGTTGTGCCGGGCGCAGCAGGCGACGGTCCTCGCCCTGGCCGACCTTGCCGAATACAAGGATAACGACACCGGCGAGCATGTGCTGCGGGTCGAGCGGATGAGCGAACGCACCGCCCGCAGCCTGCGTAACCTTGGCGCTTATCCCGACATCATCGACGATTTGTTCCTCGACCAGATCGGCATGGCCAGCATCCTCCATGACGTCGGCAAGGTGGGCATTCCCGATAGCATCCTTCAAAAGCCCGGCCGCCTCGACCCCGAGGAATGGGCCGTCATGCAGACCCATGCCGCCAATGGCGCGGGCATCCTGGAACGCTCGGCCCGTTTGGTCGATGGAACCACATACTTGTCGATGGGGGCGGAAATCGCCGCCGGGCATCATGAACGGTGGGACGGCAATGGCTATCCGCGCGGCCTGAGCGGGGAGGATATCCCCCTGTCTGCCCGCATCGTCGCCGTGGTCGATGTGTTCGATGCCCTTATCAGCCGTCGTCCTTACAAGGAGCCGTGGACGATGGAGGATGCGATGGAATACCTGAAATCCCAGTCGGGCCGCCAGTTCGACCCGCAGGTGGTTCTTGCATTCCTCAACGTGCTTCAGGAGCAGGGCGCGGAATAACACGCCCTCGCGCTGTCGGAAGCAAATGAAACTGACCGACGCAGGTAGCACATCAATTGACCGCCAGTTTGTTGCCGCAGGGAGGGGCATGCCCCTCCCTGCGGCGGCGCGCGTCTGGCGGGGTCACGCGGCTG
>JBAYSM010000189.1:0-7075 GCA_041676205.1 Rhodospirillaceae bacterium | reverse complement strand
GTCCACTTGGGCGGCTTTGGGACCGTGTTGTGGTGGGACAAGTGGACCTATCTCGACAGCCTGACCGCGACCTTCGTGAACCGCAATGCCGCCGCCACGCTGTTTGGGTTTGGCGGACTGGCGGCCCTTGCGCTGGTGCTGGAGCGCGGCGGGGCGAAGACCTGGCCCATGGTGGCCGGCGCAGTGTGCGTGGCGGCACTGTTGCTGACCCACTCGCGGGCGGGCGTGGCGGCTAGCCTGATCGGCGTGTTGGTGCTCATCGCCGCGCGCCGACCGTCCGGCAGGAGCCTCCGCCGGGCGGTGATTGTGGGGGTGGCGGTGGGTGTGCTGGCCGTGGCGGCGGGCAGCGGCGTGGGGGCGCGGTTTATCTCGACCGACCTTGCGGCCACGGATCGTGCTCCCGTTCATGCAGCGGTGGCCCGTGCAGTGCTGGACCAGCCATGGGCGGGGCACGGCCTCGGCAGCTTCAACCGGGCATTCCCGATGCACCGGCCGCCCGATCTGGATCAGCATTGGGACAAGGCGCATTCCAGCTATCTGGAGAACGCGTTCGAACTGGGGCTTCCGGCGGTCGCTGCGTTCTACGCCGTGCTGGCGGCGGTGGCGGCGCTGACGGTGCGCGGCCTGATCGTGCGGCGGCGCCATCGGGTGTATCCGGCGCTGGGCCTTGCAGCGCTTGCTTTAGCTGGAAGCCATGCAGTGGTGGACTTCACCATGCAAATGCCCGCCAATGCCTTGTGGTTTGCCGCATTGATCGGGGTGGGAGTGGCTCAATCCATCCCGACGCGCCGCGCCACGGCGACCAATGCCTCCGGCCGGTCGGACAGCGCGCGCCGGTAGAGCGGCCAATTGGGCTCGGGTGGCAAGGCCCGCAGCAGGCGGGGCTGGTCCAGGTCCCACAGCCACAGGACTTGCTCGGTGATGGCGTTCCGGGTTGCCTCGTCGAGGTCCGGCAGGAGGCGGGAGGCCACGACGATCCGCTCATAAGCCAGTTCCCGCTCCCACCGCCCGGTACGCAAGGATAACGACAGCGCCTGCGCGGAGTTCTCGATACGGGCGACGTTCAGCCAGCCATAGGGGTCCGCCGGTGACAGGGCCAGAGCCTGCGTCGTGGCGTCCCCTGGTACTGCCGCAGCCTCGGCCCGCTTTGCATTGGCGGTGGGCACGATCGCGAACGACAGCGCGGCGCTCTCGGCCAAGCGGTGGCGGGAGGCATCATCCACTGCTTGCCCGCGCTCCAAGGCTTCCAGAACCGGGCGGCCCGGCAGTTCGGCCACCGCCGCGCCGAAGCGGGGCGCCGCCAGGGCCAATAGTACCGCGCCAACGATCACGGCGTCAGGACTCCGCATAGTAGGCCCCGTAACGGCCGTAATAGCGGACGTAGCCGCCATAGCCATAGGACCCCTGCCGCTTCAGATCGACCTGCGACAGCACCACCAGGGGGGCAATTCCGCCGCTGGTCAGACGGGCGATGCCTTGCGCGGCCACGTCGTCGGGCGTCTTCTCCCAGCGCACGGCGTACAGCACCGCGTCGGCAAGCGGTGCCAGAACGCGGGCATCGGCCACCGGCAGCACCGGCGGCGTGTCGATCACCACCAGATCGAACCGCGCCCGCAAGTCGTCTAGAACGCCGCGCATGGCGGCTCCGCCCAGCAGGTCGGCTGCGGCTCCACCGAGAGGGCGGCCGGGAAGGATGCTCAGGCCCTCGACCGGGCCGGGGCGCAGGGCTTCGTCAAGCGTGGCCTCACCGGCCAGCACGGCGGCCAGTCCCGGTCCCTCGCTTGCCCCGGCCAGTGCGCCAAGGCGCGGCCGGCGCAAATCGGCATCGACCAGCACGACCCGACGCCCGGCGGCAGCGGTGCGCGCCAGCCACAGGCACAGCGTGGTCTTGCCCTCGCCGGGCAGTGACGAGGTTACGGCCAGCACACGCGGTGTTCTGCCCTCCAGCAGACTGAGAGCGGTGCGGATCTGGCGCATTTCCTCGGCCGCCACGGCGTCGGGAACGGCTGACGGCGGGCGGGCCAGGGGCACCTGACCGATCATCGGGCGGCCCAGGCGGCGCTCCACGTCTTCGGGACGGCGCAGGCCCCGGTCAAGGCGTTCGAGCACGAACACCAGCGCCAGGGCGATCAGCAGCCCGACCCCGGCGGCAGCGGCCACGGTCATGGTCTTTCGCGGATAACTGGGCTTCACCGGGACGGCGGCGGGGGAGATCAAACGGCCGTCGGGGCTTTGCAAGGCGATCTGCTCGGCGGCTTCCTTGGACCGCCGCAGGAAACTTTCATGCAGCGCACGGGCCGCCGCTGCTTCGCGCTCCAGGGCCAGCAGCGGGGCGGAGGCGGCGCCCTCGGCCGCGCGGCGGCGCTCCAGGTCGTTCAGGCTGGCGAGCACAGCCGCCTCGCGCACGGCGGCGACGCGGGCCTCGTCGGCCACGCCGTCGGCAATGCGGCGCACTTCGGCGGCGATCTGGCGACGCACGTCGTCCTGTTCGGCCTGCGTCTCGGCCAGCCGGGGGTGCAAGGGGCCATAGCGGGCCGACAGGTCAGCCAATTGGCGGCCTACCTGGGCTTCCTGCTCCCTGAGACGGTGGATGACGGGCGAGGCCAGCACTTCGCCCACTGCGGCAGGATTTTCTGCAGCGTTGCGCAGGCGCTGGTGGCGGGCATCGGCATCGGCGCGAACGGCGCGGATTTCAGCCAGGCTGGCGTTCAGGCGGCTGCGCTCATCGGCGGCCAACGAGCTTTCCTGATCCTGCCCCAGTCCGTGGCGGGCGCGATACGCAGCGACCGCGGCTTCGGCCTCGGTGGCTTCGCGCCGCAATGTCTCGACCCGCTCGCCAAGCCAGTCGGCGGCGTCGCGCGTCGCGGTGAGTTTAGCGCGCACCTGACGTTCCAGGTACATCCCGGCGGTGGCATCGGCCAGCCGCGCGGCCTTGACGGCATCGGCAGAGGTCACGCGGACGGCAACGACCAGGGAGCGGTTGACGGGATCGGCACGCAGCGCTTCGCGGAACGTTTCAACCACCCGTTCGCGCGCCAGCGGTCCGTCTCCCCCGTCCGATGTCGCGCCCAAACCCATCAAGAGGCGCCAGAGGGGCGGCGGGGTCAGGTCGGGGTTGAACTCGGGGTCGTTCATCAGGCCACTGACATCGACGACAGCCTCGGCCAAAGTGCGCGACCGCAGGATCTCGACCTCGCTGTGCACTGCTGGCGAATCCAGCCCGAGGGCCGGGACTACTTCGGCCGCATCCATGACCTGGGGGGCGCGGGGACTGAGCATTACAAGGGCCGTCGCGGTGTAGCGGGGCGGTATCTGAAATACCACCAGAAGGGCCACGGCAACGGTCAAGGCGACCGCTCCGCCCAGCACAGACCGCCGCCGCCAAAGCGTGCGTAGCGCAAGGTCCAGATCCAGGTCGGAACTGTTGATCGTCATTGTATTTCTTTCCCCATCCCCCGTGATATCACGCGTTCTGTAACGGGTGAAGGCTCTTGATAACTGTGCTCATGTATCTATTGCGCGTTATTTGAAAGTACAACAATTTTAACGAGTATACTCTTAAAGGTGATGGGCGGGTTATTCATACTAGACTTGATAGTTGCAAGACGGTAGAACGAGGAAGCCGCGCCGGGGGGAGGGGTCTCATCAAAAAGCAGCAGAGTCTGTCAGCCGCCATTCCTGTGCGCGCGCTGATTTGGGGAGTTCTTGAACAAGGCGTCGCGGCAGCCAACCCCTTTGTGGTGGCGCTGGTCGCCGTATGGCTGTTGCCGGTGGATGAACATGGCCGGCTTGCCTTGATGGCGGCTGGTCTGGCTGCGGGCATGGCCTTCCATACCGCATTGGTGCTCGATCCTCTGACCGCGCGCGGCCGGGCGCGCCCGGCGACGGTGGGCGTTGCTGTGGCGTTATGGGCGTTGCTGGCCGTGGTGGCCGGGGGCATTGCGGTCGGGGTGGATGCCTGGGCGCCCGGCAGCCTCGCTGCGGCTGCGGCGCTGGGTTTTGCCGCCGCTGCCGGACCCGCCCTCGCGGCCCTGGCGCGGCGGTCGGCCCATCTGCGGCGGTGCGCGGGTGAGGCTGCCGTGACGGCTCTGCTCTCCGTGCCGCCTACGGCGGCTACGGCAGCGGCCGCCAGTTCAGCCGATGGGTTTCTTACAGCGTTGGCTGGTGGGGCGCTCCTGTCGGGGGCGCTGATGGTCGGGCGCGTCGTTCGTATCCCCACCCGCGCCGTGGCACGGGCCGCATTGGCACATCATCGGCGCTTGGGCGGTTGGTTGCTCGTTTCAGCGATGCCGTGGGTGGTGGCGACGCAGGCGCCCGTGCTGATCCTGGCGACCGCGCAGGGCGAGGCGGCGGCGGGTGCGTTGCGCGCCCTGTTGTTGCTCGCCCTTCCCGTGGCGCATGTTTCGGCGGCCATTGGGACCGTGGTGCAGCCCAGGCTGGCTGCTGCCGCGCGGAGGCGTGATGTTCGTCGCTCCGCGCTCAATTGGGGTGCGGTGATCGGAGGCCTCGCGCTGCCGTGGCTGATGGTGCTGGGGGCCGCACCGGAAGCCGTGACCAGAACCCTTTTGGGCGGGCTGTATCATCATGCCGCCGGGGCGTTGCCGGTGGTCGCGGTGAGTGCATTGATCGGCGCGGTGGGGGCGGGGCCGGCATTGGCGCTGCGTGCCGCGCGCCGGGGCCGCCCGATCGCCATGGGGGCAATTGCCGGAGCTGGTGCGGCGCTGCTGTCCGCCCTCGTCCTCATACCGAAGTTTGGGATCGGGGGAGCCGCCGCTGCCTTGCTGGCCGGGCGGGCGAGTGACATTGCCGTGCAGATGGCGGCGTTGCAGGGACGCACGCGCCGCCGCACGGAGGCTTTGGCGTGCTGAGTGGGCTGGCGTTTCTCATCCTGATCGGCGCGGTGCATGTGATCATCCTGGTTGCGGCCTACACCGGGCCGCGCGCCCGGTTGGTCGGCGGGGTCGTGGTGATTGCCGGAAACTACGGGCTGCGTCGGCTGCTGTTTCTGGCCCCGACCCTCGGCGCCGACCCGTCGGCGTGGTTCGGCCTCATTCTGTTGGGCGATCTGGTGTTCGTGCTGCTGCTGGTCATGAGCGCGGTCCGCCCCGTCGTCCCGATGCGGCTCCATGGCGCAGATATTGCCGTGGGCGGTTTGGTCATGCTCAGTGTGCTGATGGCCGTCGGCGATCTGCGCGTGCCGCTGGACGTGCGCGCCGCCCATTGGAAGGACGAATACCTTTATGTCGGCGCCTATGCCCTGGCGCGCCTGAACGGGCCATGGGCGTTGGAGCGGCCGGGGCTGCTTGGCGTGCTGGCGGTCGCGGCGGTGGCGGTCGCGCTGTGGCAAACGGTGGCTGGCCCCCTGGCGGTGGATGTTGCATGGATCGCCTCGGGCCGATCCATGCTCGCGCCGGCGGGCGAGGCCGTGGCCGGGGCACATGGGCTGGGCAATCTTGAGGCTGGCTGGATTCGCCCCTATGGCTTTTTTGGCAATGGGACCGACTTCGGGGTGTTCCTGGCCGCCGTAGCCTTGCTTGCCGTCGCGGCAGGTGGTGGCGGAGTGCGGGCCTGGCTTCGGCCCTTGCCGCTGCTGTGCATTGCTGGGGTTCTGCTGAGTGTCGTGCGGTTTACATGGGTCGTCCTGGCGCTCGGCATGGTCTTTCAGGCTGTGCTTGGGGCGGCGGGAGTGGTGCGTCGGGTGGCCTTTCTGGGCGTGCTCGGCGGTGGGTTGGCGGTGGCCGGTGTGGCTTTCTTGACCATCGCGCCGATGCTGGGCGACAGCGGCAGCCTGTGGCAGCGCGCCTTTGTCATGGGTACCTACGGCGAGCGGGCCGAAGCTCAGGCGGACTATGCGAAGCATGTGGCCGAGCAGCCCTCAATTCTCCTGATCGGCGAAGGGTTCGGCGGCCACGGTTCGGCGGCGGCCAAGTTCGGGCTTGTGATGGAGGGGCCGGATATCCGGCATCACTCACGGCTGTTCGATCTGGTCCAGGATGGTGGGCTGGTTTTGTTGGGCTTGACGGTCGCGCCGGTCATTTTCGCCCTGCGCGGTGGCGGACAGCCCGATAGGGTACGCGGTGCGGCGTTGGCGTTTTGCCTAGCGTTTTTGATTGCCGCTGTGTTGCTGGGCGGCAAATCAGCACTGTTGCAGACTTTGACCTGGGGACTCCTGGGCGTTGCCGTGAGCCGGGCGGAGCGGGGGGCATGACGGCTCGGCAGCTCATAACCATCGTCCATTCCGACGTGCGGCGGGGACGGTCGGGACACGACGCCGCCGTGTATCGGCTGGTCTGCGCGCTTGCGGCGCAGTCCAACGTGGCGGTGCGGCTGGTCACGGGGTCGCGGCCCGGCCCCCTGCCGCACGCCGTCGAGGTGGTGCGACTGCCATGCCTGCCGGTGTGGCATTTGTCGTTGCGCTTCCTGAGTTTCCTCATGGCTTGGAGTATCTATCGGCGGCTGCGTCGGCGGCTGCCGGGCGAAGTGGTCTATTTGGGGAGTCCCCTGTTGGGCGGCGGTGATCTGGCGGCGGTGCATTTCGTGTCCTTGGACTGGCGTGACGCGATGCGGGTGCAGCCTCCGCCCTGCAATTGGCGTCTGCGCCTGCGCGTGTGGCACGATCACCTCCGGCATGGTCTGGCCGCCCCGTTGGAAAACTGGGCGTACCGCAAAGTGGCGCGTGGGCAGGGGCCGCGTCTTCTGCCGGTTTCCCAGGGACTGGCGCGGAGTCTGGAAGCGCGGTTCGGTCCTCTGCCGGGCATGGTCCGGGTACCTAATATCGTCGATACCGCTGCTTTCCGGCCAGTCCCCGAGCCTCACCTTGAGGCGTCGGTGCGTGCCGCTGCCGGATGGCCGCCCAACTGGCCCATAGTGCTGTTTGTGGGAGGGGCGTGGCAGCGCAAGGGGCTGAACGTGGCATTGCGGGCCATCGCCGCATTGTCCCGCCCTGCGGGTTTGCTGGTCGTCGGGCCTGGACCTCAAGCGGCATTGCAGAATGAGGCAAGACGCCTGGGCGTGGCTGCGCAGGTCCATGCCGTGGGTGCGCAGGCGGACACCGCGCCATTTTACCGGATTGCCG
>JBAYSM010000188.1:0-7225 GCA_041676205.1 Rhodospirillaceae bacterium | reverse complement strand
CAGACCGTCGGCGCCACCGTGCTGGCCTTCGACGACCGCATCGAAGCCCGCGCCGCCTTAAAGGAGGCAAGCCGATGAGCCTATGGACTTCCGACGCCATCGCCGCCGCCACCACCGGAACCGTGACCGGCTCCTTTGCCGTTGACGGCGTATCCATCGACAGCCGTTCGGTGGCGCCGGGCGACCTGTTCATCGCCCTGGTCGGGCCCACCCATGACGGCCACGCCCACATTGCCGCCGCCCTGGCCGCCGGCGCGGCGGGCGCCCTTGTCCATGCCCTGCCCGAGGGTGTGGACCGCGACCGGCTGGTGCTGGTCGATGACACCTTCGACGCCCTGAATGCGTTGGGCAAGGCCGGGCGGGATCGCTTCCAGGGCAAGGTCATTGCCGTGACCGGCAGCGTCGGCAAGACCTCGACCAAGGAAATGCTGGCCCTGGTGCTGGCCGCTTTCGGCCCGACCCATGCCGCCGTGGGCAGCTTCAACAACCATTGGGGCGTGCCGCTGACCCTGGCCCGCCTGCCCGCCGATGCCGCCTTCGCGGTGATCGAAATGGGCATGAACCATGCGGGCGAGATCACGCCGCTGTCCAAGCTGGCCCGCGCCCATGTGGCGATCATCACCACCATAGCCCCGGTCCACATCGAGTTCTTCGACAGCATCGTGGGCATTGCCGACGCCAAGGCCGAAATCTTCACCGGCTGCGAGGATTGGGCCACCGCCATCCTGCCGCACGATAGTCCCCACTTTGACCGGCTGGCCCACGCCGCCCATGCGCGCGGCCTGACCGTGCTGCCGTTCGGCGGGGATCTGTCCTGCGAAGCGCGGTTGCTCGATGCGTCGGTCGAGGCCAACCGCACCCTGATTTTCGCCATCATCGGGGGGCACAAGCTCACCTACTCGATTGGCGCAAGCGGGCGCCATTGGGCGAACAATTCGCTGGCTGTGCTCGGGGCGGCTCACGCCCTGGGACTGCCGGTGGAAGACGCCGCCCGGCCGCTCGCTTCGATGACACCACCCAAGGGGCGGGGGGTTCGCCACACGGTGTCTTTGCCCGCGCACGCCGGGGGCGGAACCATCGTCGTGGTGGATGAAAGCTACAACGCCAGCCCGACCGCCGTGGCCGCCACGGTGGCCGCGCTGGCCGCAGTGGAACCTGCCAAGGGGGGCCGCCGCATCGCCGTGTTGGGCGACATGCTGGAACTGGGCGAGGACGGCCCTGCCCTGCATGCCGGTCTGGCCGACGCCATCACACGACACGGCGTGGACCTCGTGTTCACCGCCGGGCCGTTGATGGAGCACCTGCGCGATGCCCTGCCGCCGCACCTGCGGGGCAGGCACGCCGCCGACAGTCAGGCCTTGGTGCCTGTTGTGCTGGCGGCCGTTCGCGCCGGTGACGTGGTGATGATCAAGGGCTCTGCGGGAAGCCGCATGGGCCGTGTCGTCGAGGCACTGTTGACCCTGGACCACCCCCCCAGCCCCGCAGGCGGGCGGGGCAACGGCCTCTGACGGAGCCATACCGCGCTATGTTGTATTTCCTGTCCCAGCTTTCAACGGATGTCACCATCCTCAACCTGTTCCGGTACTTGACGTTCCGAACGGGTGGAGCGGTGCTGACCGCCTTGCTGGTCGCCTTTGTCTTTGGTCCCGCCATCATCCGTTGGCTCAAGCGCAAGCAGCGCGAAGGCCAGCCCATCCGCGACGACGGCCCGGAAAGCCACCTGCTGACCAAGAAGGGCACGCCCACCATGGGCGGCATGATGATCCTCCTGGCCCTGACGGTGTCCACCCTGCTGTGGGCCGACCTGACCAACGTCTATGTGTGGGCGGTGCTGGGTGTCACCATCGCCTTTGGCCTGCTCGGCATGGCCGACGATCTGCTCAAAGTCACCAAACGCAACACCAAGGGCGTGTCCGGCAAGATGAAGTTGCTGGTGCAGTTTGCGGTCGGCGGCGTGGCGACCTGGGTGATCGTGATGTTCACCGACAACGCCATCGACACGGGCCTTGCCGTGCCGTTCTTCAAGAACCTGCTGATTGACCTGGGCTGGTTCTACATTCCCTTTGGCATGATCGTCATGGTCGGGGCATCCAACGCCGTCAACCTGACTGACGGCCTTGACGGCCTCGCCACCGTGCCGGTGATGATCGCCGCCGCCGTCTATGGCCTGATCGCCTACTTCGTCGGCAACGCGGTGTTCTCCAACTACTTGGGCATCAATTTCGTGGCCGGGTCGGGCGAACTGGCGGTGTTCTGCGGCGCCCTGATCGGAGCTGCGCTCGGGTTCCTGTGGTTCAACGCCCCGCCCGCCATGGTGTTCATGGGCGATACCGGATCGCTCGCCCTCGGTGGCGCGCTGGGTGCGGTGTCGGTCGTGACCAAGCATGAAATCGTGCTGCTGATCGTCGGCGGGCTGTTCGTGCTGGAAACCGTGTCGGTCATTGTCCAGGTTGCGTCGTTCAAGCTGACCGGCAAGCGGGTGTTCCGCATGGCCCCACTGCACCATCACTTCGAAAAGAAGGGCTGGCACGAGCCGACGATCGTCATCCGGTTCTGGATCATCGCCACCATTCTGGCCCTCATCGGGCTGTCCACTCTGAAACTCCGCTAAGGATACCGCCGTGATCGCCGTCCATCGTTATGCAGGTCTCGAAATCGCCGTGGTCGGGCTGGGCAAGTCCGGCCTGTCGGCGGCGCGTGCCCTGCGCGAGGGCGGCGCGCGCGTGCAGGTGTGGGACGACCAGGAAGCGGCCCGCGCCAAGGCCGCCGCCGAGGGCTTCACCGTCACCGAACCCAGCGAAGCCGCGTGGATGACCCTCAACCGCGTGGTGTGGAGTCCCGGCATCCCGCACAACTTCCCGACCCCGCACCCGGCCGCCATTCTGGCCCACAAACTCGGCAAGCTGTTGGTGTGCGACGTGGATCTGCTGTGCAAGACCCAGCTAGATGCCAGCTACATCGCCATTACCGGCACCAACGGCAAATCCACCACCACCACCCTGATTGCCCACATCCTGGCCGCCGACGGCCTGCCGTGCGCGGCGGGTGGCAACCTGGGCACCCCGGCGCTCGACCTGCCCGCCCTGCCGTTCTCGGGCACCTACGTCCTGGAATTGTCGTCGTATCAGCTTGAACTGGTTCCTACCCTGGCCGCCGACGTGGCGGTGTGGCTGAATATCAGCCCCGACCATATCGACCGCCATGGCTCGGTCGAGGGCTACGTCGCCGCCAAGAAGCGCATCTTCGTCAATCCCCACCGGGTGCAGACGGCCATCATCGGCATCGACGACGCGCCAAGCCGCTTTGTGTACAACACGCTCCGCACCTCGGGCGCGCACAAGGTCATCCCGGTGAGCGTCACCGGCGATGCCCCCAACGGCATCACCGTGCGGGCCGATGGCACCCTGGTCGATGCGACCGAGGGCCGCCCCCGCGTGATCGGCACTCTGGCGGGCCTGCCCACCCTGCCCGGCGCCCATAACTGGCAGAACGCCGCCTGCGCCTACGCGGCGGCGCGTGCCCGTGGCATCAAGGCCGAGCGCATCATGGCGGCGCTGGCCACCTTCCCCGGCCTGCCGCACCGCCAGCAGCAGGTCGCGGTGATCGAGGATGTCGCCTTCATCAACGACAGCAAGGCCACCAACGCCGATGCCACGGCGCGCGCCCTGGCCTGCTACGACAGCATCCTGTGGATCGCCGGCGGCGTCCCCAAGGAAGGCGGCATCGAAAGCCTCGAGCCCTATTTCCCGCGCATCCGCCACGCCTTCCTGATCGGGCAGGCGGCAGCCGCCTTTGCCAAGACCCTGGATGGCAAGGTCGCCTATTCCCTGTGCGGTTCGTTGCAAGAAGCGGTCGAGATGGCCGACGAGGAAGCCGAGGTCGGTGACGTCGTGCTGCTGTCCCCGGCCTGCGCCTCGTTCGACCAGTTCGCCAATTTCGAGGCGCGCGGCAACGCCTTCATCGAGATCGTGCACGAGCTTGAGGAGGCGGAGAGCGAATGAGCGCACTGACCTTCACTCGGACCGATACCTCCGTCCTGGGCCGCTGGTGGTGGACCGTTGACCGCTGGCTGCTGGCCGCGACCGCGCTGCTGGTGGTCATGGGCATCATCCTGAACATGGCCGCTGGCCCCGCCGCCGCCGAGCGCATCGGCGCGGACCCGTTCCACTTCGTGCGCCGCCAGATGGTGTTCCTGCCCATCGCCGCAGTGCTGCTGTTCGCGGTATCGCTGCTGTCGCCCCTGTGGGTGCGGCGGGTGGCCGTGGTCGGCCTGATCGGGTCCATCATCATGATGGCCGTAACCCTGGTCGGCGGGACCGAGATCAAGGGCGCGACCCGCTGGATCTATGTCGGCGGAGTGTCGCTCCAGCCGTCCGAGTTCCTCAAGCCGACGTTCGCCGTGGTCGCCGCCTGGATGTTCTCCGAAGGCAGGATGAAGCACGACTTCCCCGGCTTCCGCATTGCCATCGCGCTCTACGTGATGGTGGTAGCCCTGCTGCTGGCCCAGCCCGACGTCGGGCAGACGGTGGTGATTACCGCGATGTGGGCGACGCAGTTCTTCCTTGCCGGTCTGAGCATGTTCTGGGTCATCCTGGTGATCGCCCTTGGGCTGGCTGGCGTGGTCGCCGCGTACTTCCTGTTCCACCACGTGCAAAGCCGCGTGGACCGCTTTCTTAACCCTGAAAGCGGCGATACCTATCAGATCGACACCGCGCTGCAGGCATTCCGCGACGGCGGCCTGTTCGGGCGCGGTCCCGGCGAAGGCACCGTCAAGGCCCAGTTGCCCGATGCCCATACCGACTTCATCTTTGCCGTGGCGGGCGAGGAATTCGGCGTCCTGCTGTGCCTGCTGCTGGTCGGCCTGTTTGCCTTCTTGGTGCTGCGCGGCATGGCGCGGACCCAGCACGAGGACAGTCTGTTCGTGGTCATCGCCACCGGCGGGCTGCTCGCCCAGTTGGGCCTTCAGGCGGTCATCAACATGGCATCCAGTCTGCACATGATGCCGACCAAGGGCATGACCCTGCCGTTCATCAGCTACGGCGGATCGTCCATGCTGGGCCTCGCGCTCGGCATGGGCATGGTGCTGGCTCTGACGCGCCGCCGGGCGCATGGGGGTGGGTCATGACTACCGCTCCCTTGATCGTCCTGACCGCAGGCGGCACCGGCGGGCATGTGTTCCCGGCCGAGGCGCTGGCGGCCGAACTTCTGCGGCGCGGCTGCCGTCTGGCGCTGGTGACGGATGTGCGCGGCAACCGCTGGGGCGGCACCCTGGGCCAGATCGAAACGTATCCGGTGGCGGCCAGCCAGATGCTGGGCCGTGGCTTGTTCGGTAAGATCGCGGGCGTGTTCCGCCTGACCCGTGGCACCATGCAGGCCAAGGCCCTGTTCGGCCGCCTGCGTCCCGCCGTGGTGGTGGGCTTTGGCGGCTATGCCTCGGTGCCTGCGGTGGCGGCGGCTGTGACATCGGGCCGTCCGGTGCTGCTGCACGAACAGAATGCCGTCCTTGGCCGCGCCAACCGCCTGTTCGCGGGCAAGGTCAGCCGCATCGCCACCAGTTACGAGGACGTCTCGCACCTGCCGGCCGGGGCCGTGATGGTCCGCACCGGCATGCCCGTCCGCCCGGCCATTCAGGCGCTGGCCGATCAGCCCTATGTGCCGCCGGTCGAGGGCGGGCCGATCCGCGTGCTCATTCTGGGCGGCAGCCAGGGCGCGCGGGTGTTCAGCGACGTGCTGCCGCTCGCCTTCGCCGCTCTGCCTGATACGCTGCGCAGCCGCCTGGAGATCACCCAGCAGGCCCGGCCCGAGGATGTGGACCGCGCCCGTGAAGCCTATGAACAGGCTGGGCTGAAGGCGACCGTGCTGGCGTTTTTCGACGACGTGCCCGAGCGTCTGGCCGCCTGCCACCTGCTGATCGGGCGGTCCGGCGCCTCGACCGTGGCCGAAGTCACCGTGGCCCGCCGTCCGTCGGTGCTGGTGCCCTACCCGCACGCCGCCGACGATCACCAGACCGCCAACGCGCGCGCCGTAGCGGCCGCGGGGGCCGGGTGGGTGATGCCCCAGACCGCGTTCAGCGCCGAGTCCGTGAGCGCCCTTTTGTCAGACCTTTTCGCCTCGCCCGAGCGCCTTTCGCGTGCTGCCGAGGCGGCCCATGCCTTCGCCATTCCCGACGCCGCCAGCCGTTTGGCCGACGCTGTCCTTGACCTGCTACCTTTGGAGTCCCGGCCATGAGAACGATCCCGCTCGACATCGGCGCCATTCACTTTGTCGGCATCGGCGGCATCGGCATGTCCGGCATTGCCGAAATCCTGCATAACCTGGGCTACAAGGTGCAAGGCTCGGACGTCGCCGAGAGCGCCAACGTGCAACGGCTGCGCGCCAAGGGAATCGTCGTCCACGTCGGCCATGTGGCCGAGAACGTGGCCGAGGCCAAGGTCGTCGTGGTGTCCTCGGCCATCCGCCCCGGCAACCCGGAAGTGGATGCCGCCCGCGCCAAGCTGGTGCCGGTGGTCCGCCGGGCCGAGATGCTCAGCGAGTTGATGCGCCTGAAATCCGCCGTGGCGGTTGGCGGCACCCATGGCAAAACCACCACGACGTCCCTGATCGCGGCGCTGCTCGAAGCGGCCGATCTGGACCCCACCGTCATCAACGGCGGCATCATCAACGCCTATGGCACCAACGCGCGCCTGGGCGATGGCAACTGGATGGTGGTCGAGGCCGACGAGAGCGACGGCACCTTCACCAAGCTGCCCTCCACCATCGCCGTCGTCACCAACATCGACCCCGAGCACATGGACCACTACGGCAGCTTCGAGAAGCTGCGTGAGGCGTTCCATACCTTCGTGACCAACATTCCGTTCTATGGCTTTGCCTGCCTGTGCATCGACCACCCCGAAGTCCAAAGCCTGATTGCCCGCGTCACCGACCGACGCATCGTGACCTATGGCCTGAACCCGCAGGCCGAGGTGCGCGGCGTCAACCTGTCCATCGGCGTCGACGGCGCGCGCTTCGACGTGGAACTCCAGGGCCGCAACGGCGACGCCGGGCGCACCATCACCGGCATCCGTCTGCCGATGTTTGGGGAGCACAACGTCTCCAATGCGCTCGCCACCATCGCCGTGGGCGTGGAAATGGGCCTGTCCGACGACGTCATCCGCAAGGGTCTGGCCGGGTTCGGCGGGGTCAAGCGGCGCTTCACCAAGACCGGCGAGGCGGCAGGCGTCACCGT
>JBAYSM010000187.1:0-7451 GCA_041676205.1 Rhodospirillaceae bacterium | reverse complement strand
GGTCTGCTCGGGGCGGATGACGCCGGCTTCCAGCGCCGCCAGGGCAACCATCATCTTGAAGGTCGACCCAGGCGCGTACTGGCCGGCGATGGGCTTGTTGGTGAGCGGAGCCTTTGGGTTGGAAACCAGATCCTTCCACTCTTCGGGGGTCAGGCCGCGATTGAACGAATTGGGATCGAAACTCGGCTGCGCGGCGTAGGCCAGAACCTCGCCAGTGTGGACGTCCATGACGACGCACGCCCCGCTCTCGTCGCCGATCTGGCGGCTGGCAAACTCCTGGAGGCGAACGTCAAGGGTGAGTTGCACCTCAGCCCCCGGCTCGCCTTCCTCGCGGGACAGTTCACGGATGACGCGGCCGACCGCATTCACTTCAACCTGACTGTTCCCACCCCGACCGCGCAGGGCGAGGTCGAATTCGCGCTCGATGCCGCCCTTGCCAATGCGGGCGCCAGGAAGGTCGAGGAGCGGATCGTCGGTCAGTTCGGCTTCGGACACCGCCGCCACGTAGCCCAAAGCGTGGGCCGCGTCATCGCCGTAGGGGTAAGCCCGCGCCAGTCCCTCGTCGATGATCACGCCCGGCAGGTCCGGCGCATTGACGTGGATGCGCGCCATTTCCTCCCAGCTCAGGTTCTCGCGCACGGTGACTGGCATGAAGCTGCGCTTGCGCCGGATTTCGCGGACCACCCGCTGCCGGTCGAAATCGGTCAGCAGGATGATTTCGCTCAGGGTATCGAGGGTGGCGCCGACGTCGCGGGTTTGCTCCGACACCAGCAGGACCCGGAAGTTTTGCTGGTTGATCGCCATGGGCACCCCGAAGCGGTCCACGATGCGACCACGCGGCGGCGGCAATAGGCGGAGGCTGATGCGGTTCTCATCGGCCAAGGTCTTGTATTTGTCGCCCTCGATGATTTGCAGATAGTACATCCGCGCCGCCAAGGCAGACACCAGCGCCACCTTGCCCGCCCCGAGCATGGCCGCCCGGCGGGTGAACAGTTTGGCGCGATCGCCGTCGCGATGAACGCTGGCCCTCACGGTTGCACCCTCATACATCCCTCAGGAAGGCGATCTGGACTCGGGCCAAAAGCCAGCCGACCACCGGATAAATCGCCACCGTCATCAGGTAGCTGTAGAACGCCGCCGACGCATCGACCAGTGTGCCGTAGACCAGCGACACCGCCAGCCACTTGACCACCATCGCCCCGGCGGCGACCAGTGTGAATGCCCACCACGTGACGGCAAAGGATCGCGCGTTGAAGAAACGGTACTGGCTGATTACCACCGCATGGGTCAGCAGCAGAGCCAACGCAGCCACCCCAGGCGGTGTGCCGGTCAGCAAGTCCTGAACGACGCCGATGATGAACACCGCGCCATAGCCGATCAGGTCGGGACGATAGATCGCCCAGTAGTACACCGCGATCAGGGCCAGCATGGGGCCAATGCGGGTCAACCCGGCCGCATGGCTGGGCACCATCGCCAACAGCAACAGCAACAGGGTCAGGACAAAAGGGATCTGGTTTCTGAGAAAACCATCGAACCGCTGCAACATATTGGGCCGCATGACGTCGTCCCCTCCCCGCCTCAGCGGTTGCGCCCGGATTGGCCATCGGTGGCGGTCACATCGCGCAGGATGCCGGTCAGGCCGTAATCAACCACGCGCACGAATTCGAGGCGCTCGCGCTTGAGGAAAGGCTCCACGCGAACCTCGGTCTCCTCGACGGACGTAACCACCCCGACCGGCAGACCGGGCGGAAAGGCCCCGGCGGCACCGGAGGTCATCACGCGATCGCCCGGCGACACCGCGCCGGGCGTGCGCAAGTACAACAGGCGCGGCCGGTCGGTGTTGTCGCCGGCCAGGATGCCACGCAGGCGTCCCGCGCCGACGACCACGGGAATGCGGGAGTTGATATCTGTGACCAGCAGCACGCGCGCCGACCGCATCCCTGCCTCGGCCACCCGGCCGACCAGCCCCTGGCCCGACACCACGGCCTGCCCCTTTTCCACCAACTCGCGCTGGCCGGCGGTCACCAGCACCGAATGGGCAAACGCCCCGCCGGTGTCGGCCACCACTCGGGCGGTCACAAAACTGGCGCGTGGATCGGGGACGTAGTTCAGCAAGTCCTTGAGCGCGTCGTTCTCGGCTTCGAGCAGCCGGGCGGCGGCCTGCCACCGCAGGAGCCGCTCGTTTTCCTCGCGCAGCAGGGCGTTCTGTTCGCGGATGGCCGCCATCTCGCGCACGTTGTCGATGACCTGGGCGACGCTGGCCGCCGGGCGGGAGACCACCTCCAGCACCGGCACCACGGCGTCACTCACCACGCCGCGCAGGCGTTCGACCAGGGCTGTATCGGCCTTGCCCAAAAGCATCAGGGCAAAGGCCGAACCCACCAGGGCCAGGAAGGCAAAGCGCCCTACCAGGGAGCGCAAGGCTCCCAGGCGTGATGGCGAGGGCGGCGGCTGCTTCACCGGCAATTCCTTCTCGGCCCGTCAGAACAGGGAAATCCCCGGACCGCACTGGTCAGCACCCCAAAGGGGTGCCGGGGGCTAGTACATGGAGGTCAGGACGTTCTTCAGCTTCTTCATTTCTTCGAGCGCCCGGCCCGTCCCCAGCGCCACGCACGATAGCGGGTCGTCCGCGATGGACACCGGCAGGCCGGTGGACACGCGCAGCACGTAATCCAGGTTGGTCAGCAGCGCGCCGCCGCCAGTCAGGACGATGCCCTTGTCGACGATGTCGGCGGCCAGTTCCGGGGCGGTGTGCTCCAGGGCGACCTTGACCGCCTCGACGATCTGGGATACCGGCTCCGCCATGCTTTCGGCGATCTGGCGTTCGGAGATGACCAGTTCCTTGGGCACGCCGTTCATGAGGTCGCGGCCCTTGATCTCGATGGTGCGGCCTTCGCCGTCCTCAGGTGGGCAGGCGCAGCCGACGTCCTTCTTGATCCGCTCGGCCGAGCCTTCGCCGACCAGAAGGTTATGGTTGCGGCGGATGTAGGCAATGATCGCCTCGTCCATCTTGTCGCCGCCGACGCGCACCGAGCGGGCATAGACGATGCCGCCCAGCGACAGAACGGCAACCTCGGTGGTGCCGCCGCCGATGTCGACCACCATCGACCCGGTCGGTTCGGTCACGGGCAGACCGGCGCCGATGGCGGCGGCCATGGGTTCTTCGATCAGGTAGACGCGGCGGGCGCCGGCGGCCTCGGCGCTTTCCTGAATAGCGCGGCGCTCGACGGCGGTGGAGCCCGACGGCACGCAGATGATGACCATCGGCGAGGCGAAGGAGCGACGATTGTGCACCTTGCGGATGAAGTGCTTGATCATCTCCTCGGCGACTTCGAAGTCGGCAATCACGCCATCACGCAGCGGGCGGATGGCCTGGATGTTGCCGGGGGTACGGCCGAGCATCTGCTTGGCTTCGTCACCGACGGCCAGAACCTGCTTCTTGCCCTTGACCTCGACAATCGCCACCACGGACGGCTCGTTGAGCACGATCCCGCGGCCCTTCACATAGACCAGCGTGTTCGCGGTCCCAAGGTCGATCGCCATATCGGCGGAGAGCCACCCGGTCAGCCTGGAAAACATGGATCCTCACTCAAGACAGAATTGGTTGCGGTTCGAAACAGGTCGGTGGTCAGGCATCTTGTCCCCGGTCGAACCGTTGTCTGCCAATTGCGACAGCGGCCCCATCCCCCGATGGTCATACTCAATCCGGCTCTGCAACGATCAGCCCCGGTCCGGCTGGGTTTTATTGGCGGCCATGCGAAGCATCAAGCGGAAATCGCACCGAGCGCCGTTTTCTCCCTCTTGAGCAGCAGCTTGTTCAGCGCCGTAACATAGGCCCGCGCCGAGGCCACCAGCGTATCCGTATCGGCCCCTTGCCCAATCACCGTGCGGCCGTCTTCTTCCAGGCGCACGGTCACTTCGGCCTGGGCATCGGTGCCCGCCGTCACGGCGTGAACCTGATAGAGCTGCAGGCGGACCTGATGAGGGAACAGCGCCTTGATGGCATTGAACGTGGCGTCCACCGGACCGTCGCCGGTCGCCGTGGTGCCGTGCACCGTACCATCGATATCCAACTCAAGCGTGGCTTTCTGAGGGCCGCGTGACCCGGCAATGACTTCGAGCGACACAAAGCGGATGTGGTCGTTCTGGCGAATGACCTCGTCATCGACCAGAGCGATGATGTCCTCGTCGAACACGTCCTTCTTTTTGTCGGCCAGATCCTTGAACCGCTTGAAGGCGTCGTTCACCGCGTTGTCGCCGAGATCGTATCCCAGATCCTTGAGCTTCTCGCGGAAGGCGTGGCGGCCCGAGTGCTTGCCCATCACCAGATTGGACCGGTTCAGGCCGACGCTCTCGGGCGTCATGATTTCATAGGTCGCGGCGTTCTTGAGCATGCCATCCTGGTGGATGCCGCTCTCATGGGCAAAGGCGTTGGCCCCCACGATGGCCTTGTTGGGCTGCACCACAAAGCCCGTCACCGCCGACACCAGCCGCGACGTGCGGGTGATGTGTTCGGTACGGATGCCCGTGGTGAACGGCAGCGCGTCGGCCCGCGTGCGCAGGGCCATGACGATTTCTTCCATGGCGGCGTTGCCCGCCCGCTCGCCCAGACCGTTGATGGTACACTCGATCTGGCGGGCACCGGCGGCCACGGCGGCGAGGCTGTTGGCCACCGCCAGCCCAAGGTCGTTGTGGCAATGGACCGAGAAGATGGCCTTGTCGGCGTTCGGCACCCGGTTCAGCAGCATGGCGATGAGGGCGGCGTATTCCTCGGGCACCGCATAACCGACCGTGTCGGGAATGTTGATGGTCCGCGCACCGGCCGCAATGGCGGTTTCCACCGCCCGGCACAAGAAGTCATGGTCGGTACGCGACCCGTCCTCGGCCGACCACTCGACGTCATCGACCAGATTGCGGGCCAGCGAAACGCTGTCATGGATGGCCTGCAGAACGGCGTCCGGCTCCATCTGGAGCTTGTACTTCATGTGCAGGGGGCTGGTGCTGATAAAAGTGTGAATGCGCGACGCCGCAGCCGGGCGCACCGCTTCGGCGCACCGCTCGATATCGGCCTTCACGGCACGCGCCAAACCGGCGATGCGACTGCCCTTCACCACCTCAGCCACACGGCGCACGGCCTCAAAATCGCCGGTTGAGGCGATCGGGAAACCGGCTTCGATGACGTCCACCCCCATGTCCTCAAGCGCCAGCGCGATCCGCACTTTTTCGTCGAGGTTCATGGACGCGCCGGGAGACTGCTCGCCGTCGCGCAAGGTGGTATCGAAGATGATGACGCGGTTGTGGTCCATCCAGGCACTCTCATATCAGGGCCGCCGCCGCTGGCGCCACCGGCAGGTTGACGCAGTATCGTAGGTATTAAGCCCCCAGGCTTCAAATGAAGATCGGTGAGCGTGAATTTGTCAACACTGCGGTCATGGTAATATCAGCGCGGCAGCGGGATTGAAACGGAAATTTGCCAAGGAACCGTTAAGCCCCCGCCCGATTCGGCCGCCTTTTTTCTGCCTAACCGCGCCCACGGTAGGCGGGGACGCCCTGGTCGGGCAGCCACAGACCATCAGGCGGAGTGCCAGTCTGCCAAAACACGTCAATGGGGATCCCTCCGCGCGGATACCAGTACCCCCCAATCCGCAACCACTTTGGCTCCAGCGCCTCAACCAGCCGTTTCCCGACCGCCACGGTGCAGTCCTCGTGGAACGCCCCGTGGTTGCGGAAGCTACCAAGGAACAGTTTGAGCGACTTGCTCTCAACCAGCAGCTCATCGGGCACATAGTCGATCACCAGATGCGCGAAATCCGGCTGCCCCGTCACCGGGCACAGGCTGGTGAACTCCGGCGCGGCAAAGCGGGCCAGATACAGCGTGCCTGGGTGCGGATTGGGCACCGTCTCCAGCACCGCCTCATCCGGCGACGCCGGCAGGCCGCTCATGGTGCCAAGCTGGGTCAGGGTCGTGGTGTCGGTGGTCATGGCGGTTGTCCCATGGAAAAACCAAAAAGATTCACCACAGAGATCACAGAGAACACAGAGAGATCGGGACTGCTGCGCCGCAGGCGGATAACCGCCTTTAAATGCTATCCGCGCTACGCGCCAACCTGCGCGGACTCTCTGTGTCCTCTGTGACCTCTGTGGTTAATAACTTCTTCTTTCTCAGCCCAATGCTTCGATATCCCCGCGAGCCTGCTGGTCGTCGAAGGTTTGGGCGAAGGCGTTCAGGGCGCCAACTTCAATGGCGGCACGCATTCCGGCCATCAGATCCTGATAGTACTGGATGTTATGCCACGTCAGCAGCATCAACCCCAGGATCTCGTCGCACTTGATGAGGTGGTGCAGATAGCCCCGGCTGTAGCTCTTGCATGCCGGGCAACCGCATTCCTCGTCCAGCGGGCGGAGGTCGTCGGCGTGGCGGGCGTTGCGCAGATTGACCGTGCCGCGCCGGGTGAACGCCTGCGCCGTGCGGCCCGAGCGGGTCGGCAGCACGCAGTCGAACATATCGACCCCGCGCAGCACCGCCCCGACCAGATCGGACGGCTTGCCGACGCCCATCAGGTAGCGCGGCTTGTGGACCGGCAGCAGCGGCGTGGTGAAGTCCAGCGTCTGGAACATCAGCTCCTGCCCCTCGCCGACCGCGAGGCCGCCGATGGCGTAGCCTTCGAAGTCCATGTCGCGCAGGGCCTTGACGCTTTCTTCGCGCAGGTCGGGGAACACGCTGCCCTGGACGATGCCGAACTGCCCATAGCCCTCGCGGTCCACGAACGCCTCGCGCGAGCGTTTGGCCCAGCGCATGGACAACCGCATGGAATTCGCCGCGCCCTTCTTATCGACCGGGAACGGGGTGCATTCATCGAACGCCATGGTGATGGTGGCGTCGAGCTTGCGCTGGATCTCGGTCGAGCTTTCCGGGGTCAGGGTGTGCTTGGCGCCGTCGATGTGGCTCTGGAACGTCACGCCGTGTTCGGTCAGCTTGCGCAGCTTGGCCAGGCTCATGACCTGGAACCCGCCGCTGTCGGTCAGGATCGGCCCCGGCCAGTTCATGAAGGTGTGCAGGCCGCCCAGGCGCTCCACCCGGTCGGCGCCCGGCCGCAGCATCAGGTGATAGGTGTTGGCCAGCACGATCTGCGCACCGGTCGCGGCCACGCTCTCGGGCTGCATGGCCTTCACGGTCGCCGCCGTGCCGACGGGCATGAACACGGGCGTTTCAATGGTGCCGTGGGCGGTGGTGACGCGACCCCGCCGGGCCGCCCCGTCGGTGCCCAGAAGCTCGAAGGAAAAGGCGGTCATTGGGGCAAGTCCTCACGTCGCAACAGGCTGGAATCGCCATAGGAATAGAACCGATAGCCGCTCGCCACCGCATGGGCGTAGGCGGCCTTCATGCGCTCCGTCCCGGCCAGCGCGCAGACCAGCATGAACAGGGTCGAGCGCGGCAGGTGGAAGTTGGT
>JBAYSM010000186.1:0-7563 GCA_041676205.1 Rhodospirillaceae bacterium | reverse complement strand
TCCGGGTGTCCTGCGGATTAGTGAAGGCGGCTGGTACGACCCGGCCAAGCGTGGTGCAACCGGCACCTTGGACAAGTACGGCAGCATCAACGTGCTGGCCGTGGACAAGGGCACATCGAAACTCGCTCAGGGCAACTGCGGCCACACGGTCGTCGCCGACGTGGAGAAATATGCAGGCGCGGCGCCGGCCGTGAGTGCCTTTAGCGTGCCGCCCGTCCAAGGGTAAACGTCTACTCAGTGAGTGCTTCAACGGCCTGGCAGTTAACTCTGCCAGGCCGTTCTTGCGCACGGCAGGATGCACAATTTAAATGTGAGGCTTGGAGGCGGGACTGCAACACGGGCCGGCCGCACGGCGCCATCGTGACGTAAACGATTGTGAAAGCTTTGGGCGGTAGGATGGTTTGCACGAGGGAGCAGGGGTGCTGCCAGTCGTTCCGGCATTAGCGGGATATGTGGGGGCAGACTCCCGGCCGCACGGGGGAAACGTTGCCATGACTGAACAGTGGGTCACTGAATTCTGGAGCAACGGCTTCGGAGTTATTCGGAATGTCTTTGGCGAGGACGAGGTCGCAGCCCTGCGGGAGGCATGCGAAGCTCCGGCCATTGTCAGGGAGCAGCTCCAGCGGCGTAGCGCGGAGAAGGTCACCCATGTGATGGAGGCGACGGTCCGGAGTCCCAGGTTCGCGGACGTCGCTGTCGATGACCGCCTTACGGAGCCTCTGTCGCGGCTGATCGGCAATGATATCCAATTGCTCCACTCCAAGCTCACCAGCAAGCCGCTGAAAGCGGAGCGGGGGTATTTCCCGTGGCATCAGGACTTGCCGTTCTGGGTGCACACAAACACTGATCTTGTGGCGGCCTGCATCGCGATCGATCCGCTGACCGAGGAAAACGGGTGTCTGCGGATGATCCCCGGATCCCACAAGTGGGGGCTTCTGGACCACACCAGCGAGGGCTTCTTTGCGGGGCATTGCGAGGCGCTGGCGCAGGTCATGGATGCTACGGCGCAGGCGGTGCCGCTGGTGCTTGCCCCTGGCGACGTCAGTTTCCACCACTGCCTGACCATCCACGGATCGAACGAGAACGTGGCCGGCCGGCCTCGCCGCATGCTCACCTTGCAGTACCGGGCGGCGGACGCCTTTCAACTCAACGGGGACATCTACCTCGATACCGGCCGCGTCGTGCGTGGCCGCTACCGAGGCACGGTGCGCTGTACGGAGGGGACCATCACGCTTCCCCGGCGCCGCGAGATCGGCTACGAGGCAGGCTATGGCGGGAGCTGGCGGCAAGCGGGCGGTCACGCTTGGGCGCTGAACACCATTGAAGGCCGTCTCTACGACGAATGAGGGGGGAGCATGTACTCCGACGAAAAAGATCGCATCCAGAGACAGGCTTCGCTTGATCAGCGCTACGGCGAAATCGTGCGTCGCCACATGGATGATCCGGCATATGTGGTTCAAAATGTCGGCTTGTTCATGCGCCGCTACCCTTCATTGATCCGCATCCTGCACCACTACGAAATTTTCAAGATGACCCAGGACGTGCCGGGGTCCATCGCCGAGGTCGGAGTATTCCGCGGCGAGAGCCTGCTTATGTGGGCCAAGTTTCTGGAAATCTTCTGCATGGGCGACAGGACCAAGACCGTCTACGGCTTCGACCATTTCGAAGGGCTGAAGAACCTGCGGCCGGAGGACGGTCAGCGGAACAACGTGATGAAGGAAGGGGCCTACAACCCGTCTGACAGTGTCGCCGACCTGCGCGACCTGATCGCCTTGTTCGACGAGGACAGGTTTGCTCCTCAGAAGCCTCGTATCAAGTTGGTCGATGGTGACGTCCTGGAGAGCATTCCCAAGTGGGTGGAGGAAAATCCGGGCGTACGCCTCAGCCTTCTGCATCTGGATCTTGACCTGTACGAGCCGACCCTGGTGGCTCTGCAGCATCTGTATCCACTGGTGGTCCCCGGTGGCCTGGTGGTGCTTGATGAATACGCGTTCGAGAACTTCCCCGGTGAATCCAGGGCGTTGGAGGACTACTTCAAGGACAAGATGCCGCCGCTGAAGAAGTTCGACTGGTCGGCAAACCCCGGTGCCTATTTCATTAAGTCGTAGTGCGCGCCATTCGCGTCGGGACGGGAAACGTTCCCCCGACCTGCTCACCTCTCCCACGATGATGCCTGCATTGGGGTCGTCTTGCTGTACTGGCTGATCACGCATGTTCAACGATAAGTCCATACTGGTCACTGGCGGCACGGGCTCCTTCGGCCGGCAGTTTGCCGAAACGGTCCTCAACCGCTACAAGCCGCGTCGATTGATCGTCTATTCGCGCGACGAACTGAAGCAGTTCGAGATGGCGCAGCAGTTCCAGCACGGCGCGATGCGCTACTTCCTGGGCGATGTGCGCGACCGCGCGCGGCTGGTGCAGGCCATGCACGGGGTCGACTATGTGGTCCATGCGGCAGCCCTGAAGCAGGTTCCGGCGGCCGAATACAATCCGCAGGAATGTATCAAGACGAACATCTATGGTGCGGACAACGTCATCCACGCCGCCCTTGCCGCCGGCGTCTCCAAGGTCATAGCTCTGTCTACCGACAAGGCCGCCAGCCCGGTTAACCTGTACGGAGCCACCAAGCTGGCCTCTGACAAGCTGTTCGTGGCCGCCAACAACATGGCCGGCGCCACCGGCACCAGCTTTTCGGTGGTGCGCTATGGCAACGTCGCCGGGTCGCGCGGCTCGGTCGTGCCGCTGTTCCAGAAGCTGATCTCCGAGGGCGCCACGTCGTTGCCGATCACCGACGCCCGCATGACCCGTTTCTGGATCACCCTGCAGCAGGGCGTCGACTTCGTTCTCAAGAACTTCGAGCGCATGGGTGGTGGCGAGATCTTCGTGCCCAAGCTGCCATCTCTGCGCGTGGTGGACCTGGCCACGGCCATGGCGCCGGACCTCGACCAGCGGGTGATCGGCATCCGTCCCGGCGAGAAAATCCACGAAGTGATGGTGCCGGCCGACGACGCGCGCCTGACCGTCGAGTACGACGACCATTACGTCATTCGCCCAAGCATCGTCTTCACCGATCGCCTGACCGGGGCGCCCGGCGAGGGGGGGAAGTCGGTGGACGAGGAGTTCGAGTACAACTCCGGCAATAACCCCCATTTCATGACGGTGGACGAAATCCGGGTAATGCACAGCGCGCTCGGTGGTTCATGATCCCCTACGGCCGCCAAAGCATTGACGAGGATGACATTGACGCCGTCGTCCGGGTGCTGCGATCGGATTTTCTGACCCAGGGGCCGGCGGTTCCGGCCTTCGAGCAGGCGGTGGCCGCCTCCTGTGGCGCCGCCGAGGCTGTGGCCTGCAGTAGTGCGACGGCCGCCTTGCACATGGCCTGCCTGGCCCTGGATGTCGGGCCGGGCGACCTCGTCTGGACCAGTCCGATCACCTTTGTCGCCAGCGCCAACTGCGCGCTGTACTGCGGGGCCGAGGTGGGTTTCGTCGACATCGACCCCGATACATTCACCATGAGCCCGCAGCGGCTGGCCGAGGCCTTGGCGCAGGCGCGGGCCGCTGGCCGCCTGCCCAAGGTGGTCATTCCGGTCCACATGTGCGGCCAGTCTTGCGACATGGCGGCGATCCATGCCCTCAGCCGGGAGTATGGGTTCCATGTCATCGAGGACGCCTCGCATGCGCTGGGCGGCAGCTATCGGGGGCAGCCGGTAGGCTCCTGCCGCTACAGCGACATCGCAGTTTTCAGCCTGCATCCAGTGAAGATCATCACCTCCGGCGAAGGCGGGCTGGCGCTGACCAACGACCCGGTCCTGGCCGAGCGGCTGCGCGTGCTGCGCAGCCATGGTATCGTGCGCGACCCGGCGATGATGACTGAGGAGCCGGAAGGCGCCTGGGTCTACGAGCAGGTCAGCCTAGGCTTCAACTACCGCCTGAGCGACCTTCAGGCGGCCCTGGGCCTGAGTCAGTTCCGGCGCCTGGAGACGTTCATTACCCGTCGGCGGGCGCTTGCCGCGCGCTACGCGCAGGCTCTGGGCGGACGCCGCGACATTGTCCTGCCGGCCGAGGCCGACGGAGCACAGTCCAGCTGGCACCTCTACGTCATCCGACTGGCTGAACCCGCGCACCGGCGCCAAGCCTTTGACATGCTGCGTGCCGCCGGCATCGGCGTGCAGGTGCATTACATCCCGGTCCACCGGCAGCCGTTCCATGCCCGCCAGGGCTTCCGGGCCGGCGCCTTCCCGGCTGCCGAGGACTATTATGCGCGGGCCATTTCGCTGCCCATGTTCCCGGCGCTGGATGACCGGGAGCAGGACCGCGTCATTGCCACCGTCCACGGCGTTCTCGATAGCCTGGCCGACCAACCCACCTCCGTGATCGAAGGGGCTTCCGGTGCAGTCTGACCCTCATATCTTAGCGTTTCTTGCCGGGGATCTTCCCTTTTACGCGATTGCCGAGATCGGCTCGAACCACAATGGCGACCTGGACCTGGCGCGACGCCTGATTAGGGCGGCGGCGGATGCCGGCGCTCACGCCGTCAAGTTCCAGTCGTGGCAGGCGCCGTTGCTGCTCAACTGCATGGACGAAGGCAAGGATGGCGCGCTGACGCCATCGACGGTGCTGCCCATCCTGGAGAGGCTGGAGATCCCCGCCGACTGGCACCCGCTGCTTGTTGCGGCGTGTCGGGACTGCGGCGTCGATTTCCTTTCGACGCCTTTTGATCCGGCGCGCGCCGGACTGCTGGCCGAGGTTGGTGCCGCGGCCATCAAGATCGCCTCGGGCGACCTCACCTATGACCAGTTGCTGGTCGCCGTAGCGGCCCTGGGCAAGCCGGTCATTCTGTCCACCGGCATGGCTGAGCCTGACGAGATCCGCCGCGCCGTCGCCCTGCTGCGCGACCACGGGGCGCCGCCGGTGATGCTGCTGCACTGCATCGGCGCCTACCCGCCAGAGGTCGGCGACGCCAACATCCTGGTGCTGGACGAACTGCGCGAGACCTTCGGGCTGCCGGTCGGCTTCTCGGACCACTACATGAGCAACGAGATGGCCTTTGCGGCCTTTGCTCGCGGCGCGCGGGTGTTCGAAAAGCATTTCACCTTGTCGCGGGACGCCGGCACGCCCGATGCGCCCTTTGCCATGGAGCCGGCCCACTTCCGCGATCTGGTCGATGGCCTGGGCCGCCTCTCCCTGGCCCTGGGCGATGGGCGCAAGCGCTGCATGGACAGCGAGCGGGACGGCCGCATCGGCGGGCGGAGAAGCCTGTTTGCCGGGCGGGATCTGGCGGCCGGGGCGGTGCTGACCGCCGCCGATATCGCCATCGTGCGGCCTGCTATCGGCGACTTCGCGCCGGCAGACCTTGAGGCCGTGGTAGGCCGGCCGCTGGCGCGCCCGGTCAAGCGCGGGCAGCCGCTGCGGCAGGCCGACTTTGATGGAAGCGGTTCTGGAGGGAATAGCGCCGGTGCCTGACGTTCTAATCCGGGCTGGGGCCGGCGCCAGCATCGGACTGGGCCACCTGATGCGGGCCCACTTCCTGGCCTGCGCATTGCGGGACCTGGGGCTTTCCGTGGGCATCGCGCCGACCAGCCTGGAGGCCTTGGCGTTCGCTGGCCCGCCGGAGGCCTGGGTGGCCGCCGATGCGCCGGCCTCGCTCATCATCCGCGACATTGCCGGCGGCAGTACGGTGGCCGAGGTCGAGGCCGACCGGCGCACCGGCGCCCCTGTTGTGCTGGTCGATGATGACGGCCCGGCAGCGGCCCGTGCGGCGCTGGTCGTCAATGCCCTGGGAGTGCCCGGCGTGGCGGTTGGGGCGCCGCGCCTGTGCGGGCTTGAGTACGCCATCGTCCATCCATCGGCAGCCGGTGCCCATGGCACCCCGCCGCCGGGCACTGGAGCAATCTGCATCTGCTTTGGCGGCAGTGACCCGACGCATCTGGGTCTGCGCCTGGCGCGCGCCCTGCACGAGGCGGGCTTTCGCGGGCCGGCGACGGTGTTTGCCGATGCCGCCGTTCTAAGCGAGGCCGAGGCCCTGGTCGGGTCCTGGCACGACAGCCGGGCCCTGCCGCTGGGTGGCGACGTCATTCCGCACATGGCTGCCGCCGATTTGGTGGTGACCAAGATCGGGCTTCTGCAACTGGAGGCTTTCTGCGTTGGCCGGTCGGTGGCGACCATTGAACCCACCCCGGCTCACGTCGCGCTGCAGGCCCGCTTTGCGCGCGAGCGGCCGGTGTGGCCGGCGACCAGTTTCGGCCTGGCCGCCACCTGCGACCTGGACCGTGCCGCCAATGGCATCATCGGCCTTGCCGCGACGGCGGCACACCGCGCGGCGGAGGCGGCCAGGCTGGTTGACGGGCGGGGCGTGCAGCGCGTCGCCGGCGCCGTGAGCGAACTTCTGCAGGGCCGGGGAGGGGCATGAATGGAGCAGGCCAGACCGACCCTGTGGGCGCTCTTTCATTTGAACCTCATGTTCTCCTCCATAGAGGAGGAGCGGCGCCCGGCGGTCGTTGAACGCTGCTACCGGCCCTTGCTGGACATGATCGGCCGACTGTCGTTGCCGATCGGCATCGAAGCCCCTGGCTGGACCATCGAGGAACTGGCCCGCCTCGACCCTGGGCTGGTCGCCGATCTGCGGGCACTGATCGCCGCCGGCCGGGTGGAATTTGTGGCCAGTGGCTACGCCCAGATCGCCGGCCCCCTGGTTCCAGCCGCCGTCAACCGGGCAAACCTGGCGCACGGGCTGCAGGTCTACCGCGATCTCCTGGGCGTCCGCCCCACCACTGCCCTGGTCAACGAACAGACGGTCAGCCGCGGCCTGTTGCCCCTTTACGGCGAGGCGGGTTTTCGCGGGCTTGTCTTTGACTGGGACAACACCATCGCCCACCAGCCAGATTGGGACCTCGACCTAGGGCGGTGGCCGCTGCAGGTGGAGGACGGCGCAGGGCCGCCCTTGACAGTGCTGTGGAGCCGCTCGGTCGGATTCCAGAAGGTGCAGCGGTATGTCCATGGCGAACTGGACCTGGAGGAGATCCTGGAGTGGCTGGATCGCCAGCGCCTGGCGCCGGGGCAGTGCTTTCCCCTCTATACCAATGATGCCGAGGTGTTTGGCTTCCGGCCAGGGCGCTTCCAGACCGAGGCCGCCATCCTGGCAGATGAATGGCTGCGGCTGGAGGACCTGTTCCGGGCCCTGTCAGCGCCTGGCCGCTATGGCTTCCTGCCCCCGGCAGCGGTCTGCGCCAGCCTGGAGCAAGGGGGGAGGGGCGTACCGGTTGAGAGCCTGACCTCGGCAGAGGCGCCGGTCCTGGTCAAGAAGCAGGGCAAATATTCGGTCCTGCGGTGGGCGGTGGCCGGGCGGGATAGCGCCGTGGTTAACGCCGCCTGCCATCGCCTAGCCGCCGCCCGCCACGGCCTGCCGCCCGACGATGCGGGCTGGCGGGAGGTGCTGTACCTGTGGTCCAGTGACTTCCGCACCCACATCACGGAGGCACGCTGGACAGCCTTCCGCGCCGCGCTGGCCGCTCTCTCCCCGCCCGACCCGCTGCCGCCCGACCTGCTGCCGCCCGACCCGAT
>JBAYSM010000185.1:0-7566 GCA_041676205.1 Rhodospirillaceae bacterium | reverse complement strand
TGTTCTCCGCCACCGGCTGGAAGGTGGCGCGTTGGGAGGCCGGGGTATTCCTGTCCCTGTACGTGGTTTACATGGCGGTGTTGTTTACTTGATTTCAGGCCCCGCCAGCCCCTCATACTGAGGGCGTGGGGTCACTCAAGGAGATGGCATGGCGCCGGACGGTTCCGTTCCCCCTCCCGGTGGGATTTCGTCGTGGGTCGACGCGGTGGATTGGCACCGCCGCCTCAACGGCTTTGCTTTGGCAAAGACCGATGGATTGACCGCCGTCGGTCATCTGCAAGGCCTGTATCCAGGCGCCGCCAAGCTGTACGTGCTTGTCCGGGCGCGGGGTGGCTTGTTCGTCGGCTTGGTTGTGGCCTTTGCCGACAGCGGCGACCTAACGACCGAGGACAACCTGTTCGCCCGCCAGCGGTTCGTGGCCTCCTTTGATCTTGCGACCTTCACCCACGCCTTGGCCGATCACGTTCCGGCGCTCCGCAATGGACGCGAAGCGCCCCTTCGCGAGGCGCTGCGCGCGTTTCGGCGCGATGTTGTGGACTTTACCGTGCCGGGAGTGGGCAGGGTGGTGCCTTATCCCTTGCGCTTTCCGACCCTGCTGCGGGACTTTGGCCTCGACCCTACGCATCCGGTGATGGGCGTGCGGCGCGACTGGATGACGGTGGTGGACCTCGGGCGCCGGTCCCACCTGATGCCGACCCCCGAAGTATTCACCCGGTTTCATGCCACCGAGGAACCCAGGGCGCGCGCCATCCTGGCTCCGGCTGCCCGCCTGATCGACGGGGCGGCGGTGGAGGTCATGGGGCTGGCGACGCAGTACCGGCAGGCCACCTATCGCTTCTACCGTGGCTCCAGTCCGCGCGCCGAGGTGCGGCGGCAGGCGGCGCGCGCGTTCCCTGTGTTCGCCCGCGCAATTTCAGAGGTTCCATTGTTGCGCCGGGCGGTGGATGCCCGCGCCCCCCTGGTGCCCGCGCTGGCCGAAGCGTTTCAGGTGTCCGAGGCGGCGTTGCGCTGCTTCCACGGCTTTTCGCATCGGGTGGTGCCCGATCATGCTGAATACCTGCTGATGTTCCTGGAGGACATCGACGGCAGCCTATGCCCCGGCCGCCGTCCGGCCACGTCGCTGGAGCCGGAGGATGATCCGTGGGCGTGTTTCGCCAGTCTGGCGCAGGAGCTGAACAGCCTTGCGGCGTTCATCGGCGGACCACGCGGGGGGCGGCGGCAGGCGTTACGCGCCCTGCTGCGCGGCTTTGACGGTGACTGGTGCGCCCTGTTCCGGGCGGCCGATGGGGAACGGGTGCGTCCCGCCGTGCCGCTGACCCGCGTGCCCGTGGTGACGGGGAGCACTTCCGACGCGCTGCATCCGCGCCGTCGCGCCCAGGAGGAGGACCGCATCGCCGGTGCTATCGCCTGGGACAATTTCCGGCATTTGCTGCGCCTGCCATGGGGCGGCGAGATGCTCCGCGATGGCGCGCGGGCGTTCGCTTACTCGGTCTGCTTGCCGCTGGCCGCCCATGATAGCGGACTGCCCGATGTGCCCGTGGATGCGCACGCCCTACGGCTGGCCGAGGGCGTGGCCACGGCGTTCTTGCTGGCGTCGCGGACTTTGCCGCAGATCGTGCGCTTCTCCGATCGGTTTCACCGCTCCATCGGCACGCTGTTTCCGCATGTGTCGCTGAAGAACGTGCAGGGGGCAAGCCTTGCGTGGTCCCGCCCGTCGGCTCCGGTCGTCGCGCCGGGCGGGTTGGAGATCGTGCCGCTTGGTTCGGTGCAGGACCTGGTGGAGGAGGGGGAGGCGCTGGGCAACTGCCTGCCGCTTTACGCCGTGCCCTGCGTGATCGAGGGGCATCGCGTGATGTCGGTGCGGCGCGGAGGACGGCGCATCGCCGCTTTCGAGATCGCCCGCGACCGCAGTACTGCCCCATGGCGTCTGCGTCAGGTTGAAGGCCCGCGTAATACTGCCGCGCCCGATGAGGTGCACGAGGCTGCACGGTGGTATCTGGACCTGCTTTGTGGGCTGGGCGACGGGGCGGTCATTCCTGCCGATAGTGAACGCGGCACCACCGATGTTTTGCGGGCGCTCTGTGGCTATGACTGGCGCGACCCAGCGGCCGTGGAGAGCATGTGGGCGCTGTGGTCCCGATCCGGTCCGCCCGGAGAGGGAGGCGAGCGCCCGCCGCCGGTTCTTCCCCGTGCTGCCGTGCGCCGCGGGCTGGAGGGGCTGCGCGGGCTGGAGGCGTTCAGGGACTTGCTGGTTTTGCTGCGGGCCTAGCGCTTGCCGCCCGCAAGCTGTGCCGCCTCGGGCCGACCGCGTAGGCGCGCCATGGCCCAGATGCCCCCCACGGGACCGATGGCAAGCGCGGTGAAGGCCCACTGCCAGCCGACCGTTTCGGCCACCACGGGGATAAGGTGGATAGTCGCCAAGGTCAGCAGGAACCCGGCACAGGTCTGCACCGTCAGCATGGTGCCGACCAGTGAGCGGTCAGACAGTTCGGTGATGCTGGCCGAAAACTGGGCGCTATCGGCAACGATGCTCACCCCCCACACCAAGCACAAGACGATCATCAGCCACGGTGGGCCGCCAAACAGGACGCCGGCCAGAAGGGCGCACGACCCACTGATTGCCAAGGCGCTGATGGTCAGAGTGGTGCGGCCCCAGCGGTCGGCAAACAGGCCGCCTACCACGCTGCCGATGGCTCCGGCCGCGATGGTGGCGAAGGCGACAAGGCGGGACCACTCGATGGCCTGCGTGTCAGGCATGGTCGCCGCGAAACTGGCCTGCAGGAACACCACGATCCACGCCCACATGGCGTAGAGTTCCCACATGTGCCCCAGATAGCCCAGATTGGCCAGACGCATGGCCGGGGTCGTGAAGCCGCGCAGGGCGGCGTGCGGGTCAAAGGGCGGTGCCTTGGTCACGTTCGGGCCGATGCCGGCTAGCGGTATCAGCGCGGCGGCGGCCAGTGCGGCAATCGACGTTGCGCCGATGGTGAAACGCCAGTCGATACCGCCGAAGGCATTGAACAGATGCGGCGACGCCGACCCCAAAGTGACGGCGCCGACCAGAAAGCCAACCAGCAGCCCCAGATCCCCCTTGGCCCCCGGCCGCGCCCAGGTCGAAGCCAGTTTCATGCCGACCGGATAGATCCCGGCCATGCCCATCCCAGTGATGAAGCGCAGCACGGCAACCGTGGGGTCGGTCGGGGCGAGCAGCAGGATTGCTCCGTTGGCGATACCCGCCACCAATGCCGCGGCCATGATGTAGCGCCGGGGGTCCAGCCGGTCGGCCAGCCCGAAGAATGCGCTGGTCAACGTGCCGACCACGAACCCTACCTGCACCGCGCTGGTGAAGGCCGCCATCTGAAAGCTGTCCAGCGCGTATTCGGCCCGCAGCGATGGCACTACTGCCGACGCCGAGAACCATAGGGCTAATGCCAGGACTTCCGCCACGGCCAGGACGGCCAGCGAAGGCCACTTGGTTGTAAGCATGACCAGAGATTACATCTGCGCCCACAAACGAACCAGATTGTAATAGCTCTCCAGGAACAGTTCGGTTTCCGGGGCGTCGGGGCGTTGTTCGGACAGCGTGTGATGGACCTTGTGAAAGCCAGTCAGGATGCCGCGCCGGTGCGGGTCGGCTACGATGCTCTGCGCCCACAGGATGGCGGCAACGCGGGCGCCGCGCGTGACTTCCTCGACCCGGTGCGGGGTGCCAGTGGTGTAGGCCACGGCGTCGCCGCGCGCCGGTTTAAACGACCGCTCCACGCCATCGACCATGTGGATGAGGGCCCCGCCGTCATAGTCCTCGGGATTGCTGAGGAAGATCGTCACCGACACGTCGGTCCGCATGGACTGTCCGCCGCTGGCGAGGATGGGGTTATCGACATGGCGGCCGTACTCCATGCCTGGCTCGTAGCGGCTGACGATGGGGCGCGAGAAGCCTTGGGGCAGGGCAAAGTCCTGGAAGTCGCGGTTGGCCGACAGGGCGGCGACCACCAGCTTTTCAATCTCGGCCGCGCCGGGGGTGCGGTTGCGGTCCAGTTCCTGGTTTCGCTTGAGGTGCTTGGCGGCCTGTCCGGCGGTCAAGGCGCCGTCGTTGAACACTGCGCGGCTCAGTACCTCGTCAACGAAGGCCAAGGCACGGGCATCGAACAGGCCGGGCAGGTGCAGGATCATGGACGCGTTCCCCCAATTTATCATGGTTGGTTGCCGCCATTGTGCCCTGTCGCGGGGCGCGGCAGAAGGGGGAAGATGCCAAGATGCTAATCTATTGCGCGGCCCGAAGTGCTGCGGTAGCGCGATCCTGCGGGGTTTCCCAATGGTGGGCTGCTGCCCCTTCGAAGTCGCCGCGCAAGGCCTTTAGCCCGACGCGTTCGCGGCCGATTTCCTCGGCAGTGCGGAATCCCATGCGGCGCAGCACGGGAACCGGCGGGCACCAACCCTGTATGGCGTGCTGGAGCAGGAACCCAGCGACCACGATCGGCAGGGCCAGCCATCGCCGGTCGTGCAGGACGCCCAAGGCCAGTCCGGCCAAGGCAAGGGATGATGCATTGGCCTCGATGGCGCGCTCGATGTCCCATTCGCGGTCCAATGTGCGCAGTCGTGCCTCAATGTCTTCCAGGCGGGTGGCATATTCGGTCAGCCGGTGGCGGATATCTTCTTCCAGTGCGGCGTTTATGCGCGGTGGAGTATGGGCACGAACGCGGTGTCGTGTTGCTATCGCCATGACCGTATTCCTTGATTGGCGTTAGTCAGCGGGCCGGGGTTCCGGTTGCGGGGTCGGCTCGCCCACCGTTTGCTCAGGTTCCGTGGTTTGGGGTGCCGGTTCGGCAGCCGGAGTCTGCCCCTCCTGCTGAACGGGAGGCGTATAATCCGTTGTCGGAGCCGGCATTTCGGCCATCGGAACGGTGTCCTCCCGCTCCCAATTGACCACCCACCACCCGACGGCGACCATGATTAGGATCGCAACGACCGTAGCCCAGGTTCCCGCGCGCATCTCCAACGTCCTCCGCTCACCATAACGCTTATCAACGCAACGAAATGCAGGGCGCGGTGGTTCGCGGTTCAGATGCGCGTTACCGCCGCGCAATCACCCAGACGGCGTGGACGATGCCGGGAATATAGCCCAGGATGGTCAGCACGATATTGATCCAGAAGTGCATGCCGAACCCCACTTGGAGAAACACCCCCAGCGGCGGCAGCAGAATTGCCAGGATGATACGAATGACGTCGGTGCCCGTGGTCTCGTGATGACCTTGCATCGCCATGGCTCTGCCTCCGTTGCCTAATCAGCAACAAACGGCCAGGAGGGCCTCGGTGTTCGCCGCTTTTGCCTTGCGTGTATGCGCGGCATTGCCTATGCATCATGAGATGGACGCCACGAATAGATGGGAAGGGGGGGACATGATCGGCCGTGTGAACCGCCTTCCGGCGGAACGACGATAAGGGCATGTCATTGTGCGAGCCGACGGCTTGCGTCCCTGGCCGCCGCGGCGGCTGATCGTTCCTTTTCTGAGGGGTAAGCCATGGGCGCCCTCCCGACTCCCGCCCCGGAAGCTCCGCTGTTCGTGTTCGGCAGTCTTCTGGACGGCGATATTCTCGACATTGTCCTTGGCCCCGGTGCGGCGGCGCCCGTTCAGCGTGACCTTGCCACTCTCACGGGATTCCGGCGTCAGCGCGTCAACGGCGAGCCTTTCCCCATGCTGGTTGCCAGCGACGAAGCCGTCGTCCACGGCGCTCTGTTGAAGGGGTTGGGCGCCGAGGCGTGGGCGCGGTTGGCGTTTTACGAGGGGCGAAGCTATGCGCTCAGGGTCTTGCCGGTGGAGGCTGGTCCCGAGCGACGACGATGTTCCGCGCACGTTTTCTTTGCCACCGGGCGCCTCCAGGACAGCGGGATTCCCTGGGATCTGGATGTCTGGCGGCGCACCGAAAAGCCGCTGGCCCTGCTATTGGCCACTGAATTGATGGCGTTGTACGGACAGGTCGAGCCGGATGGTCCACCCGATGCGGTGTGGGACGACATAAAGATCCGCTGCCAAGCCTGCCTGAGCGCCGTTGCCGAGAGAGATCATGCACATCATTCCCGAACAGCCGCATCATGCAGCACTGATTGAAGGCCTGCTTGAAGACTCCTTTGGCGCCGATCGGCACAAGAAGACCGTCTACCGTTTGCGCGAGGGCGTACCGCCCATCGCCGCGCTTTGCCTTGTTGCCGAGGAGGACGATGGGTTCCTGCGCGGGACCCTGCGGTTCTGGCTGGTGAGCATAGCGGTGGACGGAACGGAAGACCGCGTTCCGGCCTTGCTGCTGGGGCCGATTGCCGTCCATGGAGGGCTGCGAAAGACGGGAGTCGGCACGCTGTTGATGAACGAGGGGCTGTCGAAAGCGCGGGCGCTGGGCTACCGCATCGTTCTTCTGGTCGGGGATGAACCGTATTACGCGCGTTTTGGGTTCCAGCGGAAGCTCGCAGAATCCCTACGATTACCAGGGCCTGTGGATATTGAGCGGTTTCTGGCGCTTGAACTTGTGTCGGGGGCACTTGACGGCATTAGCGGTGTCGTGGATACCTGGAGCCTGAATGACGGCGCTGCTGATTCGACCGTTCCCGTGGAACGGGCGGATCCGCAAAGGCTCCGCTCCTAAAGGGAGCGACATATCCAGGGGGTACCACTGCCGATGGGGTTGGTTAAAAGGGTTCGCATGCTGCTTGTTGCGCTGTGCGTCACGGTTCTTTCTGTGACAATCGCGCCCGATGCCAAGGCCATTAGCGCCGGTGCGTTCTGGAGCTGCGTTCCGTTTGCCCGGCAAGTGTCGGACATCAGCCTTTCGGGGGACGCTTGGCAGTGGTGGACCGCTGCTGCGGGGACCTACGCCCGTGGACATACCCCCCGCGAGGGGTCCGTATTGGTCTTCAAGCGGACGTCGACCCTGCGTCAGGGGCACGTCGCCGTGGTCCGCAAGGTGCTTGGCAATCGTCGCATCCTGGTCGATCACGCCAACTGGGATCGCGGTCGCCGCAAGGGGCGGGTTGATCGTTCCGTGGGCATCCTGGACGTCTCGCCGAAAAACGACTGGTCCCAGGTGCGCGTGTGGTACACGCCGGTCGGCGACTTCGGCACGACCCACTACCCCACGCACGGTTTCATCTATTCCAAGGCGACCGTCCTTCCGGACGCGCCCCCCATGAAGGCGCGGGTTATCCCGGTGTCTCTGCCCAAGCCGAAGAATGTTCCGGTGCCCGTGCGCGGGTCCTGATTCCCGATTGTCAAACCTCTGAATTTTCAACAGGCGGCCACATGGTCGCCTTTATTGCTTTCCATGATGGGTGCCCGATCAAGCCGTTCCGGCTTGAACTCCACATGGAGAGCTGCCGATGGCAAGTCCGCTCGTCTCCGCGCCGCCCTTTGCCGGCATGGGTAAGCCGCGCCGCGATGTTAAGGGCGATGCGCCTGACGGGGATCGGCCGACCATCCATCTGCGGTGCGGCAGCGACATCCGCCAAACGTTGCGTGAGGGCGGCTTTGTCGGTGGCTTTGTAGAGTATGCCGATCCCGTGTGTCAGGGGCCGGT
>JBAYSM010000184.1:0-7603 GCA_041676205.1 Rhodospirillaceae bacterium | reverse complement strand
GTGTTCATCCCGCCGTTGCCGATCAGGGTGACGCCCAATGTGCTGATGTCGTCCAGGCGCGTGTTCACCCCAGCGCAGGGGATGACGAACAGTGTATTGTCGCTTTCGTACTTGGTGCCCCCGACGGTGGCGTCGCGGTCGGGGCTGAAGAGTTCGCCGCAGACGCCCGCCGCGTTGCCGACTTTTTCCGCCAGCGCCGGATTGGTCGCTGCCGATATGGGGCTGCGGTCCACCGCCGTACCCGCCCCGGCCATGCCTTGCGACCGGGGGCCTTGCCCATGGGAGAAATAGCCGTTCGTAGCCTCGGCCGGGGGGCTGAGGGCGAGGGCAGCAACCAGCGAGGCAGCCGCAAAAACAGGAGCCGCCAGGATCTGGCGGCGCAGGGAAATGCGTTGGGGCAATGACGTGTCCTCCCTTGGGCACCGACCTTTGGCACAGTCGCGTGCACGGTTATTCTTTGGTCCATCCATTGCGCGATCATTTGGTGTCGCGCTTTATCACCTAAGTCTAATATGACGAAACTGCGACGTCTGCACGGGAAAAATATCGGCGTTAAGCAACCTATGATATAAGCGCTTTTGAATGTTGCGGTGCATTTTGGGGGTCAGCCTCCACCGGAGCCGCTCGATCGCACGCTTTAGTACCGGTTCGTGTCATGCCGGCCGAACGGAGGGTACTGCGGCGCAAAATAAAAAAGGCCCCCTTGGGAGGCCTTTTTTACGCGCAGTACCCGCACTCCAGAGTCGGGTTTCAATCCGAGTCGATCTCACTCACCATGCGGCGGGTGGTTCACCAGCGGCATAGCCTCACGCGCCCGATCCGGGGCGAACTGCATGGCATAACGGAACGACTGAGCGATGCGTTCGGCCCGCTCGATGAACTGCGCGGCGATGGCAGGCTCGAACAGTTCCTCGCAGGTCTGGCGGAACAGCACCAGCCATTGCCCGAAGTGGTGATCGCGCAGATCGGGCATCTTCATGTGGGCGGGCAGGGGACGGCCATCGTACCGCTTCACGCCCAGCATCATGGATGCCCAGAAATCGACCATCTTGGACAGGTGCGGACCCCAGTCGTCGATGCTCTTGTCAAAAATCGGACCTAGCTCGGCGTGGTCGCGGATCTTGTCATAGAACGTGTGGACCAGCCGGGTGATGTCGTCTTCGCTCAAGTGCTCGGACGGATCGACCGGCTGCCAGGCGGCGTAAGTGCCCGACGCCTTTTCTGTCCCCGGCGGCTTCTCTGTCATCGGCGGGTCCTCAGTTGTGGCCGCTGATCGCGGCGTGCAGGGGCTTGGTGTCCTCGAACATCTTTTGCTGTTCGGGGCTGGCCGGGGTCTGGTGGGTCTTTTTCCACTCGGCGTAGGTCATGCCGTAGACCATTTCGAGCGCATCGTCATAAGTCACGTCGGCGCCGCGCTCCTTGGCGGCGGCCAGCACCCACTTGGACAGGCAGTTGCGGCAGAACCCGGCAAGGTTCATCAGGTCGATGTTCTGCACGTCCGTCCGCTTTTGCAGGTGTGCGACCAATCCGCGAAAGGCGGCGGCTTCGATTTCGGTGCGGGTCTTGTCGTCCAGCGTCGCGGCCATGGGGTCGGGTCCTCTTACCATTGAAGGGCGTCATAACTGTAATAGGGCAGCCAATCGCCGGGCGCCACCGTCCGTCGATCCGCCGCGATGTCGATCAGGCCGTCGCTATCGCTCAATGACGCCAAAACGCCCGACTGCTGCGTCGGATAGGGCACGGCCTCCAGCCCGCCATCGGCGGCCGGAACAAGGCTCGCGCGCAGGAACGTCTGGCGTTCGTGCCCCTTCTTGAAGGCGAATCCGGCACGGACGGGCAGCGGCGTGGGCAGTAGCGCATCGGCCGTCGCCCCCATCAAACGCTTGAGCACCGGGCGACCGAGCAGCATAAGCATGACCAGCGCCGAGACGGGATAGCCCGGCAGGCCGATGAACGCGGTATCCCCGACCCGGCCGAGCGCGACGGGCTTGCCCGGCTTGACCTTGACCCGCCACAGGTGAAGCTCGCCGTGGCGCAGCACGGCGGGGCGGACGTGATCTTCGCCGCCCATGGACACGCCGCCCGACGTCACCAGGGCATCGAAACGCGGCGCGGCTTCGGCCAGCGCGGCGGCAATGGCGTCCACGTCGTCGGGCAGGTGGCCGAGGTCGGTGGCCTCTGCCCCGAACGCCTCGACCAAGGCAATCTGCCCATGGCGGTTGCTGTCGTAAATCTGCCCCGGCCCCAGGGTGCCGCCCGGCTCGACCACCTCGTCGCCGGTCGAGAATACGCCGACCCGCAGCGGCCGATAGACGGTCAGCGCCGCATGGCCCGCCCCGGCGGCCAGTGCGATATCCTGTGGGCGGAGGCGTTTCCCGGCACTCAGTACGCGGGCGCCGGCGGTGTAGTCCTCCCCAGCCGGGCGGACGTGGTCGTTAGTTTTCAAGCCGGCGGGCAGGGTGACGTACCCCTCGGCCGTGGTACAGTCCTCGATCATGGCGACGGTGTCGAAGCCGTCGGGCAGCGGCGCTCCGGTGAACAGTTCGACCGCCGTGCCCGCCGGCGGGGGAGCGGCCAACGGGTGCCCGGCCGCGATGCGTGCGGCCAGCGGCAGGGTGGTCGTGCCGTCGCTGCTCAGGTCGGCATGGCGCACGGCAAATCCATCCATGGCGCTGCACGGAGTGGGCGGCAACGTCGCCCGCGCGGCCACGTCGGCGGCCAGTACGCGGCCCCGGCAAACCGCCAGCGGCAGAACCTCGGTCCCTGCCACGGGAAAAACCCGCTCGGCGATGAACTCCAGCGCCTCGCTCAACGGCATGAGGCGGTCGGAAACGGCGAAACAGTCGTTGAGCGGCATGGCATCCAGGCTGAATCAGGTCGCGGAGCCTCCATCATAGGGGCCACGGCGGGTGATCGGAAGGGCGATGGGCGGCCGGGCCCTCAGCGTTGAGGAATGCGTACCCGCTCCGTGGTACCGCTACCGCCGGGGAAGTTGGTGAACAAGGCCTCGACCAGATAGGGCATGACAGGATCTATGGTTGTGCCGCCTTCGCGGGTCACGGCGCTGCCTTCAAAGACGTTGGCCGCATCGGGGTTGCCAAAGGGCCGCAGGACCAGCCGCACCCACTTTGTATAGCGGGTGGTGCTGTCCACGTACCCGGTGTTGCCCAGTGGCACGCCTATGCCCATGCCGTATCCGGTGCGGTTGCCAAAGATCGAGGTGCCGCCGAACACGGTGCCGGGCGAACTGCGGAACTCGGTCACCGCATCGCCGACGCCCCAGGTCAGCCGCGCCTCGTAGTCCGCCGCCGGTCGGGCGGTCGCCGGTGTTGGCTGATACCCCGCGAGGCGCAGCTCCTCGGCGACCATTTCGGCATAGGCCTGAAATTCCAGACTGCCCCGCTGGTCCGGCAACGGTATGATGGTCACTGACCCCGGCGACGGTCCGCTTGGCAGTGCGCTAAAGCGCGTGACGTCGGACTCCACCATGCGCGGCCCGCACGCGGCCAGCAACAGCAGGACGATGGCGACGACTGCAACTCGCATGCGGGCCTCCTCTCGACGTGGAGCATTTGACATAAGGCAACGTCATCGCAAAGGCGAGGGGAGGGCGCCCTCTTCTTTGGAGACGGTGATGCGCCGGAAATCCGGTGAACGTCGTGGTCGAATGGGTTTGTTGGCAACCGTTGGCCCTCTCTCCGTGTTGGTGGTCGAACCTCACAACGGGAGACACTCCTCATGCGAACTCTTTATGCCGCCGCGCTTGGCGCCGCTCTTGTCATTCCCGGTGTCGCTTTCGCGCAGTCCAGCACCACCGAACCCACTCCCGGCGCCTCCACCAGCCCGTCCATGACGTCGCCCAGCACCAGCGGGGCAGCGGAGTCCCCGTCCTCGCCCAGCCTGTCGTCCCCTGACACCGCGGCGTCCGGCTCGCTGTCGAGCGATCAGACAGCGGCCATGGGGGCAGGTGAAGGCCATGAGGTCATCGGCAAGACGCTGAAGAGCGCCCAGGGTGAAGAACTGGGCGAAATCAGCAACGTCCTGGTTGACAGCCAGGGGCAGGTCGCAGGCTTGGTGGTCGATGCCCAGGAAGGCGACAAGAAGGTGAAGCTGGAATGGCAGCAAGTCACCATGAACCCGCAGGGCGAAATCGAGGCCTCCATGCAGGCCAGTGAACTGGCCGAACTTCCCGAATATCAGGAAAGTGAAGCAGGCGGGGCCAGCGGCGCCAGCGGCTCCACCACCACCATGCCGACCCCCGCGCGTTAATCCCGCGGACGGTCATCAACTAAAATTTATTGATGCTTGGAGCGCCGCCGCAAGGTGGCGCTCTCCTTTTTGGGCAATGGATGAATGGCCGTATGCTGAGGGCAGCATTGGGGTTTCAGGAGGCGGCGGCGTAGACTGGCATTTTACCTCCCCTTGGGGCATGATTTGCCATAGCTGGACCCAACGCAGTAGTCCGATGGGGTGTGAGAATGCATAAAGACGTGCATATGTTGATTTCCATAGGCAGTAGATGCAAGACACGGTTCCAGATAGACCGTTTTATGGAGAAGCTGGATCCGTCTTACAGTCCGTCGTCCTTTTTTTTCGATTATTTGATGGATGGCGGATTAGGAGGCGTAATAGACATTATTAGCCGAGACTTCACCATTACGAAAGAGGATATTGATATCCTTGAGAGCAAAGGAAAGTTCATACCAAGGGAGAAATCTTCCGGCTTCATATTTCTCCATCACTTTGGGACGCTGCACCAATGGTGGAATAGTCATGAAGAGTGTATCTTGGCCATCCGGAACTCCCTTGACGAGTCACTGGCAAAATTTTCCCACCTCGGTGCAAAGACGCAGCAACTTCTTTCTGGCGGCCAACGGGTGGGGCTGGTGTTTGCCGGGCAAGAACCTGGAGAACGCTTCCGGCAGTTGCAAGAATTGCTGCAGTCAAAATACGGCCGGGACCACCTGATCGTGAATGTTCTTGAAAGAGGCCAGGAACATTCGGTGGACGACGGCTCGGTTCTAAATCTATTTGTTGATGACGCTCTAAGCCCGAAGAAGGGAACCCCCCAGGCATGGCAGGGATGGGATGACACGTGGTTTGCCGCACTGTCCAAGATACCCTTGATCCCAGCTTGATTGGGGGTAGGGGCGCCTGGGCTATCGTCTCGGCCTTTGCGGATCCCGACATGGCGGCGAAAGTTGGCGAGGTGGCTGTCGATCAGGACTCTATCTCGTTGCACATCCTGTGGCATAAGGGGCCAGCCGCGCCACGGGAGCCTTGCCACGCATGATCCGCTTCGACAACATCACCAAGCAGAACGCCCACCGCATCCTCTTTTTCGAGGCCTCCGCGGCGCTGAACAGGGGCGAGAAGGTCGGCCTTGTCGGTCCCAATGGCGCAGGCAAGACGACGCTGTTCCGCATGATCACGGGCGAAGAAACGCCCGACGAGGGGCAGGTTTCGGTCGAAAAGCAAGTCTCCATCGGCTACTTCAACCAGGACGTCGGCGAAATGTCCGGCCGCAGCGCCGTTGCCGAAGTGATGGACGGGGCCGGGCCGGTCAGCACCGTGGCGACGGAACTGGCGACCCTCGAAGCTGCAATGTGCGACCCCGATCGCGCCGACGACATGGACGCCATCCTCGAACGCTATGGCGAGGTGCAGGCCCGCTTCGAGGAATTGGGCGGCTATGAACTGGAGGGGAAGGCGCGCGAAGTCCTCGCCGGGCTGAGTTTCAGCCAGGAAATGATGGACGGCGACGTCGGCGCCCTGTCCGGCGGCTGGAAGATGCGCGTGGCCTTGGCCCGCATCCTGCTCATGCGGCCCGACGCCCTGCTGCTGGACGAGCCGAGCAACCACCTGGACATCGAAAGCCTGATCTGGCTGGAGGGGTTCCTGAAGGGCTATGACGGAGCCCTGCTGATGACCTCGCACGACCGCGAGTTCATGAACCGCATCGTCACCAAGATCATCGAGATCGACGGCGGCTCACTGACCAGTTACTCGGGCGATTACGGATTTTACGAACAGCAGCGTGCGCTGAACGAAAAGCAGCAGCAAGCGCAGTTCGAACGCCAGCAAGCCATGCTGGCCAAGGAGATCAAGTTCATCGAACGCTTCAAGGCCCGCGCCTCGCACGCCAGCCAGGTGCAAAGCCGGGTGAAGAAGCTGGACAAGATCGAACGGGTCGAACCGCCCAAGCGCCGCCAGGTCGTGTCTTTCGACTTCCCGACCGCCCCGCGCTCGGGCGAGGACGTCGCGGTCCTGAAGGGCGTCCACAAGGGCTATGGCAGCCGGACCATTTACGAGGGCCTGGACCTCACCATCCGCCGCAAGGAACGCTGGTGCGTCATGGGCGTCAATGGCGCGGGCAAGTCCACGCTCCTGAAGCTGATCGCGGGCACGACCGAGCCGGACGCAGGGACCGTCACCGTCGGCGGCAGCGTCAAAATGGGTTATTTCTCGCAGCACGCAATGGAACTGCTGGACGGCGACCGGACGGTGTTCGAGTCCCTGGAAGACTGCTTCCCCACGGCCAACCAGGGATCGCTGTGGACCCTGGCTGGGTGCTTCGGCTTCTCCGGCGACGACGTGGAAAAGAAATGCCGCGTCCTGTCCGGTGGAGAAAAGGCCCGGCTGGTCATGGCGACCATGCTGTTCAACCCCCCGAACTTCCTGGTCCTCGACGAACCCACCAACCACCTCGACCTCGACACCAAGGAAATGCTGATCAAAGCCCTGGCCGGGTATGAGGGCACCATGCTGTTTGTCTCCCACGACCGGCATTTCCTGGCGACGCTGTCCAACCGAGTGCTGGAACTGACGCCGGAAGGAATTCACCAGTATGGCGGCGGGTATACGGAGTACGTCGCAAGGACGGGGCAGGAGGCGCCGGGGCTGCGGGGGTGAGAGTGAAGCAGGCGTGGGAATTAGAATAGCCGACCCACGAACTGACCTTCCCACGAACTGGCCTACAAAGTCTGCTCGGTAGCATTCAGGCCCCTGCGGCGACTGCTAGGAAGACCAGCTATGGCTGCCCAGCCCATCTGCTGCCTCTGCCTGGGGGGCCATGCCTGTCTGTGCCTCACGACCTCAATACTTCAAACGGAGTTCCCCGCCGCTCCGCGCCTTTAGCCACCGCTCCTCGAAGCATTTCATTTCGGTCCAGTAGTCGGCGGAACCGCGCTTCATCCAGAACTAGAAGAACAGAGTGACTGATGGCGGTTACTTGAGTGCGCCGCGTTGGATGATTGAGCAGCGAAAGTTGGCCAAACATCTCACCTCGCCCAAGTTTGTTCTTCTGTCCGGCCGTTTCAACCTCAACGGCACCGGAGGAAATGAAGCAGACCTCGCGGGAGACGTCGCCCCTTCGCATCAAAACATCACCCGGTTGGACATAGCGTGTCTTCAGTGCGCGGGCAAGTTTGGTACGGCTTTCCTCGTCCATGTCCCCGAACAATGGGAACTGGCTTACCAGAATGGTTTTCTGGACGGCCAGATCCAGCGTCGGGCGAGCCTCGGCACGGGTCCGCTTTTCGCCCAATTCCTGCTTGAGCGTCGTGTGCAATTCGCGCCCAATCAGGCCGTCCTGATAAAGGAT
>JBAYSM010000183.1:0-7633 GCA_041676205.1 Rhodospirillaceae bacterium | reverse complement strand
GCTGGAGCAGGGGGTGCCGGAAACCCTGGGGTTCCTCATCAACCGCATGGTGGAGCGCCTGGACGCCAGCGAACTGGCGCTGGTGGAGGCGGCCAGCGTGGCTGGGGCGTCGTTCCCCGCCGCTGCCATCGCCGGGGGGCTGGGACTGGAGTCCGAGGAGGTCGAAAGCAAAGCTGATGGGCTGGCCCGGCGCGGTGTGCTACTGCGTCCGGCGGGCGAGGCGGCATGGCCGGACGGCACCGTGACCGCTGCCTATGCCTTCCAGCATCAACTGTACCGCGATGGCGTATATCAACGGTTGATGCCCGCCGCGCGCAAACGCCTCCACCGGGCCATCGGGCAGCGGCTGGATGCGGCCTTTGCCACGGCGGCCACGCGCCCGGCGGCAGAGATCGCCATGCACTTCGTCCAGGCGGGCGATGCGCCCATGGCCGTGCGCTGGCTGGAGGATGCCGCGCTGCAAGCCATTCGCCGGGGCGCTCATCGTGATGCCGTCGGGCTGCTGGATCGCGCCATGGCGTTGCTGCCGTCCCTGGACGACAGCGCGCGGCCGCTGTGGGAACTGCGCCTGCTGGCCGTGCGCGCGCCGACCCTGGTCGTCACCAAGGGCTGGCTCGATCCCGATGCCGAGGCCGACTACCGCCGGGCCTGCGATCTGGGCAGCAAGGTGCACGACACGCAACGCCAGTCGGCGGCCATGTTCGGCTTGGCGGCGATGAAGGAGTTTCGCGGTGAATACCTGGAAACCCAAGCCATCCTGCTGCGCCAGGAAGCTGAACTGGGCGAGTTGACCGACCCGTCGCTGATGGTGGCGTGCTCGGAACTGATGGCCTGCTCGATGTTTCACAACGCCCGATTTGACGAGGCGGTGGAGGCGGGCGACCGCACCACGCAAAGCTATGTTCCCAGCCGCGACATCCACGTCGTCGCGGCGTTCGGGGAGAACCCGATGGTGTCGGGGCTGTGCTGGGCGGGGCGGGCGCTGTGGTTCCTGGGCCGGACAACCGATGCCGTGGCGCGGCTCGACCGGGCGGTCAGCGCGGCGCATACCGAGGGTCATGCCTTCGCGCAGGCCCTGGCCCACGAACACATGGCGCGCCTGCGTCAGCACATGGGCGAGCCGTCGGCGGCACTGGCCCATGCCACCCGCGCAGTGGCGCTGGGCGAGGAATACGGGTTCCCCTACCGCGTCGCTTCGGGCCTTGTGCTGCGGGGGTGGGCGCGCGCCATGCTGGGCGACCCGCAGGAGGGGCTGGAGGAGATCGACCAGGGCCTGGAACGCTGCCGCGCCGTGGGGGCGGTGATCGAGTACCCGTACTTCCAGGCTCTCCAGGCGGAGGCGCTCCAGGCGGCGGGGCGGCCGTCGGCGGGGCTGGCCGTGCTGGAGGAAGCCAAGCGGCAGGCGTTAAGCCGCCAAGGGTTCTTTTACACCGCCGAGATCCTGCGCCTGATCGGCCGCCTGCGCCTGCCCGGCGACGAGGCCGGGGCGGAGGAAGCCTTCACCGCCGCCCTGGCCACCGCCCGCGAGCAGGCGGCGCTGGAACCCGAAGTGAGGGCCGCGCTCGATCTTTCGAGGCTGTGGCTGCGCCAGGGCAAGGCGCGGGACGTGCGGCGGCTGGTCGAGGGCTTGTCACCGCCGCTGGACCGCCGCCCGGCCGGGCCTTCGGTTAGCGAACTGCGCGATCTGCTGGGGACGGCGGGGGCGTCGGCTCCCGTGCCGCCCATGCAGCAGGTGCGGTTCTGCGCTGCCCGCGACGGCGCGCGGATCGCGTACTCGGAAACCGGGCATGGCCGCCCGCTGGTCAAGGCTGGCAACTGGCTGACCCATCTGGAATTCGACTGGCAAAGCCCGGTGTGGCAGCCGCTGTTCTCGGAACTGAGCGAGTCCTGCCGGTTGGTGCGCTATGACCCGCGCGGCACCGGGCTGTCCGACTGGCACCCGCCGGAAATCTCGTTTGAGGCATGGGTGGACGACCTGGAGGCCATGGCCGACGCGGCGGGCCTCGACCGCTTCGCTTTGCTTGGACTGTCACAAGGGGCGGCGGTATCCATCGCCTACGCCGCCCGCCACCCCGAGCGGGTCAGCCACCTCATCATCCTGAACGGCTATGCGCGGGGACGGCGGCGGCGCGGCAAGGACGGGGCGGAGGCCTATGAACAGGCCCTCAACACGCTCATCAAGGAAGGCTGGGGGCTGGATTTCGTGGCCCACCGCCAGATGTTCAGCGCCTTGTTCCTGCCCGAAGGCAACCCGGAGCAAATCAAGTGGTTCGCCGAACTGGAGCGGGTTTCTACGTCACCGGAAAACGCCGTCCGGGTGCGGGAAACCAGCGGAGCCTGCGATGTTTCGGCCTTGCTGCCCGGCATCACGGTCCCGACCCTGGTCCTGCACGCGCGGCGGGACGCCGTGGTGCCCTTCGAGGAAGGCCGCCTGATCGCGGCGGCCATTCCAGGGGCGCGGTTTGTGTCGCTGGACAGTTGCAATCACCTGATGCTGCCCGATGAACCGGAATGGCCCCGCCTCATCGACGAAATCCGGCATTTCCTGAGATCCAATGTTTAGAGCCGCAGCGGGACGGCGTCTTCCAGTACTCCCACCGGGCGGGCGGCGGTGGGGCGGCCGTGATCGAGGGCGGCGAGGTATTCGACTTCTTCCTTCATGGCGCGGTTCAGGGAGCGGTGCAGGTCCTTGAGGCCGTCCATATCCCACTCCAGCGAGGCAATGGCGTCGGTGACGTCGAACAGGTCCATGGACAGGGCATCGCGGGTTTCGGCATAGCCGGAGAATGCCCGTTCGGTGCCGCGCGCCGCCGCGTCGGCCAAAAGCTCGGCATCGCGCAGGGCATCGGTGATGCCGTGGGCGGTCAGGGGGTCCTTGAAGTATCCCGCGTCGCCGACCAAGGCCCAGCCGGGACCGTGGGGCTTGCGCAGGAAGCTCTTGCGTCCGGCGAACCGCCACAGGCGGCTTTCCATCTTGGCGGTGGTCAGCATCTCGGCCAGGGGCGCGTCCACGCTTTCGATGACGTGGCGGTAATCGGCGCGCGGATCGTGCTGGCGCGAGGTGGCAGCGAACACGCAGGTCCGCCCGGCGTTGGTGGGGATCGTGCCCGCGCCCCAGTGGCCCCGGTAGTACCAGTGATAGCCCGCCAGATCGATGCCCGACCAGTAGGCGTACTGCGCCATGATGGCGTGCTTGCCTTCCTTTTGAATGGGAGCGCCGACCATGCGGGCGACGGTGGAATTCGCCCCATCGGCTCCGACCACCAGATCGGCCTCGACGGTAAAGGCAGTGCCCTCGGCGTCGATGATCCGCGCCCCGGTGACGCGGCCAGAGGGAGCTTGGAGCAGGGCGGCAAGGCTGTGCCGGTGGCGGATGTCGGCCCCGGCCTCGCGCGCCATGTCCACCAGCACGGCGTCCAGCACCGTGCGGCGCGGCGCATAGAGGGCGTCGGTGCCGTGCAGGGGTTTGATGGCGACCTCGATCACCTCGTCGCCGTAATGAAAGGTGGTGGTGGCGACGGGCGGCGTGGACATCTCGATCAGGCGCGGCAGGGCGCCCCAGCGGTGAAGTTGCAGGATCGCCCCGCGCATCAGGGCGTGGGTGGACATCGTATCGGTCCCATACTCGGCGCGATCGATTGCCAGCACCCGCAAGCCACGGCGGGCCATCAGCAAGGCAGTGGCGGCGCCAGCGCACCGGGCGCCGACGATCAGGACATCAAAGCGGTTTCCATGGACCATGACCGTTCTCCCAGGAGAGTGGCGTGCAGGTGTGCGGCAAGGGCTTGGGCATCGGCCCCCACGCCGTCGATGAAGTTGGAACTGCGGTGGCGCAGCAGGCGCAGGCCGAGCACATAGAGGCCCCGCGCCGGGGTCACGCCGCCGTCGTGGACGACCTCGCCCGCCCGGTCGAGCACCGGGACGCGCAGCCAGTCGTAATTGCGCCGGAAGCCGACCGCCCAGACGATACTGCGGATGCCCTCGGCCCGCAGGTCGAGCCGCTCCGGGCCGGGGTCCGTTGTGATCGGGGGCAGGGGGGCGGCCTGCGGCGTGTCCGGCGGGGCGGCCCGGTCGAGTTGGGCCAGCAGGCGGTCGAGCTTGGCCTGCGCCTTGGCGCTGGTGTCGGCGAGGTCGGGCCGCAGGTGGATGACCGGCCCCTCGGCGGCTATAGTGCGGCCAACCAGCCGGACGCCCTTGTCGCGCAGGACGCCGAGGTCCAGGGCGCTGTGGTCGGGCCGTCCGACCAGTTGAAGGGACGGCTGCGCCTTGGCCCGCGTGACGTCCGGCAGAGTCTCGACCGGCTGGCGGAGAATGCCCGCGCGGTCGAGCCACCACATGATGTCGCGGCCCCGATAGCGGCGCGGCAGGCGCATGTGGCTGCCGACCGACAGGGAGACGGGGCGGCCTGAAGCATGAATTTCCTCGGCCAGTTGAACGCCGCTGGCGGCTGCTCCAACCACCAGCACGCCGCCCGTGGACAGGTCATCGGGGCGGCGGTAGGCCGAGGGGGTGACTTGGTGAATGTCGGGGGCCAGGTGGCGGGCGAAGGCCGGAACGACCGGGGTGTCGCAGTTGCCCGTGGCGATTACGACGCAGCGCGCCCGGAACGTGCCCCGGTTGGTGTCCACGCGATAGCCGCCGGACTCTTGGGCAACTGCCTTGACCGTGGTCCCGCCGATCACCGGCGCGGCCGAGGCCTTGGCGTAGTCGGCCAGGAAGCGGGCGACCTCGGGCATGGTCATGAAGCCGTCCGGGTCGGGGCCGTGATAGGACCAACCGGGCAGGCGGCTCATCCAGTTGGGGGTCAGCAGGCGCAGGGAGTCCCACCGTTCGCTCCGCCAGCGCTCGGCCACCCGGCCGCGCTCCAGCAGCACATGGTCGATGCCTCGGGCGGACAGGCAATGGCTCATGGCAAGTCCGGCCTGGCCGGCGCCGATGATGATGGCGTCGTTGCGGTACATGGCGGTGTTCCAAAAGTGGGAGTCCCCGCGCCTGGAAGGGCAACGTCAGGCGGTGACGGAAATCTCGACCGGCACGCCGTTGGTCAGTACGTCGTACACCGCCGAGCGGCGCTGCGACTGCATCACGATCTCGCGCAGCTTTTCCTCTGGCGCGTCGCCCCGGATGGTGAAGTGCACGCGGATGCCCGAGAACCCGTTGCGGACCTCGTCGGACAGCCCGAGAATGCCGCGCAGGTCGGCATCGCCCTCGACCGTGGCTTCAACCATGTCCAGGGTCACGCCACGGACTGCCGCGATGTTGGCGATGCCCGCCGTCAGGCAGCCGGCCAAGCCACTAAGCAGGTATTCCACCGGGGTCGGGCCGTTGTCCTCGCCGCACAGCACGGCGGGATGGTCGGCGTCGGCCATGTGGGATTTTTCGCGCGTATGCTCGCCGCCCGCCCCGGAAAAGCCGTTCATGGTGGCGCGGCTGTGGGTGCCGTTGATCCAGCGGCTGTGGGCGCGGAACTGGAACTTGGCGAGTTCGGGCTGGTTGCCGACGGCAGCGACCGTGGTCAGCAGGGTCGGCGTATCGACGCCATTGCGGGGCGCGGGCATCGGGCGGGAGGTCATGGTGGCGGTGGTCATCGCGGTTCTCCTGTTCTTGTCGGGACGGAGGCGTCTCCGTTTGCAGGAACAGGTTTGAACCCCGATGGTCAGCCAGCCGTCACACCGGCCATCAATGGACCATCAAAAATGCGTCAGTTGAGCTGGGGGCTGAACACAAGGCGGATAAAGTCGCGGTACAGCATGATTTGGCGCGGCAAACAGTCCGGCTCCTTCATCACCTTGGCCAGAATAATGCCGCCGTCGGCGGTGACGGACAGCATGTCGGCCAGATCGTCCAGGTTGACGGCGATGCGAGGCGGGTACTGCTTGGCGATGCGCTCGATCTGGCCGCGAAACCGGGTGCGCCAGCCGAGAACGGCGTTTTGGCTGATGTCGCGGACTTCGCGGTCAAACAATTGTTCGTGGTAGCAGATCGAGGCGACCATGCAGCCCGGATGGCCGTTCGGCAGGTCGGCAAAGGTTTCGGCCAGCATCTTGAGGCTGGCTAGGAAGCTGTGCAACGGGTCTTCGATCAATTCGTCGGCACGCGCAAAGATCGCATCGAAAATCCTGTCGTCCTGGGCGACGTAGCGGTGCAGAAGGGCCTTGGCGAGATCGCTCTTGCCCTGGAAATGATAGAAGAAGCCGCTTTTGGAGATGCCAACCGTGGCGATCAACTCGTCGATGGACGTGCCGTTGAAGCCCTTGGCGAGGACGGCCGCCTCGGCTGCCTTGAGGATTTGTTCGCGTACCGGCGTTGTGCGGTGGTCCAGAGGCTCGGCCATGGGGTGGCTCCTCATTCCTTTCCAGAACTGTACCACAGGTGCAGTTCGTGATGCTGCCGCGCAGTGGCTGGTACGTCGTCCGCGCTGGCGTGGCTTCCAAAGCATTGCACGGCAAACGTAATCACTATGTTGGCTGAATGTACCGTGGGCTTACTAGTTGGGCTGGCGGAAGTTCTCTACCGTAATTGTTGTCGGCGGATGCCCGTCCAAGACAACTGGAGGAAGAGATGCAGTTCGATCAGCAAGGTAACTCCCTGACCGGCGCGACGTCCCATGCCGTGGCGAACTTCGATCAGGCGGTGCATACGTTCAATATCTATCGGGGCGACCCGGTCGGCCTGCTTGACCGCGCCATCGCCGAGGCTCCCGCGTTCGCCATGGCCCATATCCTCAAGGCCGTGCTGTTCGCCGTGGCGACCGAGCCTGCGGCGACCGAGGCAGCAAAACAGATTTCCGCCCACGTCAAAACACTGCCGATGAACGAGCGTGAACGCTCGCTGGTGGCAGCACTGGACCACATTCTGGCGGGTAACTGGACGGTGGGCGCGACCGCCTTGGACCGCCATTCCATGCGCTACCCGCTTGACCTCGTAGCGTTGCAGGCTGGGCACGTGAGCGATTTTTTCCGCGCCAATGCACGGGACCTGCGCGACCGGATTGCCCGCGTGCTGCCGCGCTGGTCGGCCGATACTCCGGGCTACGCCGTGGTTCTGGGGATGTACTCGTTCGGACTGGAGGAATGCGGCGCCTATGCCAAGGCCGAGGATGTCGGGCGGCAGGCGGTCGAGTTGCAGCCGCTGGACTGCTGGGCGCATCACGCGGTTGCGCATGTGATGGAGATGCAGGGCCGGGCGGCCGAAGGGGTTCAATGGATGCAAGACCGGGAACCCGCGTGGTCTGGCGACGACAATTTCCTCAAGGGTCACAACTGGTGGCACAAGGCGGTGTTCCATATGGATCTCGGCCAAAGTGACGAGGCGCTGGCGTTGTACGACGGCCCAATCCGTAGCGGCCGCAGCCCCGTTGTCCTGGACATGATCGATGCCTCGGCGCTGCTGTGGCGGTTGGAACTGGACGGCCGTGACGTCGGCGATCGTTGGAACGAACTGGCGGCGGCGTGGGATGCCCATGCCGATGGCAAGTTGTACCCGTTCAATGACTGGCACGCCGCAATGGCGTACCTGGGGGCGGGGCGCATCGATGATGTTTATCGCCTGCTGGCCCAGTACCGCATGGACAGCGCCAGCGCGGCCGAGGCTGCGGCGTGGGCGCGCACTACCGGCAAGGACCTGATCGAAG
>JBAYSM010000182.1:0-7672 GCA_041676205.1 Rhodospirillaceae bacterium | reverse complement strand
CGCGTCTTTTACGATTCGGCGCCTGTGCTGGAAAAGGAGCTGGCCAGCCGCAGCGGCCTGGGCTGGCGCGGCAAGCATTCCCTGGTGCTCTCGCGCGATGCCGGGTCGATGTTCTTCCTGGGCGAGATCTTCGTGGACTTCGCGCTGGCGCCGACCGATCCGGTGAGCGCACATTGCGGCACCTGCACCGCCTGCATCGATGTCTGCCCCACGGGCGCCATCGTGGCACCCGGCGTGGTGGACGCGCGCCGCTGCATTTCCTATCTCACCATAGAGAACCACGGCCCCATTCCCGAGGCCCTGCGCCCGTTGATGGGCAATCACATCTACGGCTGCGACGATTGCCAGACGATCTGTCCCTGGAACAAGTACGCGCAGACCACGGAACTGCCCGATTTCGACGAGCGCGCGCCGCTGGTCGGCCGCCGGCTCGTCGAATTGTTCGCCTGGGACGAGGAGACATTCCTCAAGCGGACCGAGGGCGGGCCGGTCCGGCGCATCAATCACGAGCGCTGGCTGCGCAACATCGCCGTGGCGCTGGGCAATGCGCTGCGCGCAGCCGATCCGGCGCAGGCCGGGGAACTGCGCGCCGCTTTGCTCAGCCGCGTCGATCATGAAAGCGCCCTGGTGCGCGAGCATGTGACCTGGGCGCTGGCGCAGCGCATCGAAGACTGATCCACGGCCGGCCCGCCGGTCCGGACACCGCGCGACACTGTCCCCTGGCATCCGCCCGTGGGTTCCGTCGCGGTGGCGGCGCTCAAGGGGTGGCTTCGCACCACATGCCGGGCCGCAGGTCTTCGAGGCGCCAAGGCCCGATGCGCGTGCGCACCAGACGCAAGGTCGGCAGGCCCACGGCGGCGGTCATGCGCCGCACCTGGCGGTTGCGGCCTTCGCGGATGGTGATTTCCATCCATGCGGTCGGGATGCTCTTGCGGAAACGTACCGGCGGGTCGCGCGGCCAGAGCCGCGGGTCCGCCAGCAGGCGGGCCTGGGCGGGCAGGGTTGGACCGTCCTTCAGGTCCAGGCCGTCGCGCAGGCGTTGCAACTGGTGTTCGGCCGGCTCGCCTTCGACCTGTACCCAGTAGGTCTTTTCCATCTTGTGCCGTGGGTCGGCGATGCGGGCCTGCAGGCGGCCGTCGTCGGTCAGCAGGAGCAGGCCTTCGCTGTCGCGATCCAGCCGTCCGGCCGGGTAGACGCCCGGCACGTCGACGAAGTCCTTCAGCGTGGCGCGACCCTGGGTGTCGCTGAACTGGGTCAGCACGCCGAAGGGCTTGTTGAACAAGAGCAGGCGGGGGCGATCGGGTGGCGAGTGGGGCGTCCGGTGTGTGCTGGATGTGGTCACACGGGTTCTCCCGCCTTCCGCTTCCTTTTGCGCTTGGCCTGGTACATGGCCTGGTCGGCATGTTTGAGGAGTTGTTGCGGCAGCTCGCCGTGTTCGGGATAGTGCGCGATCCCGATGCTTGGCGCGATGTTCAGCGAGTGTCCGTCCAGTGAGAACGGATGGCGCATCGCGTCGCGGATCTTCGACGCGACCGTGGCGGCCTGTCCGGGACCGGGCACGCGCTGAAGAAGCACGACGAATTCATCGCCCCCAATGCGCGCGACCGTATCCGACTCTCGCACGCATTGTTTCAGACGGCGAGCGACTTCTTCCAGCAGCAGGTCGCCCACGCTATGGCCCAGGGTGTCGTTGACCGGCTTGAACCGGTCCAGGTCGAGATAAAGCACAGACAATCGTTCGCTTGCCCGGCGTGCCATGGACAGGGCCGTCGTGAGCCGGTCGTACAGCAGTCCGCGGTTGGGCAACCCGGTCAGTTGGTCGTATTGCGCCATATGTTGCAGTCGGGCCTGCATCCGCTGACTTTCTATGGCGGTGGCGATCTGGGCGGAGATGAACTGAAGCAGCGCCTGGTCTTTCTCGTTGTAGCGGGTGCCGTCCGGATAGCTCTTGAGCAACAGCACGCCGATGGTGCCATGATGCGATTTGAGCGGAACCCCCAGCAGGCAAAGCGGCCTCGGGCCGACCCGCATGCCAGGCTCATCGGTCATGCCGGTTTCCTGCGACAGCAGGAGCGGCTGCCCGCTCTGCAGGATCCGCGCGTACAGCGTTCCGGGCAGTGGTGCGCAGGGGCCGGGCGTGGCGTTGTATCGGTCCGCGTAATAGGGGAAGTCCAGCAATCCTGTTTCTTGATCGTAAAGCGCGACAGAAAAATTGTCTGCCGGAAGCAAAGTGCCGACGATCTGGTGGATGCGCTGAATCAGTGCGAGCAGGTCGCCGACCCTGTGCGTCGCTTCGGAGATCGCATAGAGGGAAGTCTGAACCAGCTCGGCGCGCTTGCGTTCGGTGATGTCCCGCGCCACGCCGATCCGCACCTGATCGGTGGGCGACCAGCGTGTCGTCCACATGAGGTCGACGATGCGTCCATCCTTGCGGACATAGCGATTTTCGAAGTGAAGCTGAGGGTGGCCGGCCATGATCATGTTGACCGACTGCCGGGTCCGCTCGCGGTCTTCCGGCACCATGAGGTCGAACATGTTCATGCCGATCATCTCGTCCGGGGTGTATCCGAAGATGCGTTCGCATGCCGCGCTGGCGAACACGACGTGCGCATCGACATCGACCGCGAACACCGCGTCCATGAGGAGGTCGATGAAGTTGGCGTCGGGCGTGTAGGTTTTTTTCCGCATGGGCGTGATGGGCCTGGCTCCAGGCGGCGGCCACGAGCCTCAGGGTCGTTCGGGTATCGGACAACGCGAACACTCGAATTCATTGTGCCAAAAAAAGAGCCTTCGTGGCGCCCGGATGGGTCAGCGGCCAGCATCGGATGCCAACCGATCTTTTTAAAGTTGAAGGAATGACGCACGCCAGGGGGGCTATAGTAGAATCCGGCAATGGTCACCCCTCAGAACTCGTCCATGGCGCCTTGCAAGTCCTGCCAGGACCGGCCGCCGCTGCCGATCGATTTCAGCATGGCGTTTCAGCCGATCGTGGACGTGCGCAGCCGCAAGGTATTCGCCTACGAAGCGTTGGTCCGGGGCCTGGATGGCCGTGGCGCGGCTGAAATCCTGGGCCAGGTGAACGACGAGATCCGCTACCAGTTCGACCAGGCCTGCCGCGTCAGCGCCGTCCGCCTGGCGGCCCAGTTGGGCGTGGACTGCGGCGTCAGCATCAATTTTTTGCCTAATGCGGTGTATGAGCCCGCCGCCTGTCTGCGCACCACGCTGGAAGCGGCGCGGCAATACCAGTTCCCCACCAATCACCTGATTTTCGAAATCACCGAAAACGAGCGTGTGGTGGATAAAGACCACCTCAAGCGCATCGTGCAGGAATACCGGCGCCGTGGTTTCAAAACCGCCATAGACGACTTCGGCGCAGGCTACTCGGGCCTGAATCTGCTGGCGGAGTTCCAGCCGGACATCATCAAGCTCGATATGGAGCTGGTGCGCGCCATCGACACCAACCCGGTGCGCCATGCCATCGTGCAAGGCATTCTGGGGGTGTGCCAGGCTTTGTCGATCGAGGTGATTGCGGAGGGCGTCGAAACGCTGGCTGAATACCGCACCCTGCGGGCTTTGGGTATCCATTATTTCCAGGGCTATCTGTTCGCCAAGCCGGCCTTTGAACAACTGCCCGCCATCAGCTGGCCTGAAGACTGAGTCACTCGCCTGCCGCAGTAGGTAGGCGCTGTCTGCAATGATCAGGCGCGCTGTCAAGGTGGCCCTTACGGTTCAGGGGTGCGAGCGGTCGAGATATCCGATCGCCAGCCGCAGCGCTCGCGCGTCGATGCCGTGACCCAGGCCTGGCAGCAAATCCAGCGTCACATCGCCGCCGGCAGCCTGCAGGGCCCGCGCGGCCTCCACCGAGGCGCGGGCGGGCACGACACCATCCTGCTCCCCATGGATCAAGTGAAACTTCAGGCCTGTCGGTGCGCGTCGGACTGCTTGGGCGAAGCGCCCTGCAAGGGCGACGACTCGCGCCGCAGGCGGCCGCTCGATTTGCGATGACTCGAGCGCCATGATGGCCCCTTGTGAAAAGCCGGCAAGCGTCGTGTCCCCGGCGCCGATCCCGCTGGCTTTCTGCCAATACGCGATGGACTCCTGAAACAGCGGCATTGCATCGGCAATGCGTTCGGGGCGGTTTTCTTCAGTGATCCCGACGACAGAGAACCATTCGCGGCCGCTGCCCAGCGTCGACGGATGGTGCCCGTCGACGCTCACGACGAAGGCGTCGGGCCTTGCGCGCGCGATCGCGCCACCGACGGGCGCGAAGTTGTCTGCCGAGGAGCCCAACCCATGGAACAGGAGCACCAGGTGCCTGGCCTGCGCCGGCGTGGCGATCACGATGGAGCCGTCATGCATGGGCGACCTCCTCGACTTGCAGCGTCACGCGTTGGCCAAACACATACGACTCCATCGCCAGCACCCCATGGCGGATACCGCCATCGAGCACCGTGGTCGGCGTCGGCGCGCCCGCCGCGCCAGCGGCAACCAGCAGCGGCAAGAAGTGTTCGGTCGTGGGGTGCGCACGGGCGGCGTGCGGCGCATCCCTCAGCGCCTGGGCGATCCGATGCATGTCGCCATGTACGACGGCATCGCGAACCCACAGCGAGAACTCACGGGCGTAGCCGGCCTCGTGGGCATCGCCCATGCGGAACTCGTACAGGTTGTGCGTGAGACTGCCGGAGCCGATGATCAGAACCCCCTCGGCGGCCAGAGGCGCGAGCGCCCGCCCCAGCGCGAGCGCTTTGGCCTCGTCCGTGTCGAAGGGAATGGAGACCTGCACGACCGGCACGTCGGCATCCGGGTACATGTGCAGCAGGGGAACCCAGGCACCGTGGTCCAGGCCGCGCCGCGAGTCCAGAGAGGCCGTGATTCCGCGAGGCGACAGGACTTGCTTTACCCGTGCCGCCAACTGCGGCGAGCCCGCCACCGGGTACTGAATCGCATACAGTGCACGCGGAAATCCGCCGAAGTCGTGAACAGTGTCAGGCTGGGCCGTGGCTGTGATCTCGACTGAGCGGGTCATCCAGTGCGGCGAGACCACGAGGATGGCCTGGGGCTTGTCCAGCGCCTGTCCCAGCGCGCGCAACTGGGCACCGGCGAGGCCGGGCTCGTTTGCGAACGTGGGTGCGCCGTGCGAGACGAAGACAGTGGGCAGCGTGGCCATGAGGCTCTCCTTCGGATCGTGCTCCAGGCTCAGGCCGGCCTCTGGCCGAGCGTGCGGTCGAGCGACGCGCGGCCGGCGCCGGTAAAGACCAGCGACACAGTGACCGCCAACAGGGCCAGCGCGAACTCATAGCCATTGTTCGCAACGAACAGGCCCTTGTCGAGGTGGGCGCTGAGGATGGCGACCACCATCGCGAAGGCCAGCGCGGCGGAGGCGGGACGCACCAGCAGGCCGGCGATCAGCGCCAAGCCGCCGAAAAATTCGGTGCTGCCGGCAAGGAGTGCCATCAGGTAACCAGGCGCGAGCCCGATCGAAGCCATCCACTGGCCGGTGCCCTCCAGGCCATAGCCGCCGAACCAGCCGAACAATTTTTGTGCGCCATGGGCGGCAAAGATGATGCCCACGGGGATGCGCAGGGCCAGCGTGCCCCAGCCGGCGTGGGTCGCGAGGACGCGTTGGACGATGTTGCTGTTGCTCATGATGGTTCCTTTCAGTTCTTGCCAATCCAGGTCGGTGCGATGCCGGTGCCCAGCCCGGCGCCGTAGCCGAGGTAAATGTTCAGTCCGGCCAGCGGTTCGAGGTAGCGCGCGTTCTTCAGCCCGCCCGCATCGACGACCGCAAAGCCCATGCTTTCCGCCAGCGTGCGCGCAGTCTGCTTGGCCCGCTCGCCGTCGCTGGCCAGGAACACGGTGACCTTCTGCCCGTTCAGGGTCGAGCCTGCGGCAAGGACCTGGGCGAAGAGGGTGTTGAAGCCCTTGACGAGTTCGACGCCAGGCACGGCCTGGGCGATCTGCTCGGCGGCGGACGTGCTGTGGCCAACCGTCAGACCCATGTAATCGGCCGTCAGCGGGTTGGTGATGTCGATCACCGGCTTGCCTTGAACCTTGCCGACGCCGCGCAGCGCGTCGACCGCTTGTTCGTAGCCGGTGGCGAGCACGACCGCGTCCACCGCATCGGCCGAGCCGGCCGCCGGGACAGCCTTGGCACCGTACGGTTGGGCCACAGCCTGGGCCTTGGCCATATTGCGTGCCGTGACGCTGACCTGGTGGCCGGCTGCGCTGAGTTGCTTGACGAAGCCGGAGCCCATGTTGCCGGCACCGATGACGAGTACTTTCATCTCTGTTCCTATTGAAGCGGGTGTCTGATTGATGCCGGATTGCCGGCATGGAAAGAAGTTTATTGATCCGCATCAATAAGATAAACTGCTATTTTTGCGATTGTTTGTTCAGAAAATCGGAACTATGGACAAGTATCAGGAGATGCGCGTATTCACGGCGGTGGTCGACGCAGGCAGCTTCGTGGCGGCCGCCGGGGCGCTGGGCATGTCGAAGGCGGCCGTCTCGCGGTACGTGTCCGATCTGGAGCAGCGCCTTGGCGTTCGGCTGCTGCATCGCACGACGCGCAGGCTTTCGCTGACCGCCGAGGGCGAGGTGTTCCTGGCGCGATCGCGCGAGATCCTGGCCCGCATCGAAGAATCGGAAGCGGAGGTTTCCACGCGCAGCCATACCGCCAGCGGTCTGCTGAAGGTGAGTGTTCCCGTCAGCTTTGGCATACGGCACCTCGCGCCCCTATGGCGCGAGTTCATGCAAGCCCATCCGCGAGTGACGCTGGATGTGCAACTGGCCGATCGCATCATGGACCTGGTCGACGAGGGCTTCGATCTGGCGGTGCGGATCGCGCGCCTGCCGGATTCGTCCCTCGTCTCGCGCAAGCTCGCCTCCACGCGTCTGGTACTGAGCGCGTCGCCCGAGTACCTGAGCAGGAGGGGCACGCCCGGGCATCCGGGCGAGCTCGCCGGGCATGATGTGATCGGCTACAGCTTGCTGGCCATGAGCGATCAATGGCGGTTCACCGGCCCACAGGGCCCCGTCACCGTCAAAGTGCGCCCCCATGTCTGGTCCAACAACGGTGACACATGCGTGGCAGCGTGCGTTCGCGGGGCGGGCATCCAGTTGCAGCCGACCTTTTTGATCGAGAGCGAGCTTGCGTCCGGGCAACTGGTCGAAGTGCTGCCCCAGTATCGCTCGATGGAGCTTGGCATCTATGCCATTTACCCCACCCGCAAGTTCGTCTTGCCGAAGGTGCGCGCCCTGGTGGAGTTCCTGTCGGCGAAGCTGGCCGATGCGCGGTGGGCGGCACGGTGATCCCGTGACCGCCCGCAGACTGCGCGGGAACGCCGCGTGCCATGCGGGAAACACAAATGAAAACGCCCACCGGAGAACGGATGGGCGCTGAATTCTGGTGGCCCGGGGCGGAATCGAACCACCGACACAAGGATTTTCAATCCTCTGCTCTACCGACTGAGCTACCGGGCCAAGACGCAGAATCATACATGAAAATTTGATCCGGTGCAGACGATTGGTGGCTAAAAGACACGTCAGCCATTCCAAGGCCGCCCCCGGCGACCTATAATACAGTCCATCTTTGTGTGCAACTACTTCTTGCGGGCATGTCCGTCGACGTCCTGACCTTTGGCTTGAACCACGTTTCCGCACCGGTTTCGGT
>JBAYSM010000181.1:0-7675 GCA_041676205.1 Rhodospirillaceae bacterium | reverse complement strand
GCAGGGCGGCCATCCACTCGCTGGGCGAAAATCCGTGATCGCGAATGATGTTGGCCGCCAGATTGGCTTCTTCGCTGCTCGGCTGGGGTTCGGAACTTTCGCGCAGCAGACCGGCCTCGTGCAGGGATTCAAGGGCCTCGACCGTACGGTCGGCGGTGCCTTCCGGCAACCTCGAATCCTGGGCCTGGAGAGGACCGGCGAATATCACGCTCGCCATGACGAGAGCCACTGAAAGGCCCCACTTCAGAATTGCCGTCATACCGCACCTCCTTCTGTGATGCCCTTGGAGGAACGGTTCCCCGCATGGAGTGGCGCGGGTTCATGCGGAGTAGGCGAGCCACTGGTCGATTAAAACCCGCGCCACCGAATCGCGGCGTGGCAGGGCAGGGCTGTCGCCCGCCTCGGCAACCTCCCGGAAGGCGGCGACCTCGGCCCGGTTGTACCACCCCGCAAAGGCCAGTTCGACAGGGTCCACGGTGATGGCCGTGGTCGCGGCCCGACCCGTGAAGGCCAGCATCAGCGAGCCGGGGAACGGCCAGGGCTGACTCGCCACGTAGCGGACGCTGGAGGGGGCGACCAGCACGGCGGTTTCCTCGGCCACCTCGCGGGCGACGGCCTGCTCCAGGGTTTCGCCATGTTCGACGAAGCCGGCCAGGGTGGTCATCATGCCCGGCGGCATCTGTGGTGCATGGCCCAGCAGCGCGCGTCCGGCATCGTCGGTAATCAGCATGATGACCGCCGGGTCAAGGCGTGGAAAGTGCCGCCGGGCGCAGTCTGGGTTGGTACAGTTCCGCACGTGCCCCGCTCCCTCCGACACCGTAACGCTGCCGCAGGCGCCGCAGAAACGGTGGGCGCGGTGCCATGCGAGCAGCCCCCGCGCGGTCCCCAGCACGCAGGCATTGCTGCTCGTCAGTGCTGGACCGACCGCCCGCAGGTCATGCCACGCCCCGCCCAGATCGGGGGGAGCCTCGGCGGAGGAAAGGTCTATGGCGAACCACGGCGCGCCCTCGACCAGCCCCAAGAACACCGCCTTGGCCGGATCGGCATCGGGCAGACACAATGGCGCAAACGTCGAATCAACGGCGTGCTGGTTGCGCCATACCGGCACGATGCGGCGCCGGCCATCGGCCCAGGCCTTGGCCACCGCCGCCGGATCGCGGCGGACGGTGTGGGCACGCTCGAAGGCCGAGAAAGTATAGGCGATCACGGGCGAAGACTCCGGCAGGCGCGTCTGAATGGCGGTCCGCAGCATAGCGCGTGCAATCGGCCCTTGCCACGGCGGGCCTTAGGCCTGATATAGTGTCCCCGGAAGGCCGGCGATGGACGGAGTCCTCGCCAACCGGGTCAGGTCCGGAAGGAAGCAGCCCTAACGAGTTTCGCTCCGGGTCGTCGTCCGGTCTTCCACCTCTCCTTTCCCCAGATTTCCGATGGCGATGAGCGAAGCGACCACACCCGAGAGCGGCCCCGCCGAGTACCGGGTTCTGGCCCGCAAGTACCGCCCGGCCGATTTTTCCACCCTGATCGGACAGCAGGCGCTGGTGCGCACGCTGTCGAACGCCATCGCCTCGGGCCGCCTTGCGCAGGCCTACGTGCTGACCGGCGTGCGCGGGGTTGGTAAGACGACCACCGCCCGCATCATCGCCCGCGCGCTCAACTGCATCGGCCCGGACGGTACCGGCGGCCCCACGGTCGATCCGTGCGGGGTGTGCGACCACTGCCGGGCCATTGCCGAGGACCGCCACGTCGATGTGATGGAAATGGACGCCGCCAGCCGCACCGGCGTCGGCGACATCCGCGAACTGTTGGAAAGCGTGCGTTATCGCCCGACCAGCGCGCGCTATAAGATCTACATCGTCGACGAAGTGCACATGCTGTCCACGGCGGCGTTCAACGCGCTGCTCAAGACACTCGAAGAACCACCCGAGCATGTTAAGTTCATCTTCGCCACCACGGAAATCCGCAAGGTTCCGGTCACGGTGCTGTCGCGCTGCCAGCGGTTCGACCTGCGCCGGGTGGATGCCGAAACGCTGTCCGCCCACTTCCGCCGCATCACCGATGCCGAGGGCGCCACGGTTGACGACGCCGCGCTGGCCCTGCTGGCGCGTGCCGCCGACGGGTCGGTGCGCGATGGCCTGTCGCTGCTCGATCAAGCAATTGCCCATGGTTCGGGCACCGTCACGGAAATCCAGGTCCGGGACATGCTGGGGCTGGCCGACCGCGCGCTGGTGTTCGACCTGTTCGACGCCGTGATGCAGGGCGACATCGCCACCGCGCTGAACATTCTGGGCGAGCAGTACACCGCCGGAGCCGACCCGGTGGTGGTGCTGAACGACATGCTCGAACTGACCCACTGGCTGACCCGCCTGAAGGTCACGCCCCAGTCGGTGACGGACCCCATGGCGGCGGAAACCGAGCGGGTGCGCGGCCGTGACATGGCCAACCGCTTGTCGGTCGCCGTTCTGACCCGCACCTGGCAAATGCTGCTGAAGGCGGTGGGCGAAGCCCGTGCCGCCCTCAGCCCGTTGCAGGCCGTGGAAATGGCGCTCATCCGGCTGGCCTATGCCGCCGATCTGCCCAGCCCCGCCGATGCCGTGGCACAACTTCGCAAGGGCGGCATGGCTCCGCCGCCGTCCGCGCCTGCTCCGACGGGTGGCGGTGGTGGCGCGGGGGTGTCAGCCCATGGCCCCGCTGCTCCGCCACCCGGTCCAATGCACGGCCCAACGGCTATGGTGGCCTCGGGCGGTGGCGGGACCGTTCATCCACTGACGCGCGGCCACGCCCAGCCCGAGGTTCCGCCGTGGGAGGCCCAGCCCGACCCGGCGCCGCGCGGCGAGCCTGCGCCGCCGACCTTTGAAAAGCTCATCGCCCACTTCGTGAACAAACGCGAGGCGGTGCTCGGCGTGCAGCTTGAGCGCCACGTCCATCTGGTGCGCTACGACCCGGCCAACGCCCGCCTGGAGTTCCGCCCCGGCAAGGGGGCCGAAAAGGATCTGGCCGGACGCGTCGGCAAATGCCTTGAGGCATGGACCGCCCGGCGTTGGGGGGTGTTGATCTCCAACGAACCCGGCGAACCGACGGTGTTCGAGAAGACCCTCACCGGCGCCCAGGCCAATCCCTTGGTGCAGGCCGTGCTGGAGGCCTTTCCCACCGCCACCATCGGCATCATCCGCGACCTGACGCCCAGCGACGGCCCTGCGGGGCCAGCCGCGCTCGACATCATGCCGGTGGCCGAATCCGACGACGATTTTTACGGAGACGACGATCTATGAAAAACCTCGGGAACATGATGAAGCAGGCCCAGCAGATGCAGGCCAAGATGCAGGAAATGCAGGCCCGCCTGAACGACATGGAAGTCACCGGCGCGTCCGGCGGCGGCATGGTCCAGGTGACGCTCAACGGCAAGGGCGACATGCGCAAGCTGACCATCGATCCCACCGTGATCGATCCCGAGGACAAGGACATGCTCGAAGATCTGGTCGTGGCCGCCCACAACGACGCCAAGGGCAAGATCGAATTGGTCATGCAGGACGAAATGCAGAAAGTCACCGGCGGCCTGAACCTGCCGCCCGGCATGAAATTCCCGTTCTAATCCGAGTTCCCAAGCACCATGGCCGGACCCGAGATCGAACGCCTGATGCACATCCTGGCCCGCCTGCCAGGGTTGGGTCCGCGCTCGGCCCGGCGCGCGGCGTTGCATCTGATCAAGCGGCGGGAAACCGCCCTTGATCCGCTGCTGGCTGCGCTTGGCGAGGTGCAGGCCAAAGTGCGGGTGTGCGGAACCTGCGGCAACGTCGATACCCAGGACCCCTGCGCCGTGTGCGCCGATACGCGCCGCGACCCGTCGGTTTTGTGCGTGGTCGAGGATGTCGACGACCTGTGGGCGTTGGAACGCACCAATGCCTTTCCGGGCCGCTACCACGTCCTCGGCGGCGTGCTGTCGGCGCTCGACGGGGTGGGACCGCAGGATCTGAACCTCGGCCGGCTGGCCGCCCGCGCCGCCGATCCCGCCGTCAAGGAGGTCATTCTGGCCCTGTCGGCGACCGTGGACGGCCAAACCACCGCCCACTACATCGCCGATCACCTCAAGGACTGCGGCGTGACCGTGTCCGGCCTTGCCCATGGCGTGCCGGTGGGCGGGGAGTTGGATTACCTGGACGACGGCACCCTGTCCCAAGCCCTGCGCGCCCGCCGCCCGGTCTGAGGGTGTTCCTACCGCCCTTGCGGTCCGCCGGTCTTGCGGTTGTAGTCAAGCTGATCGGCGGTAAGCTGGAAGCCCAGGTACACCGGCGCCGGCTTGCTGCCATCGGCGGGAATGGGAATATCGACGAAGACCTTTTCGTCGCGCAGCACGACGCTGGTCGCCGTCCCTGGTGGGAACGTGAACGGCACTGAATACACCTTTTTGGCGTCTGGCGACGGATAGTAGGCCGGGATCGCCGTGAAGTACGCCAGCGCGGGAGTTCCGCCCGCCCATGCCGGACCCCGGTTGACGCGGAAGGTCGGCTGTATGGTCACGGTCACCGAGGTCGCGTTCTTGGCCCGCTCGCAGTCGCCGGTGAAGCCGGTAAGCTGGGCCTCGTACATCACGTCGGTCAGATCGCGGCCGGGGCCGTCGCGGAACACCACCACATCGGCGGTGGTGCGTTCCATCAGAACGTCGGGGCAGGTGAAGCGCGGCCCCTTCTTCTCCGATGACCCGCAGGCGGACAAGGCCAGGGCGGACAGAACGAGGGCGGCGGCAACGGTTGCGGAGCGGGAGCGCGTCATGGTCTTACAGCCCGTTGTGGGAGCCGTCGCAGAACGGCGGAGTCTTGGTTGCCTTGCAGCCGCACAGCCAGACCTTTTCCGTCTTCTCGGCAGCGGAGATATGGGGCTTGAAGCCGGTCCCTTTGTGGGCGCCATCACACTTCGGCTGCTTGGCCGACAGGCCGCAGGTGCACCAGAACACCTTCTCGCCGGCCTCCACCTCGACCTCGTACGGTCCCTTTTGGGCGCACCGGGGCAGGGTGGTCGGCAAAGTTGATTCGCTCATGGGGCGCTTCCCCTCGTGTGGGATTGTTGCTATTCGTAACCGCCGACTCGCGGCGTCAGATAAAGGCTTACGACATGCCGGGCGTCCGCACAACAGCTAGACCGCCGGAGGCCCTTTGTCCGCAGCCCCCCTGCCGCCCCTCACCATCGCCCTAGCCGGACCGCGCGGGTTCTGCGCCGGGGTGGATCGCGCCATCCAGATCGTGGAGCGGGCGCTGGAAAAGTTCGGCGCCCCGGTCTATGTCCGCCATGAAATCGTGCACAACAAGTTCGTGGTCGATGCCCTGCGGGCCAAGGGCGCGGTGTTCGTCGAGGAACTGGACGATTGCCCGGTCGATCGGCCGGTGGTGTTCTCCGCCCACGGCGTGCCCAAGTCGGTGCCCGAGGCCGCCGAAGTCCGCCAGATGCTCTACCTCGACGCCACCTGCCCGCTGGTCAGCAAGGTGCATGTCGAGGCCGACCGCCATTTCCGCGACGGCCAACAGGTCATCCTGATCGGCCATGCCAACCATCCCGAGGTGATCGGCACCATGGGCCAAGTGCCCGACGGCGCCATGCTGCTGGTTGAAACCGCAGCCCAGGCCGAAATGGTGCAGCCCGCCGATCCGGCCAAAGTCGCCTATGTCACCCAGACGACGCTCTCGGTGGATGATACGGCGGGCATTATCGCCGTTTTGAAACGGCGCTTTCCGGCCATTCATGGTCCGGCCAAGGAAGACATTTGCTATGCGACGACCAATCGCCAGCTTGCCGTCAAGGAGATGGCGCCGGGCTGCGACGCGGTACTGGTCATCGGGGCGCCCAACTCGTCCAATTCCAAGCGTCTGGTCGAAGTTGCCCACCGGTCGGGCTGCGACCGCGCCGTGCTGGTGCAGCGGGCGTCCGACATCGACTGGGATGCCCTGAGCGGCATCCGCCGCTTAGGCATCACCGCCGGTGCATCGGCCCCCGAGGTGCTGGTCGAGGAAGTGATCGAGGCGGCGCGCGCCCGCTACACCGTGACCCTGGAATTGGTCACCGTGACTGAAGAACGCATGGCGTTCAAACTCCCCAAGACCCTGGCCTGAGGCGAAATACGGGATATGGCTGTTTATACCGACGTCGCCGACGACGCCCTCGAAGATTTTATCGCCCAGTACGACGTGGGCACCGTGGAAAGCTACAAGGGCATTGCCGAGGGGGTGGAGAACTCCAACTTCCTGGTCGCCACCACCACCGGGCCGTACATCCTGACCCTCTATGAAAAGCGGGTGAACCCGGACGACCTGCCATTCTTCCTCGGCCTGATGGATCATCTGGCGGCGCGCGGCATCATGTGCCCGACGCCCATCCATGGCCGCGACGGCGCCGCCCTGCGGTCGCTGTGCGGGCGGCCCGCCGCCATGGTGTCGTTCCTGCGCGGCATGTCGGTGCGGCGCATCACCGCGCAGCATTGCGCCCAACTTGGCACCGCCCTGGCGGAAATGCATTTGGCCGGGCAGGGCTTTGGCCTCAGCCGCGCCAATTCCTTGTCGGTGGACGGCTGGCGGCCGCTGTACGAGTCGACCGGTGCCGCCGCCGACCGCGTGCAGCCGGGACTGGCCGCCGAGATCGAGCGCGAACTGGCCGCGCTGGAGGCCCGCTGGCCGACCGACCTGCCGCGCGGCGTCATCCATGCCGACCTGTTTCCCGACAACGTGTTTTTTCTGCACGACGCGTTCTCGGGGCTGATTGATTTTTATTTCGCGTGCAACGACCTGTTCGCCTACGACATTGCCATCTGCCTGAACGCGTGGTGTTTCGAGGGCGAAAAGACCTTCAACGCGACCAAGGCCCGTGCCCTGCTCGGCGCCTATCGCAAGGTGCGCGAGTTCTCCAAGGCCGAACTGGACGCCCTGCCGCTGCTGTGCCGGGGGGCGGCCATGCGGTTCCTGCTGACCCGCCTGTATGACTGGGTGAATACCCCGCCGGGCGCCCTGGTGCGGCCCAAGGACCCGGCCGAGTACCTCAACAAGCTGCGCTTTCACCGCGATGTTGGCGGGCCGGGCGCCTATGGGCTTCAGCTATGAGCGAGGATGCCGTCCAGCTTTTCACCGACGGAGCCTGCTCGGGCAACCCCGGCCCCGGCGGCTGGGGCGCCATCCTGCGCTGGAAGGGCCATGAGAAGGAACTCAATGGGGCCGAGGCGCAGACCACCAACAACCGCATGGAACTGATGGCCGTCATCGGCGGCCTGCGCGCCCTGACCCGGCCCAGCGTGGTCGATGTCACCACCGACAGCCAATATGTCAAGAACGGCATCACCACCTGGATCCACGGCTGGAAACGCAACGGCTGGAAGACCGCCGACAAAAAGCCGGTCAAGAATGTCGACCTGTGGCAGGACCTGGAAGCCGAATGCGCCAAGCACACCGTGCGTTGGCACTGGGTCAAGGGCCACGCCGGCCACGCCGAAAACGAACGGGCCGATCAGTTGGCGCGGGATGCCATCGTGGCGCTGCGGGCGGGGACGGCGGGCTGAACGTCCGCTGGCGGCAGCCCCTCCGCGTCACGACCCCTGGCTGAACATCGCCTCGGCGCGCTTTTTCATTTCGTCGGGCGGCACGTCCTCGATGTGAGTGCCGATATGCCACTTGTGGCCGAACGGGTCGCGGATGGTGCCCAT
>JBAYSM010000180.1:0-7701 GCA_041676205.1 Rhodospirillaceae bacterium | reverse complement strand
TGCGCGCCGTGAGCCTTGGCCTGCTCCAGAATGGCGTCCAGTTCGTGATCGGTCAGGCCGGGAATGACCGGCGCGACCATGACGGCCACCGGCACCCCGGCCTCGGCCAGCCGCCGCACCGCGTGCAGCCGCGCCATCGGCGGTGAGGCGCGCGGCTCCAGCGCCCGCGCCAGATCGCGGTCAAGCGTCGTCACCGACACCGCCACCGAGGCCAACCCCTGCTCCGCCATCGGGCCGAGGATATCGACGTCACGCGCCACCAGCCCGGACTTGGTGGTGATCGCCACCGGATGCTTCCAGGCGGCCAGAACCTCCAGCACGCTCCGCATGATCCGGTGGTGGCGCTCGATCGGTTGGTAGGGGTCGGTGTTGGTGCCGATGGCAATGGCCTTGCAGACATAGCCTTTGCGGCTCAGTTCCTTATCGAGCAAGGCCGCCGCATCGGGTTTGGCGAACAGCTTTGTCTCGAAATCCAGGCCGGGCGACAGGCCGAGAAAGGCATGGGTCGGCCGGGCGAAGCAATAGATGCAACCATGCTCGCACCCCCGATAGGGATTGATCGAGCGGTCGAACGGAACGTCGGGGCTGTCGTTGCGCGCCAGAATGGACCGCGTCGCATCAACCTGAACCGTGGTGCGCGGCGGGGGCAGGTCGTCGTCCCAGGCCGACCCCCACCCATCGTCCACCGCCTCCCGCCCGTGCGCCTCGAAGCGCCCGACGGCGTTGGAAACCGCGCCACGATGGGCGCCCGTGCGCAAGGGGATGTCGTCCATGGCCTCAAAGATAGCGCCACAGCAAGAACAAATAAAGAACAAAGCGCATGGGGTTTTGGGCACCGGATTTTGCTACGCTTGCCCCATGCTGACTGTCGTCATCCCGACCCTGAACGCCGCCGCCGTCCTGCCCGCCTGTGTGGCGGCGCTTGGGGGAGTGCGGGTGGTGGTCGCCGACGGCGGGTCCACCGACCATACCATCGAAGTCGCAACCGCGTTGGGCGCCCGCGTCGTCACGGCACCGCGCGGACGGGGCGTTCAACTTGCCGCCGCTGCCGAAGCCGCTCTGGCCGATGGCGCACGATGGCTGTTGCTGCTCCATGCCGACACGGTGCTGACGCGCGGCTGGCGGACCGAGGCAGAGCGTTTCATGGCCGCACCGGACAAGGCCGGGTACTTCCGCCTCGCCTTTGATGAGGACAGCGCCGGAGCCCGGCGCGTGGCACGACTTGCCAACTGGCGGGCACGGACCTTTGGGCTGCCCTATGGCGACCAGGGCTTGCTAATCTCCGCTCCCCTCTACCGCGCGGTGGGGGGCATCCGGCCCTTGCCCTTGATGGAGGACGTGGACCTCGCCCGCCGTCTGGGCCGGGCGAGGCTGGCGGCTCTCGATGCCAGCGCCGTGACCTCAGCCGCCCGATACCGGCGGGACGGCTGGTGGCTGCGGCCGCTCCGCAACCTCACCCTTCTGGGCTTGTTTCTGGCGGGAGTCCCAGCCCGGCGGCTGGTCCGCGCCTACGAGACCCGCCGATGACCCCTACCGTAATCCTGTTCACCAAGGCCCCGCGGTGGGGCACCGTCAAAAGCCGCCTTGCCGCGCGCATCGGCTCAATGGCCGCCTTGCGCTTTCACCGCACCCAGGTCGGCCGCATGATCCGCCGCCTGAGCACTCCCCGCTGGCGGCTGGTGCTAGCCGTCACCCCGGATGGCGCACGCGGCCCGTGGACTGCCGGGCTGCCCGTCCTGCCCCAAGGCCGCGGCGACCTCGGCGCGCGGATGCTGCGCTGCCTGAATAGGCAAAGGGGACCGGCGGTGCTGATCGGCTCCGACATCCCCGGTGTCACCGCCGCCCACATCAGCCACGCCCTGACCCTGCTGCGCGGGGCCGACGTGGTGTTCGGCCCGGCCGAAGACGGCGGCTTCTGGCTGCTCGGCCTGCGCCATGCCATCCCCGAGGACACGTTCGCGGGCGTTGAGTGGTCAACCGGCCAGACCCTCGCCGACTGCATGGCGCGGGTACCGGGCCGCTCGGCATTGGCTCATACCCTCGCCGACGTGGACGACAATTTGTGCATTTAGAGTCGCGGGCGCTGCCCGCACCCGCCAGGAGGCGTGGCCTCCTGGACCTCGGGAATGGTGCTCTTACTGCCGCGCGCAGCGCATTTTTCAAGGGTGCCTGCGGCGCAAAAACCTTCATGGGTTCAGAGGGCCAATGGCCCTTTGCGGGCCTGGGCAGCGCCCAGCCTTACTTCAAATGTTCCTTCAGCCGGGGCATCAGTTCGACGAAGTTGCACGGCCGGAAGCGGCTGTCGAGCTGAGTGACCAGGATGCCGTCCCAGGCGTCCTTGCAGGCCCCCGACGATCCCGGCAACGCGAACAGGTAGGTACCATTGGCGACACCGGCCATGGCGCGGCTCTGGATGGTGGAACTGCCGATCTTCTGATAGCTCAACCAGCGGAACAGTTCGCCAAACCCCGGAATGTCCTTCTCGACCACGCGGTTGAACGCCTCGGGCGTGACGTCGCGGCCGGTAACGCCAGTGCCGCCGGTCGAGATCACGACGTCAATCTGCGGGTCGGCGATCCAGGCGCGCAGTTGCGCCTCGATCTGATCCGGCTCGTCCTTGACGATGGCACGGTCGGCCAGGACGTGCCCGGCCTCCTCAAGCCGCCCGACCAGGATCTGGCCGGAGGTATCGGTGTCCAGCGTGCGGGTGTCCGACACCGTCAGCACGGCGATGCGCACCGGCACGAACGGCCGGTCCGAAGTAATCTGCGACATGGGCGACGCCTCCTAGAGCAGTTTGGGCCGGTGCCGCCGCGACAGTCCTACCGCCGCGCCGCGACCTCAACGCCCAGCTTATCCTGTTGGGCATACTGCGGCCAGTCACCGGCGGCAACCATATCCAGGCTGGGCGCCGTCTGCCCCATGCGATTGCGGTACATCCAAAGATTGGCGATCACCCGCTCGACGTACAAACGCGTCTCACGCGACGGAATGCTTTCGATGAACAGCAGCGGATCGTCATTATGCTGCACGCCGCGCTGCCACTTGCGCAGGTTGCCCGGCCCGCCGTTGTAGGCGACAGCGGCATAGAACAGATTGCCGTCCACCTCGGGCAGCTTGAGCAGGTAATCGAGATACTTCTGACCAAGCGCCAGATTGGCCTCGGGCGTGTGCAGGCGGTCCCGCCCAGCCGGCCGGCGCAGGGTCGGGTCCCTGGCGATATAGGCGGCGGTGGCGGGCATCACCTGCATCAGGCCCCGCGCCCCCGCGCCCGACCGGGCATCGGGGTTGAAGCCCGATTCCTGGCGCACGAAGGCAAACAGCAAGGCCCTGTCCAGCGTCCAGCCCCCCTCCGGCTCCCACAGGGGCACCGGATAGAAGGCACTGACCACCCCGCCCGGTTCCTCGGCATCCGCACTGGTTTCAGCAGCCAGATGGAGGGCCAGGGACGACATGCCCGAACTGTCGGCCAGCCGCATCACGGCGGCACGGGTGTCGGCATCGGCCTTGGGATACAGGGTGCGCAGTTCCTGTTCGGCCCGCGCGGTTTCGCCAATCTGCACCAGGGCCATCGCCCGGCGCCCCGCCGGCACAGCCTCCAACGCCGAGGCCTCGGTTTCCGTCAGACCTTCGCGCCCCCAATCGAAGTTAATCGGCAGGCCAAGGGAACGGCGGGCCAGCAGGCCGTAGAACGTGCGCGGATGCTCCGCCGCCTGATGCAGGAAACCGCTGACCAACTCCGGCTGGCGGCTGCGCAACGCCGCCCGCCCGGCCCAATAGGCCCCCGCCGAGGTCAGCCAGGGCGACGCATCCGGCGCTGCCGCCAAACGCGCGAAATGACGGCGCGCGCCGTCCAGATCATTGGTTCGCCATGACGCCAGCCCTGCCGCCCACGACGCCAGCGGCACCTGATCGCCCGACCCCTTTACCGCCATCGTGCCCCAGGCCAGCGCCCAATCGTCGCGCCCATGCACGAAATAGGCATACGCCAAACCAGCGCGCAGGCGGTCATGGTCTAGACGCTTCAGGACGCGGGTGGCGTCCTCCCCTTCGATGATGTTCTTGGCCGTCAGGGTGTGCCCCCGGCGCAGGGCGCGCCACCCCGCCGTCCACACCGTGCGCGCGGTCTTGGCATCGTCACCCGAATAGGAGCCACGCATCACGGTGCTGTCGGAGCCATCAATGGCGCCGCCCCATCCGGTCATGGCGCTGCCTTCGGGCCGCCGCAGGGGACCCTTGCCGCGCTTGCTGGCCAGGGAATGAATGGTGGCGGCATCGGGGTGGTCGGCGTACCGGACCAGCCACGCCTGCAATTCCTTGAAATTCGCCCGATAGGCCGTGGGATGCATGTATCGTTGATGCTGCACATGACCGATCAGCAGGTCATCGCTCAGTGCCGTGATGAGGCGGTCGGCCTCTTTCCACTTGCCGTCCGCCTGGAGGCCGAAAATGCGATGGTAGCGCGCGGCGTCCGCATCACTCAGCGGCCCCGCCGATGCGGGATTTGCGGACATCACGATCAGTGCGCCGAAGATACCAAGCATCCCCGAGGCCCTGCGCCCCATCCTGCGGCAGGCCCGCCCCATAGCAGCCAACAACAACAGCATTCAACCGGGCCCCCCCGCCCTTTTCATTTGGTATTCATTGCAAGGTTATATCCCGGCAACTCATAGGACTCAAGTTTGGGCATCCGGGGTATGCGATGGCCTATGGCGTCTCATCCCAGGACGACGGTCCGGCAAACCGCTCGGCCAGGAAGTCGACGAAGGCGCGCACTTTGGGCGGCACCAGGCGGGCGTGTGGGTGGACGGCGTAAACCGCCGCCGACACGTCCTCCCATCCCGGCAGCACGCGGACCAACCGCCCCTCGGCCAAGTCACGACCAACAATGAAGGACGGCGTGTAGGCGATCCCCATCCCCCCTAGCAGGGCCGAGCGCAGCACATCGCCATTGTTGGCGCGCAAACGGCCGGTGACGCGGACTTCAGTGGTGCGGCCGTTCGGGCCAGTCAGCGACCACGCATCTCCGCGCAGCAGGTACGTATAGAGCAGACAGGCATGGTTGCGCAGATCGTCGGGTTGCTGCGGCGCGCCGTGGACCGCGACATACTCCGGGCTGGCCACCAGCAGACGCCGCAAGGGAGCAAGACGGCGGGCAATCAAACTGGAATCTGACAGCCGCCCGATGCGCACCGCGACATCGAAACCTTCCTCGACCAGATCGACGAAGCGGTCATTCAGGACCAGATCGACCGCCAGCTCGGGATAGGCCGCCATGAACGCAGGCAGCAATGGCCCCAGGTGCTGTACCCCAAACGTGACCGGCGCGTTGACCCGCAGCACCCCACGCGGCGCAGTCGACAATTGCGTCACCGCAGCCTCGGCTTCCTCGGCGTCGGCCAGGATCCGCTGGGCGCGCTCGAAGAACGCCGTTCCGGCATCGGTCAGGGCCAGACGGCGCGTGGTGCGGTTGAGCAGCCGGGCGCCCAGGCGTTCCTCCAGGGCGGCCACCTGCTTGCTGACGGCCGACTTGGAGAGGCCCAGCACGCGCGCGGCAGCGGAAAAACTTTCCTCCTCCACCACACGGACGAACACTGCCATTCCCGAAAGGCTGTCCATCGGACACATTCCTTGTTTAGCGAAATATGGAAACAATCATATTCCATTTTGGTGGATTGTCCATTTTATGGAACAACCCAAATGATAGTTCAGACGTTGGTTTTTTTTGATCGCTCAAGGAGAGATGCCATGCCCCGGATTCTGGTTCTGTACTATTCCAGCTACGGCCACATCGAAACCATGGCCAATGCCGTGGCCGAGGGCGCGCGGCAGGTCGAGGGGGCCGAGGTGGCGGTCAAGCGCGTGCCAGAGTTGGTACCCGCCGAGGTCGCCGCCAAGAGCGGGTTCAAGCTCGATCAGCCTGCCCCCATCGCGCAACCGGCGGAACTGGCCGACTACGACGCCATCATCTTTGGCACCGGCACCCGGTTCGGCATGATGACGTCGCAGATGCGCAACTTCCTGGACCAGACCGGCGGCCTGTGGGCTAAAGGGTCGCTCATCGGCAAGGTCGGCAGCGTGTTCACCTCCAGCGGCACCCAGCACGGTGGCCAGGAAAGCACCATCCTGTCGTTCCACACCACGCTGCTGCACCAAGGCATGATCATCGTCGGCTTGCCCTACAGCTTCCAGGGCCAGACGACGCTGGACGAAATCGTCGGCGGCAGCCCCTATGGCGCCTCGACCATCGCAGGCGGCGACGGCAGCCGCCAGCCCTCGGCCCTCGAACTGGACGGCGCGCGCTTCCAGGGGCGGCATGTGGCCGAAATCACCAAGAAGCTGCACGGATAAGAGGAGGATTTTTCCCATGGGCCTGTTGGTAAACGGCACCTGGACCGACCAGTGGTACGACACCGACGCCACCGGCGGCCGATTCGAGCGGCAAGAGAGCGTCTATCGCGATTGGGTGCGGGCCGATGGGGAGTCCCTCTATCAGCCAGAGGCCGGGCGGTATCACCTGTATGTGTCGCTCGCCTGTCCCTGGGCGCACCGCACCCTGATCTTCCGCAAGCTCAAGGGCTTGGAGGACGCCATCACCGTGTCGGTGGTGGAACCGTTGATGCTGGGCAACGGGTGGACGCTGGCACCGGGGGCCGACCCGGTCAACGGCGCGCGGTTCCTGCATCAGGTCTACACCGCCATGGAGCCGGACTTCACCGGCCGGGTCACGGTGCCGGTGCTGTGGGACCGCAACACCGGCCGAATTGTCAGCAACGAGTCGGCTGACATCATCCGCATGTTCAATTCGGAGTTCGCGCCCCTGTCCAGCGGACCGGATTATGACCCCGAGGACCTGCGCGACGAGGTCAACGCCCTGAACGCCCGCATCTACGACACCGTGAACAACGGCGTCTACAAGGCCGGGTTTGCCACCACCCAGGCGGCCTATGAGGAAGCCTTCGACGCGCTGTTCGAAAGCCTCGACTGGCTGGACGACCTGCTCAGCCAGCGCCGCTATCTGGCCGGGGACCGCATGACCGAAGCCGATTGGCGCCTGTTTACCACGCTCATCCGGTTCGATGCGGTCTATTACGGGCACTTCAAGTGCAACGCCCGCCGGATCGTGGACTACCGTCACCTGCCGGGCTATGTGCGCGAGCTGTATCAGGTGCCGGGCGTGGCCGAGACGGTCAACTTCGACCACATCAAGACCCACTATTACGGCAGCCACCGCACCATCAACCCGACAGGCATCGTGCCCAAGGGACCGCTGCTGGACCTGACGGCGCCGCACCTACGATCGTAGGAAGTTCATTACGATTTGGCAACATTCTCGCGCAGGACGCACGGCGGGAAACTGAGTGTCACGGTGGTCCCTTTGCCAAGCGCGCTGGTGATGGCCATCGTTCCGCCGTGCAGTTCCACGAACGCCTTGGTCAGCGGCAGACCCAAGCCAGTGCCCTCGTAGCGCCGGGCTAGACGGCTGTCGATCTGTAGAAACGGCTTGAGCGCAACGGGAATGTCCTCGGACTTCATGCCGATGCCGCTGTCGGCAACCTCGATGATGAGGCCGTTTTCCTCGGTGCGATACGCCATCAGGGCGACCCGGCCGCCCGGCGGGGTGAACTTGATGGCGTTACCGAGCAGATTGATGAGCACCTGCTTGAGCCGCCGTTCCTCGCCCCATATGGCCGGAAGATC
>JBAYSM010000179.1:0-7733 GCA_041676205.1 Rhodospirillaceae bacterium | reverse complement strand
CCCGGCGCGGTCCACGGGGCGCGGGCGGGCGTGCAGGCGGCAACCAGCAGGGCGAGCAGAACGGCGGATTGGACGCGGCGCATGAAGCCTCCTAGGCGGGGTGGGGGGCGGGGGTGTTGAAATCCATTTGTAACAGGGCGGCACCTTGCGCGAAATGGCCGCGCATCGTTATACTGCGCTGCACAAATTCTGCGGCCATCCCTGGAGTCATTTCATGAGCGTCTTGGACAACCCGGTCACCCACTACTACGAAGACATCACCGAAGGCATGACCGCCACCTTCGGCAAGACGATTACCGAAGCCGACATCCTGATGTTTGCCGGCGTGTCGGGCGACACCAACCCGGTGCACGTCAACGACGAATACGCCAAGACCACCATGTTCAAGGGCCGCATCGCCCATGGCATGCTGTCGGCGGGCCTGATTTCCGCCGTGTTCGGCACCAAGCTGCCGGGGCCGGGCTGCATCTACGTCGGCCAGAGCCTGAAGTTCAAGGCGCCGGTCAAGGTCGGCGACACTGTGGTCGCGCGCGTGGAATGCACCGGCAAGGCCGACGACAAGGGCTTCATCACCTTCCGCACCCAGGCGCTGGTCGGCGACAAGGTGGTGATCGACGGCGAAGCCACCCTGATGGTCCCCAAGCGGGGCTAACAAGGCCGGTCGTTCAGAGAGTCCGTGGCCGGGGATTGCCCTGGCCACGGATTTTTTGTGCGATCAGGTCTTGCGAAAGACCACGGTGAAGTTGTTGGCCGGCATCGGCACGGTCTCGGACAGGGTCAGGCCATGGCGCGCGGCTTCCTCGGTCACCGCCTCCAGGTCGCGCACCCCAAAGCGGGGGTCTTGCGCCTTCAGCCAGTCCTCGAACGCGGCGTTCGACGGCGCGGTGTGGCGCCCCTCCCGGCGATAGGGGCCATAAAGCACCAGCACGCCGCCCGCCGCGAGCACCGTTCCCGTGCCGCGCATCAAGCCCAGGCAGGCCTGCCACGGCGCGATGTGGATCATATTGATGCACACCACCGCATCGGCCCGCGCCACCGGCCACGACTCGGCGCGCAGGGCGTCGAGCGGCAAGGGCTGCGCCAGATTGGGCAGCGCCGCATCATCCGCCCAGGCACGGATGCTGGTCAGGGAGTCCGGGTCTGCGTCGGTCGGCTGCCACGCCACGCCGGGAAGGGCTTGGGCAAAGGCCACCGCGTGCTGCCCGGTGCCCGAGGCAATCTCCAGCACCAGCCCACGCGGCGGCAATACCCGCCGCAGGACGTCGAGGATGGGCGCCCGGTTGCGCTCTGTGGCCGGTGCATGGCGGGCCTGCGGAGGCGTGTTGGGGCTGGTCATCGGGCGGTTTCCTCACTACATTGCAGGCAAAGACCCAGTACGCCGGTACAATACACTGCCTTCAGCGGAAATCCTTATGCTCGCAAAGCTCAAGTCATTTCTGTTCAACAGCGCCCCGGACATGGCGGGCGCGTCCGAAGGTGACGCCGCGCGCTTTGCCTGTGCCGTGCTGCTGGCCGAGGCCGGGCTGATGGATGGGTCGCTGGGCGACGACGAGCGGACCAGCATCGAACACCTGCTGGGCACGCGGTTCGGCCTGGATGCCACCGCCACCACCGCGCTGCTCGATCGCGCCCTGACCGAAGCGCATCGGTCCACCGAACTTTATGGCCATGCCCGCACCGTCAAGGATGAGTTCACCTATGAAGAACGCATCGAACTGATGGAAATGCTCTGGGAAGTAGTGTACGCCGACGGCGAGCTGCATGACTACGAAAGCAACCTCATGCGCCGCCTTGCCGGCCTGTTGTATGTCGAGGATCAGGACAGCGGCGCGGCCCGCAAGCGCGCCCTCGACCGGCTCGACCTGTCCTGAGTGAATTCGTTTATCGGAGAGCGTGAAAGCGATGACCTACGTCGTTACCGAAAACTGCATCAAGTGCAAGTACACCGACTGCGTCGAGGTCTGCCCCGTGGACTGCTTCTACGAGGGCGAGAACATGCTCGTCATCAATCCCGACGAATGCATCGACTGCGGGGTGTGCGAACCCGAGTGCCCGGCCGAGGCGATCTTCCCGGATTCCGAAGCGATTTCCGAAAAGTGGGTCGGCATGAACCGGGACTTTTCCCAGAAGTGGCCGAACATCACGCGCAAGAAAGACGCCTTGCCCGACGCCGATGAATGGCAAAACAAGCCCGGCAAGGCCGAACTGCTGAGTGACAAGCCCGGCGAAGGCTGAACGTCCCACCGACTCCGCGAAATGGCTGGGTCTACGCCGTTCGGGGGGCTTGAATAACACTAGCGGCGCGTCTATGTGGCCTGTGGGCCGGGGCGCGCCGTTTTGCATGCGCGAACGCCCCAGTCTCTAGGATTCTTGCGGGGTGCAGCCGGGTGAGCGTAGGTTCGGCAGCGAGTTTGACGCTTTTTTTACCTGACTTGCTACCCCGTTTGTGGTAATGAATTGACATCCGCCAGACTGCTGCCTGGCGGGATTGTCTTCTGTGGGTTTCACAGCCAGGACTTCTGCCCCAACACGGGCCGGTGGTGCCGAGGTATCGCGCCGTTGGCGCCCGTGTTGTCGAGAGCGTTCGTCCGGCCGTGACGAGCCGCCACGAATACCCCGCCCGGCCCCGCCGGAAGGGCTGTTGCCGCCCAGTCCCCATGGCTGGCGTAAGGCATGGACATGGTGCCGTGACCGGCTTGGCGCTTTCCGGTCGCGATGATGGTCGCGCGGTTTCGGGGTCTATGCCCCCTATGCCGCGGTACAGGCGCAGTACGACGGCAGAGAAAGAAAGAGAAAAAATGTCCAACATGACTTTTCTGGCTGGCGATTTCGTCGTCTACCCCGCGCACGGCGTGGGCAAGGTTCTGGAGATCGAAAAGCAGACGATCGGCGGCATGGAACTTGAACTGTTCGTCATCAGCTTCGAGCGCGAGCGCATGACGCTGCGCGTTCCGGTGACGAAGGCCAAGAATTCCGGGCTGCGCAAGCTGTCCACCAAGAAGGTCATGGACAGCGCCCTGACCACCCTCAAGGGCCGCGCCCGTACCAAGCGCGCCATGTGGAGCCGCCGGGCGCAGGAGTACGAGGCCAAGATCAATTCGGGCGATCCGGTGTCCATCGCCGAGGTGGTGCGCGACCTGCACCGTTCGATCACCCAGCCGGAACAGTCGTACTCCGAACGCCAGATCTATGAACAGGCCCTGGAACGCCTGAGCTGCGAACTGGCCGCCGTGGAGATGATCGAGACCGAGGCCGCCACCGCCAAGCTCGAAAAACTCCTGCGCGCCGCCTAACCCGCCGCCCGCGCCGAACCCACAGCGCCCGCGGGGAAACCCGTGGGCGTTTCGGCATTCTGGGGGTGGGAGTAAAAATGAATTCACCACAGAGGACACAGAGAACACAGAGAGAGGGAGCGTTCGTGATGGAGCGGCAGGAACTTGTCCTACTGCGCGCATAGCGCGCGAAAATCTGAAGTTATTTCTTCGGAATTTCAACCGCCTGAACCTTCTCTGTGACCTCTGTGTCCTCTGTGGTTCACCCCCTTTTCAAGGCACCCAACCCATGACCGCTTTCCGCAAGATGCACGGCCTCGGCAATGATTTCGTCGTCATCGACCTGCGCGATGGCGGTGCGGGGTTTACTCCCGAACAAGTGGCGCGCATTGCCGACCGGCGCGAGGGCGTGGGCTGCGACCAGTTCATCACCATCGAGCCGCCGCGCACCCCCGGCGCCACGGCGTTCATGGGCATCCGCAATCCCGATGGGTCCGAGGCCGGGGCGTGCGGCAACGCGACGCGCTGCGTGGCCCACCTGCTGATGGCCGAGCGCAACACAAACTCGGCAGTCGTGGAAACGATTTCCGGCCTGCTCCCCGCCACCCGTGCCCCCAACGGCCTCGTCACCGTGGACATGGGACCGGCCCGCCTGGAGTGGGACGCCATCCCGCTGGCCGAGCCGCGCGACACCGCCCACCTGGGCCTGAGCGTTGGCCCGCTCCTCGACGGCGTGGCCGTGTCCATGGGCAATCCGCACGCGGTGTTCTTTGTCGCCGACGTGGCCGCCGTGCCGCTGGAGGACGTCGGCCCGCAGATCGAATGCCACCCCCTGTTCCCGGCCCGCACCAATGTCGAGGCCGTGCAGGTGCTGGCCCGCGACCGGCTGCGCATGCGGGTGTGGGAACGCGCGGCGGGCATCACCAAGGCCTGTGGCTCGGGGGCCTGCGCGGTGCTCGTCGCCGCCGTGCGCCGGGGCCTGTCCGAGCGGCGGGCCGAGGTGATGCTGGACGGCGGGCCGCTGACCATCGAATGGCGCGAGAGCGACGGTCACGTCTTGATGACCGGCCCGGTCGCCACCAGCTTCACGGGCACCCTCCATGAAAGCCTGCTGACATGACCGCCCCCAAGCTCGTCACCTTCGGCTGCCGCATGAACACCTATGAGTCCGAGGTGATGCGCGACCACGCCCGCGCCGCCGGGCTGGACGATGCGGTCATCATCAACACCTGCGCCGTCACCAAGGAAGCCGAGCGGCAAGCCCGCCAGTCCATCCGCCGCCTGCGCCGCGACAATCCCACAGCGCGCATCATCGTGACCGGATGCGCCGCCCAGATCGACCCCGACCGCTGGGCCGCCATGCCCGAGGTGGATCGTGTACTCGGCAACGCCGAAAAGCTGACCGCCGAGGCGTGGCGTCAGGACGATCCGCTGCTGGTCGCCGACATCATGACCGTGCGCGAGACGGCGGACCATCTGGTCGGCGGGTTCGAGGGCCGGGCGCGGGCCTTCGTGCAGGTCCAGCAGGGGTGCGATCACCGCTGCACGTTCTGCATCATTCCCTATGCCCGTGGGCCGTCGCGCTCGGTCGCCATCGGGCCGATTGTCGAGCAGGTGCGCGCCCTGGTGGACAACGGCTACCGCGAGATCGTGCTGACCGGCGTGGACATCACGGCCTATGGCGCCGACCTGCCGGGCGCCCCGCCGCTGGGGCAGATGGTCCGCCGCCTGCTGCAACTGGTGCCCGAGCTGCCGCGCCTGCGCCTGACCAGCCTGGACCCGGTGGAGATCGATCCCGACCTGCTCGACCTGATCGGGCGGGAGCCGCGCCTGATGCCGCACATTCACCTGTCGGTCCAGGCTGGCGACGACATGATCCTCAAGCGCATGAAGCGCCGCCACCTGCGCGCCGACGTCATCGCCCAGACCGCAGAAATCCGCCGCCGCCGTCCCGACGCGGTGTTCGGGGCCGACTTCATCGCCGGGTTCCCGACCGAGACGGAGGAGATGTTCGCCAACACCCTCGCCCTGGTGGACGAGGCGGGGCTGACCCACCTGCATGTGTTCCCCTATTCGTCGCGCCCTGGCACCCCCGCCGCCCGCATCCCCGGCCTGCCCGGCGACGTGGTCAAGGAGCGCGCCGCCCGCCTGCGCGCCAAGGGGGCCGAGGCCCTGGCATCCTGGCTGCGCAGCCGGGTCGGCGGCACCGCGAGCGTGCTGGTCGAGAGCGAAACCGGCGGCCAGTGCGAACACTATGTGCCCGTCAGGCTTGACGGGGCAGCCGAACCGGGGTCCATTCTGGCGGCGCGCATCACCGGCGCGACGGAGACAGAGCTTTTGGGAACCGTAAGCGCATGACCGACTCCCCCGACACTCCGCAGCCCAAGAAGGCCGGGTTCTTCGGCCGTCTGTTCGGCCGTGGCGAAGCCCCCGCCGCACCCGTGCCGGAGCCGGAGGTTGAGGAACTTGTCCCCGAGCCGGAGCCGGAGCCGGAGCCGGAACCGGAACCTGAGCCGGAACCGGAACCCGAACCCCTTCCCGAACCCGCCCCCCAGGCGGAAAAGCTGTCGTGGTTCCAGCGTCTGCGCCAGGGTTTGGCCCGCACCTCGTCCAAGCTGTCGCAGGGCATCACCGACCTGTTCGTCAAGCGCCGCCTGGACGATGACGCGCTGGAGGATCTGGAAGACCTGCTGATTAGCGCCGACCTGGGCGTCAAGACCGCCCACCGCCTGACCCAATCACTCGCCAAGACGCGGTTCGGCAAGGATGTCACGGCCGACGAAGTGCGCGCCGCCCTGGCCGAGGAGGCCGCCGCCATCCTCGACCCCGTGGCCCGTCCGCTGGAGATCAACCCGGCCAACAAGCCCCATGTGGTGCTGGTGGTCGGCGTCAATGGCGCGGGCAAGACCACCACCATCGGCAAGATGGCCCACCATTTCCGCCGCGACGGCCTTCGCGTGTCGCTGGCCGCCGGGGATACCTTCCGCGCCGCCGCCGTCGAACAGCTCAAGGTATGGGGCGAGCGCACCGGCTGCCCTGTTGTGTCGCGCGATGCCGGGGCCGATGCGGCGGGCCTTGTCTTTGACGCCTATTCCGAGGCCCGCAAGCGCGCCGACGACGTGCTGCTGGTCGATACCGCCGGACGGCTGCACAACAAGGCCGCCCTCATGGACGAACTGTCCAAGATCCGCCGCGTGCTGCAAAAGATCGACCCGGCGGCGCCGCACACCACGCTGTTGGTCCTCGACGCCACGGTCGGCCAGAACGCCCACCAGCAGGTCAAGGTGTTCGGCGAGATGATCGAGGTGACGGGGCTGGTCATGACCAAGCTGGACGGCACCGCCAAGGGCGGCGTCGTGGTCGCCCTGGCCGAGGAATTCGGACTGCCGGTGCACTACGTGGGGGTGGGCGAAACAGCCGAGGATTTGCACCCGTTCAAGGCCCAGGACTTCGCCCGCAGCCTGATGGGCGTCGAGTAACCAAGGAACAGGGGGAATACCGCCATGCCGCAGGATCTCAGCCGCCGCCGTTTCATGTCCGGCGCGTTGTCCGCCGTTGCCCTGCTGTGGGCGGCCCCGGCGGTCGCGCAGATGGCCCTGCCGCTGGAGTCGCCCATCGCCACGGCGCTCATCAACGGCGACAACGACACCTTGCGCCGCATGTTGCTGTCCGGGACCGACCCCAACAGCCGCGACACCAACCGCCAGCCGCTCATCATCCTGGCCGCCCGCAACGGGCTTGGCACGGGGATGGACCTGTTGCTCGACAACCGGGCGCGGGTGGATGAACTGGACCCGTTCGGCAACACCGCGCTGATGTGGACGGCCGATCGCGGCCACGCCGACATGACGGCCCGCCTGCTGGCCGCCGGAGCGCGCCCCAACCTCCAGAACAACCAGGGCGTCACCGCCCTGATGCGCGCCGCCAAGGAAGGCCACGGCAAGATCGTCGAACTGCTGCTGGCCGCCGGAGCCGACCCCAAGGCCACCGACTATACCGGCCGAGGCCCCCTGTCCTGGGCACGCGAAGGCCGCTCCCGCGCCGTCGTCCGCACGCTGGAGGCGGCCGGCGCGGCGGACTGACCGCCCTCCCCCATACCCATATAGAACTTACGGCCGGTGGTATCGGCGCGGCGTCCCTGGTACAAAAAAGGATTAGGCCACGGCGCGGCGCGGGGTAACACTTCCCTAAGGCCGACGCGGTAAGATCAGCCATCCGTCAGCCAGGGGGGGGACCATGGCGTTTACCAGAAACCAAGCCTGCACCCGCCCGGCCCGCCGCCAGGGCGGCTTCACGCTGATTGAAATGTCCATCGCGGTCGCCATCTTCGGCCTGCTGGCCTCGGGCGCCATCATGGCCACCTCGGCATGGCTGGGAAAGCAGGCGCTGGATAAGACGGCCAAGAACCTGGACAAGATCGAAAGCGCGCTGACGCTGTATGTGGTGCAGAACGGGGCGTTG
>JBAYSM010000178.1:0-7747 GCA_041676205.1 Rhodospirillaceae bacterium | reverse complement strand
CGTGGTGCGCGTCAACGACCCGGCCTGCGGCCCACAGGTCCTGGACCGCACGGAATTCGACGTCCGTTTCACCGGAATCGCTTGCGTCCTGCGCCCCGGCCCGGCCTTCAGCCCAGGCGGCCGTCCTTTCTCGCCCACCGCCTTGCTCTGGCGTCAAGCACAGCGCATCCCCGTCGCCGCCGCCACGGCCCTTGCCGCCACCGCAGCGATCTGGGGCGGACTGTCCGCGGTATTCATGGGCCATACGGGGGCAGGGCTGGCTCTCGCCGTCGCCGGATGGGGAGGGCGCTTCATCGCCCTGAACCGGGCGGCGCGCCACTTGGACCGCGCGGGCACCGCCGACTTGCTGGGCGCCCTGCGGGATCAGGGGACCCGTTACCTGGGTTCGCGGAGCCATGGAGTCGTTAAGGCCACCCTCGGCAGCTTTTCGGCGCTGGCAACGATTCTGTGCGGGCGAGCCGGAGCCGCTGTCCTGGACGTGGCAGGAGCACTGCTGCCGCTCTGTCTGCTGGTTGCCCTGGCGCCCCTGTATGGTCTCGCCACCCTCCTCGGGTGGGCTGTCGTGCTGGCGGTCATCGTGCAAACTCACGGCGGACGGACGTCGCCCTTGCGCAAGGCTCGTCTGGACTCCGACGAGGCTCAGGGCATGGTCTTGGGCGAGTTGGCCAACCTCGATATCCTGAAGTTCGCCGGGCGCCACCGCGATGCCCTGGCCCGGATGGCCGGACGCCACGCCCGCCACATCAGCCTTAGCCAGAAGGCAGGAGCCTCCGTCGTCTGGGCGCATCTTGCTCCGGTGGCCGGCTTGGGCGGGCTGCTCGCACTCGCGCCTGATCATGCCGCTGCCGGACTGGCTGTGCTGGCCTTCGTGCCGCTGCTGCGCCTGCCCTCGGTCGCCGAGCGCCTGAGTTCAACAGCCAATACGGTGCGGGCGGCCCATGACCTTTTGGGTGCCCCGCCGGAACCCCCGCCAACCCGCCACAGCGCCGACACCCTGACCGCGACCGCCCTGACGTTCGGGTATAGCGCGCCGTTACTATCCGGGGTCAATCTCCACCTCCCGATCGGCGCACGCATTGGGCTGTCCAGTCACGGCGCCAGCACCGGCAAGAGCACCCTTGCCCGTCTGCTGTGCGGCCTGGACGCGCCCTGGAGCGGGACCGTATCGGGGCCGGAGCGCATCGCCCTGGTGACGGCTCAGGGCGTATTCCCGGCGGGCACCGTGCGCGACGCGCTGACCCTGTTCGATCCCGGTCTGGACGACGCAACCCTTGTCGCTGCGCTGCGCGAGGCGGCGGCCTGGGAGATCGTCGCTCCGCGCGGGGGCTTGGACGCCGTCGTTGCCCCCCATGGCGCCAACTTCAGCGGTGGCGAGCGGCGGCGGCTGGCGCTGGCCTGCGCCCTGGCCCGCGATCCGGCGGTGGTGGTTCTGGACGAGACCCTGGACAGCCTGGACCCAGTGCTGGAGCTTGACGTCCTGAACCGCCTCCGCGCCGCCCGACGGGCCGTGCTGCTGATTACCCAGCGGGCCGAAAGTCTGGCCGCCTGCGACGAGGCTCTGCTTTTGGAGAACGGCAGCCTCCGGCCGTGGAGTCCCGCCGAGGCCTTACCGCCCTCTGCGCCGCTTGACGGCGCTGGCAGGCCTCCGCCAAGCCCCGAGCCGCCGGTGGAGGACCTGCCGGCAGCGGCCCACGCCCTCGACTTGGCCGCCCGGTGGCACGGGTTGCCGCCGCGGGAGGTGCCCGAAGGCCCCCGGTCGATCCGGGCACTGTCCCACGCCATGGGCCTGACCCTGCGCCGCGTCCGACCGCGCGAGCGGGCATGGTGGCAGGACGTGGCCGAGCCACTGATCGTTCAGTGCCGCGCCACGTCCCGCGCCGCCGTGGTCCTTCCGGGCAGCCTATTCTGCAGGGCGTCGGTTCACGAACTGGGCTTTCCACCCCGCCCCCTGAATGCTGGCGTGGCCGCAACTCTGGACACCGATGCTTTCGCCGTGGTCCCCGGCGCTGGGGCCGATTGGACCACCGCAGGACAGGCCGCCCACGCCGCCGTTCGCGCCGGCGCCCCGGCACTTGGCACCGCATTGCTGCTTCTGGTGACAGGGGCGGTGATCTGGCCGTTGATTGGGGATGATCGGCCGGGCGTGGCCGCCGCTGCCATCCTCGCCGTGACCGCCAGCCTGTGCAGCGGCGCGCTGTGGGGGCTGCGGGCGCGGGCGCGGATGGCAACCCTCCTGCACGAGGGTCTGTGGTCACGCGTCCTGCGCCTGCCGTCGTCGATCTTCCGCACCATGAACCCCCTCGACCTGGGCATGCCGCTTGCCGCCCTGCGCCGCCTGCCCGCCGTTTGGCTGCCGGTCGGCCTATGGGGCATTCCGGGTGCTGCGTGCATGGTCGGCGCGCTTCTTCACACCCCGTCCCCTTGGGCAATGGGGGCGGCCGGAGCTGTCATAGGCGTGGACGGAACCCTGTCCTGGCTGCGGTCCCGGTTCGACCGCAGCCTGCGACGGCAAGACCTGGAGGCCGACCTGAGCCTCGGCACGACCATTACGGCCTTGCCCCTGCTGCGCACCTTGGGGGCTGGCGACCGGATGCTGGAGCGCTGGCTTTCCCTGAGCCGCCGCCAAGGCTCTTTGTCCCGTCGCATCCTCGCCCTGGAGAACTTGGGCGCAGGCATGCGAATCGGCTTGGCTGTGGGGGCGGTTGCCGTGTCAGCCGATACGATTGCCGTCTTAGGGGTTATGGGCGGTGCCTGGGCGGTCGGGCGTGCGGTCAGTGCTGTGCCCGCCGCGCGCGCAACCACCGCCGAAGCCCGGCCGCTGCTCCTGCTGACGCCCGAGGCCGGTCCTGGCGACACCGCCACCCCGCCGCCGTTCACCACCCTGAGTCTGCGCGATGCCGCCTTCGCTTACCCTGGCCGGGACGCCATGGTGTTCGAAAACGTGACGCTGGACATCGCCGCAGGAGACATTGTTGCCGTGACCGGGCCATCGGGTGGCGGCAAGACCACGCTGCTGCGCCTGCTGGCCGGACTGGAGCATCCCACCGCCGGTTGCCTGCTCATTGACGGCGCACCGCCTGCGCCCAATCACCTCTTTGCCCTGCGTCAATGGATGGACGCCGTCATCCAGGACGAGGAATTGCCACTGGCAACCCTTCGCAACCACGTCGTCGGTGACGCGGCACATAGCCTTCAGGCCGTGGAGTCGGCCCTTGACGCCGCCTGCCTGCGCCAGGACATCGAGGCGCTGCCGATGGGGATGCATACCCTGCTGCGCGGCGATCATCTTTCGGCCGCCCAGGTGCAGCAGCTCCGCCTGGCCCGCGCCTTCCTGACGCGCCCGCGCATCCTGTTTCTGGACGAGGCCCTGGGGGCTTTACAGGCGGATGTGCTGGCCTTGATTCTCGACCGGCTGCGTGCTCTTGGCACCGCCTGCGTCATCGTCAGCCACAGCCAACGTGTGATCGATCAGGCTGATCGGGTGTACCGGCTGGACGGCGGGCGGCTGCACCGCGTCGAGGCAATGAAAGAGGCCGCCACACGATGAAACGCCAGATTTTTCGCCGGGCTGCGCTGGAGAAGTTGAACTCTCCTGAGCCGTTGGACTCCCTGCTTGTCCTGGCCCGCCCCCGCACCGCGTGGGTGGCGGCCGCGCTGATAGCGCTGGCTGCCGCGGTGTTGCTGCTGGAATGATCGGGTGCCAAGTGAACGGGCAGACAAGAATAACATTTAAGCGTTGCCTTATCATGTGCCGGACGTACCCTGACAACCAATACAGCGCCGTAACCCAAGTGCGAGTGAATTATAAATGAGCAATGACCTCATAGAGTTCTATCGCGCCGTGCGTGGCGACGATGCACTGCGTGCCAAACTGTCCGCCATAATAGACCCGGAGGAAGCTGCTGAGGCGATCATGGCTGAAGCCCGCGCCCGGAATTTTGCCGTGAGCGCCGAGGACATCACCGCCGCGTTGAGCGACTTCGGCGGTTTCCTCAAGGCCGCCGTCAACGACGACGAACTCAATGACGACGAACTTGAGTTGGTCGCGGCTGGTTCGATGTGCCGTACCCGCCTGCACTTCAAGGATGGGGAATTGGTGCCGGAAGCCTGAAGAAACGGTCAAGGGCCGCTTCGGAGCTTTTTACTGGAGTAGACAAACATGAATAGCGATCTTATCGATTTCTACCGTTCCGTGCGCTCCGATGATGCCTTGCATGCCAAGTTGACCGCGATTAAAGACCCCCAGGCAAACATCGAAGCCATCATTGCCGAAGCCCGCAGCCGCAACTTGAGCGTGAGCGCCGAGGACATCGCCGCCGCTCTGACCGATACGGCTGGGTTCCTTCAGGCGGCCGTCAATGACGACGAACTCAACGATGGCGAGCTTGAATTGGTCGCCGCAGGGGTCCCGATGATGCCATCAGTGAAAGAGATGGGCGCCGGCAGTCGCATCAGCTTTGATTAAAAACGCAAATATCGGAGCGCGGCAGCCACTTCATCGTGCACGATGATCATCCATGAGACGTTGATTCCGGCTCCGGAATTTGCTCCCTTCACGTATGCCCGCTATCGCCCCCTGCTGTTGGCGCGCGAGCCAGCGGCAGGGGGCCATCGGTGCCGCGTCATCGGGGCATGGGTGAACGGTCGGGAAGTCGGTGCGGCGCTGGTGTTCCCATTCTATGAAGACCGCCCGCGATACCGGCTGCTGTCGGTGTTCGTGGCCCCGGACCATCGCCGGGGAGGCATCGGGTCTGCCTTGCTCGCCGCCGCCGAGGGACTGGTCGCAGCGGCCGGCGGATGCGAGATCATGGCCGTTCACAGTAACCGCCTGCGCGGCATCGACGCTTATCTCGGCCTGATGCGTGGGCGGGGCTGGAGCGCGCCGGAACTGCTCGAAACCCGGATCATGGGGCCGGCGCGCTGGGTTCATGCGGCCCGCGAATCTTGGACGCCGTTGTTTGCCAGATTGGATTCCCTAGGGTATTCAACCACCCCATACTTTGACAAGACCCCCGAGGACGATGCCGCAATCCATCGCCTCGAAAGTGAAGGTCTTGTCGAGCCAATGTTTCGGACTCCTGAATTCATAGACCACGGTCATCCGTTGTTCAGCCTTGTATTGCGCCAGCATGGTGCGGTGGTCGGCTGGATTATCGGCGAGGTAGGCACGACCTTCAACGGCATTCACTACACGCTGGGCTACGTTCGCCCGGATTTGCGCCGTTCGGGGTGGCTGCTGAGGGGCCTGTGGGACGTGAGCCACCGTCAGTACGTCGCGTTTGGCCCGGACAGCATTTCGGCCTTTGAAACACCGGGCGACAACACCGCCATGACCAGCTTGATCCAGCGCCGGCTCCGGCCTCTGTTCCCCGAGGGCGTGGACATGCGTTTCACCATGTCCAAGCAGATATCCGCGTAGGGGCCGCGGCCTCATACGTCAGAAGTTGTCTCAGACCCTCCTCCAGGGGAAAATTCATCATAGGCCCGCATGGCGTGACCGGATGCTTCTGGTCGCCGTCGGAGGTGTGCACTACTGTCCGCAGACCGGCTCCACCCCGCTCGGCCATTAGGGGGAACCTTGAGTGCTCTGAGAATTGTTCGCGTACGCACATTGGATCTGACCGCGTTGGAGCCTGCCGCGCTGGATCGGTGCCGTGCCGTTCTGACTGATGAGGAGCGCGATCGCGCTGCCCGCTTTGCCTTTCCCGTCAATCGCTTGGAATACGAGGCCGCCCACGGCTTGCTGCGCCAGGAACTGGCGGCGGAGTTGGCTGCGACGTGGGGCGGGGGGCCTGCCGATCTGGTGTTCGGTGCTCCTCTCGAAGGCAGCAAGCCCGTGCTGGAGTGGCCGCGCGTGCCGGGTCTTGATTTCAATATCAGCCACACCACCGGCATGGTGGCCTGCGCCATCGCATGGAACTGTGCCGTCGGTATCGATCTGGAACCCCTCGACCGCCGGGTGCAAATAAGCATTGCCCAACGTTTTTTTGCCCCACAGGAATACGCGTGGTTGATGGCGCTGGACGACGCGGCGCGCGAGCCTGCGTTCCTCCAACTCTGGACCCTCAAGGAGGCCGTCGCGAAGGCTGTGGGCCGCGGTCTGCAACTGGGCTTCGAGACGTTCTCCGTGCATCCCCAACCGCCCCGCCTGACGGCCCTGCCGTCCGAGGCCGGCAGCCTTGCGGACTGGACCCTGCGGCAGTGGCAGCCCGCGCCCGGGCATCTGGCGGCGGTGGCTGTTCGGGGTCAGGACGGCGCGCCGCCGCCGGTGTTCGACATCGTGCCGGGCAGGATCTCACTCGAATAGCCGCCTTTGCCGCACAGCCTTTGCAGGTTATCCTCGTGGAACTATCGGGCGATGCGGCGGTGACGGCATGAGCGGACAGATTTTGATTGGTGCGGCTCCCGACGGGGTGCAGCATCTTCTTCTGAACAAGGCAAACCGGCATGGGCTGATCGCCGGGGCCACCGGAACGGGCAAGACCGTGACGCTGCTGGTTTTGGCGCAGGAGTTTGCCGCCGCCGGAGTGCCGGTGTTCGCCGCTGACGTGAAGGGCGATCTGTCCGGCGTCGCCGCTGCTGGCGAGTCGAAGCCGTTTTTGGCCCAGCGGGCTAAAGACATCGGGCAGCCGGAGCCGGAGTATGCCGGCAGCCCGGTGATATTTTGGGATCTGCACGGTGAAAAAGGCCATCCGATCCGCACGACGATCTCGGAGATGGGCCCACTGCTTCTGTCCCGCCTGCTGGACTTGTCGGAGGCTCAGGAAGGGGTTCTCAATATTGCCTTCCGGGTGGCCGACGACGAGGGAATGCTGGTCCTCGACCTCAAAGATTTGCGGGCGCTGCTCGACTACTGCGCGCGCAATGCCGCCGACATCGGTCGCCGCTATGGCAACGTGGCACCGGCGTCGGTTGGGGCCATCCAGCGGCGGTTGCTGACGCTCGAAGGCGAGGGGGGCGACCACTTCTTTGGCGAACCGGCGCTCGATATCCGTGACCTCATGCGGACGGCGGTGAACGGCAAGGGGTTTGTCAACGTTCTGGCGGCCGAAAAGCTGGTCCAGGCGCCACGGCTTTATGCCACCTTCCTGTTGTGGCTGCTGTCGGAACTGTTTGAAGACCTTCCCGAAGTGGGCGACGCCGACTTGCCGAAGCTGGTCTTTTTCTTCGACGAGGCCCACCTGCTGTTCAAGGACGCACCGCCCGCGCTTGTCGACAAGGTGACACAGGTTGCGCGCCTTATTCGGTCCAAGGGCGTGGGTGTGTACTTCGTAACGCAGTCGCCGGGCGACATCCCCGACGACGTCCTGGGACAGTTGGGCAACCGAATCCAGCACGCCTTGCGGGCCTATACGCCCAAAGAGCGCCGGAATATCCGTGCCGTCGCCGACAGCTTCCGGGCCAATCCCGCCTTTGACACCGAGGATGCGGTGACGGACCTGAAGACGGGCGAGGCGTTGGTAAGCCTGCTCGATGGCAAGGGCGCTCCTGCCATCGTGACCCGCACCCTGATCCGACCGCCGGCCTGCCGGCTTGGACCGATCACCGATGCGGAACGTCAGGCCGCCATGCGGGACAGCCCCGTGGCACGGCTCTATGACACGCCGGTTGATCGCGATTCGGCCTACGAAATCCTTGCCGCACGCGCCCAGGATGCCACGAAGGAGGTCCTGCCGGCCGAAAAGCCAGCCAGACCGCACGCGGCAACGGAAGCCGGCAGCATGGTCGGGTCCATCGCGCGGACGGT
>JBAYSM010000177.1:0-7866 GCA_041676205.1 Rhodospirillaceae bacterium | reverse complement strand
CTTGCGTCCTTCACCGGCGCCGTTGGCCTCACTCTGGTGGACGATGACTCGATCACCGCCGCCTTGGGCGCGCCGCTGGGTGGCGTCGGGACCTCCGGGGCGGGCGATGGCGGCTTCTCGGGCGGTGAGACCTATACCCTGGACAACACCGCGCCCACCGTCACGGACGGCAGAATCAGCATTTCCGGCGCCAACGGAACGGATGGGACGTACAGGATCGGCGATACCGTCACCGCCACCTGGAACAATACCGCCGGAGGCGACAACAACAGCGACGTCGCCAGCGCGACGGTTGATTTCAGCCAGTTCGGCGGCGGTGCGGCCGTGGCCATGACCAACTCCGGCGGCACCTGGACGGCGACCTATACCATCACCGCCGGGGCCATCGACGCCACCGGCCGCAATGTCAGCGTGAGCGCGACGGACACCGCCGGTAACGTGACCACCACCGCCGACACCACCAATGCCGTGGTGGACAACATAGCCCCGACTGTTACCGATGGCCGCATCACCATATCAGGCAGTAGCGGAATGGGCGGCGCGTTCAAGATCGGCGATACCGTCACGGCCACCTGGAACAACACCGGCACGGGCGACAACAACGCCGATACAATAGCCGGCGTCACCGTAGACTTCAGCGCCTTTGGCGGCGGGTCGGCGGTGGCCATGACCAATTCGTCAGGTACCTGGACGGCGACCTATACGATTGTTGCCGGGGTCATCGACGCGCCCAACCGCAACGTCAGCGTGACCGCGACTGACAACGCCGGGAACACGACGACCACTGCCGATACCACCAACGCCACCGTGGACAACGTCTGGCCCACCGCCACCGATGGCAATATCTCCATTGGCGGCGGCATGGGAATCGGTGGGGCGTACAAGATCGGCGATACCGTCACCGCCACCTGGAACAATACCGCTGGTGGCGACAACATCAGCGACGTCGCCAGCGCGACGGTTGATTTCAGCCAGTTCGGCGGCGGTGCGGCGGTGGCGATGACCAACTCCGGCGGCACCTGGACGGCGACCTACACCATCGTAGCTGGCGCCTTCAACGGCGTGACCAACCGCAATGTCAGCGTGACCGTCACCGACAATGCAGGAAATACGAAGACCGTGGCCGACACGTCCGACGCAACCGTGGACAACGTCGCACCGGAAGCCGTCACCGGCACGCTCTCGGTCGCCGAGATGGCGGCTAATGCTACTGTCGTGGGCACGGTGTCGTCCACGGGGGCGACCGGCTACAGCCTTCAGGATAATGCCGGTGGCCGCTTCGCCATCGATGTCGCCACCGGGGCCGTCACTGTCGCGGACGGCTCGTTGCTCGACTTCGAGGCGGCTGCGAGCCACAACATCACCGTGCGGGCCACCGACGCATCGGGCAACACCACCGACACGGTTGTTGCCGTGACCGTCACCAACGTCAATGACGCGCCGACGCTGGACCTCAATGGCGCGACGGGCGGTGTCAACAATGCGGCGACCTTTGCCATTGGCGGCGCGCCTACGGCCATTGCCGCAGCCGATGCCGTGCTTGCGGACGCTGATGCAGGGGAACAGATAACCAGCCTTACGGTCGTCATCGATGCCACGCCCGACGGGGCGGCCGAGAGTCTGGCCCTGGACGCCACGGCGGCCCTGGCGGCCACGGGCGCCGGCCTGACTGTGTCGTATAATGCCGGGACGCGGACCCTAATGGTGTCTGGTGCGGCCACGGCCAGCGTTTATCAGACCGTTCTGCGCGGTGTGCAGTACTCTAACGCCTCTGATGCCGGAGGCGCGACGACTGGCGCGCGCACCCTGACCGTGACCATCAACGACGGTGATGCCACCACACAGGCCACCGGCACCGTGGCCGTCGTCACCGCGCCCATCGTCGATCTCAACGGCGTCGGCGCTGGAACCGGCAGCACGGCGACCTTCACCGAAGGCGGTGGCCCCGCCTTGGTGGCGCCCGACGTCACCATTGCCGACCCCGACGGCGACAGCTTGAACCAAGTGGTGATCACCCTGACCAACCCGCAGAACGGTGGGGCGGAGTCCATAACCCTCAACGGGCGGTCCAGCGGTGTTATCGTCTCTGGTATCACCATCACATACACCAGCGCCACGGTCATCACCCTCAGCGGGACCGCTTCGGCCGCCGACTATCAGGCTTTGGTGGCCCAGTTGCAGTACAACAACACCTCGGACGGCCCGGAAACCGCGACCACGCGGAGCATCACCGTCCAGGCGCGCGACGTAAACAACTACACCGGCCCGGCCGAGACTGCCTCTGTCACCATCGTTGGCGTCAACGATGCGCCGACCTTGGATGTCACCGCGCCGTCCATGGGCTCGACCGATGAAGACACCGCCAAGACCATGACGGTGTCGGACTTCCTGGGCAGCGTGACCGACCCCGATCCGGGTGCGGCCACTGGCATCGCCGTAACCGGCATGACCGGCAACGGCACATGGCACTACTCGGTGGACGGTGGGACGACATGGCTGGCCCTGACCGGAGCGGCGGACAGCACGGCCCGGTTGTTGCGCTCCACCGACATGGTCCGCTACACCCCGGACGCCGCCAACGCCGAAACGGCCACCCTGATCTACCGTGCCTGGGACCAGAGCGCCGGCACGGCAGGCGGCACCGCCGATGCGACCACCAATGGCGGCATCACGGCATTCTCGACCAACACTGCGATGGCGAGCCTGACGGTCACTGCCGTGAACGACGCGCCGACATTGCCGGTCGGCGGATCGGTATCGGGGTCCACCGATGAAGACAATGAGAAGCGGGGGGCGGGCGACACTCTGTCATCGGACGTTGATTCCGGCGCGGCGAAAAGCATCGCGGTGACGGCCGTCAGCGGCAACGGCACCTGGCAGTACTATGTCGGAGAAGGGGTCTGGAGCAACGTCGGCACGGTTTCGGAGTCGCAGGCCCTGTTGCTCACGAGTCTCACAGCATTGCAGTATATTCCTGACGGAAAGAATGGCGAAACGGCTGTTGTCACCTATCATGCGTGGGACCAGACGGCGGGCACGCAGCGGACCAAGGTGGACATCGCGGCGCTGGGCGGCACCGGCGGGACCTCGGCCTTCTCGATCAACACCAATACTTTTGTGGTGACGGTGAGCAGCGTCAACGACGCGCCGATCGTTACCGCAACCTCCCCGACCTTGACCGCCACCGACATTGAAACCCCCCGGTCGGCCGTGGTGTCTACCTTCCTCGGCACCAGCGATGTCGATACGTCGGCCCTGTCCGGGTTGGCCGTGACCGGCACGACGGGCGGCGGGACCTGGGAGTATTCGCTGGACGGGACCACCTGGACCGCCTTCCCGGCGGTGTCGGGGGCCACCGCACTCCTGCTGCGCTCGACCGATCATGTGCGCTACACGCCCGATGGCGTGACGGCCGAGACGGCGACCCTGGCCTTCCGCGCCTGGGACCAGACCGCAGGCACGGCCGGTGGGACCGCTGACGTGACCACCAACGGCGGCACCACGGCGTTCTCGGCCAACACCGGAACGGCCAGCCTGACCGTCAACGACCTCAACGACGCCCCGTCCCTGACCGGCGGCAACACCACCGGCACCACCATCACCGAAGACGATGCGGCGGTGTCCTACACCGTGTCTGACTTCCTGACCATGACCGACGGAGATGGTCCGGGGACGGGCATTGCGATCACGGCCTCTACCGGCATCGGCACCTGGGCCTACAGCCTGGACGGGGGAGCAACCTGGACGGCGATTGGCGCGGTCAGCAACGGTGCGGCCTTGCTGTTGGGCAGCACGGACAAGATTCGCTTTACGCCCAACGGCGAAAATGGCGAAACCGCCACCCTCAGCTACCGGGCTTGGGACAGGTCCACCGGCGCGGCAGGCGATCGTGCCGATGCCTCGGTCAATGGGGGGCGGACGGCGTTTTCCACCAACACCCTCCAGTTCCAGCAGGTCGTGACGGCGGTCAACGACGCGCCGGTCGCCGGGACCTCTGGGTCACTCGGAACCACCACCGAGGGCGCCCCCTTCACCACGGCCGTCTCGGCGTTTCTGAACTCCACCGACGTCGATAGCGGCGCCTTGTCGGGCATCGCGGTGACGGGGATGTCCGGCAACGGTATCTGGCAGTCGTCGTTGGATGGCGTGACCTGGACGGCCATCGGCCCAGTGTCGGGAACGTCCGCCCTGCTGCTTGGTTCCACCGCGCAAGTTCGTTACATTCCCGAGGCCGCGGGCAGCGAGACAGCGAGCATCACCTATCGCGCGTGGGACCAGAGTTCGGGTGCGCCAGGGGACACCGTCGACACCACCACAAACGGCGGTACAACGGCCTTCTCGGCGACGACCACCAGCGCCTCGCTGCTGGTCACAGAACCCCGCGACACCGTGTTCACGCCCGACCCGCCCCCTCGAGAAGGTCGGCCATCCAATCCCCCATCACCTCCGGGCTGGCTGGTCCGCGAAGCGGCAGCCCCGAACGGCTTTGCGCCTCCGGGCAGCACGAACGTCAACTTCGGCCCCGGAGCAGGTGACGGCACTACCGGCGGAGCCATGCAGCAATCGGGCGGCCTGACCAGCGGCAGCAACGCCAACGATCCGTCTGCGGGTATCGATACACTGAGCATTGTCCGCAATGCCGTGACCGGGAATACCAACGCTCTGGCTGGCTTCTATGGTGGCCGCACGCTGACGACCGGCGGCGGTAGTGGCGGCGGCTTTGGCAGTGGCCTGGGCGGCGGGCTGGGCAGCGGCCTGGGTGGTGGCTTTGGCGGCGGTCTTGGCGACGGCCTGGGCGCTGGTGCAGGCGGCGCGCCGCAGGAGGCGGGCGCAAACCCGACCGAGCCGGCGGAGGGTGCTCGGGACTCCCTGTCCGATGAACCAGCCACTTCCGGTCTGGTTGATCACGACATGGAGGTGGCCTCCACGACGGCGGTGCGGATCCCTGTCGCAGAGGCGCCACCCCCCACCATGGGCAGCGCCAGTGTCGGGCGGCCGGGCTTTGCCCAGCAGTTGGCGGCCGTTGCAGGATCGAAAGCGGCTGAGGGAGAGCGTCTGGCCGATGCACTGGCGCGCCTTAAGCACAGCGCGGCGGCCTAGAGGATAAGCGGGGCAGCGTCCTTCGATGGCGGGGACGCTGCCTTGACGAGACGCGGCATCCGAGCACGTCTTTGCAATGTGCCGGATGACTATTATAGTGCGGATTAGGTAATCAGGGGCTGTTACTGATGGCGAACTTGGGGGAATCCATGACGGCGGGCAAGACTGCGGCGATGAACGGTGGAAGGCGCCGCTTGACGGTCGGACTTTTGGGGGCGGTATCCGCATTGGCGCTGACCGCTTGCGCAATAGAGCCGCAGCGACTGACTCAGGATGAAGTATCCACGGTCGTCCAGGGCGATCTGGGGCGCATGTTCGCGGACCAGGAGCCGGTCAGCGGCCCGATCTCCCTGCATGAGGCGATGGCGCGGGCCATCAAGTACAACCTCGACCATCGCCTGAAGTTGATGGAAGAGGCCCTGGCTGCCGATCAGCTTACCTCGGCCCACCTCGACATGCTGCCGCGCCTGACCGCCAACGCCGGCTACGCCGGGCGGGACAACTTCACCGGCTCCAACTCCCGGTCGCTCCTGACTGGTCGGCAATCCCTCGAATCCTCGACCTCCCAGGACCGCGACGTCCGCACGGCGGACCTGACGCTGACCTGGAACGTGCTGGACTTCGGACTGAGCTACGTCCGGGCCAAGCAGCAGGCCGACCGCGGCATGATCATGGAAGAGCGCCGCCGCAAGGTGGTTCAGAACATCATCCAGGACGTGCGCGACGCCTATTGGAATGCACTGTCGGCCGATCAGTTGCTGGCCCGCGTCGATCCTCTGCTGGTTCGAGTGACCGAGGCCGCGTCCCGCGCGCGGGAAATCGAGGAGCGCCGCCTGCAGGCGCCGGTGGAGGCTTTGACCTACCGCCGTGATCTGCTCGACGTGCTGCGGCAGTTGACCTTGCTGCGGCGTGAACTGGCCACGGCGAAGACGCGGCTGGCCGCATTGATGAACCTTCCGGTGTCCGGGTCGTTCGAACTGGCGGGCATGGGCAGTGAGGCCGGCGTGCCGGATCTGGCCCTGCAGCCGTCTGACCTGGAGCGGCTGGCCCTGGTCCATCGCCCGGAAATCCGCGAGGAAGTCTACCAGCACCGCATCAGCCAGAACGAAGTGCACGCCGCCATGTTGCGGATACTGCCGGGCATCGAACTAAGCGGCGGCCGGGAGTACACCTCCAACAGCTTTGCTTACAACAGCGAGTGGTGGAACTGGGGCGCGACCATCACCGGCAACCTGTTCGACATCATCAGCGGCCCGTATCGTATTCAGGAGGCTGAAACCCAGGCCGCCGTGGTCGAAACCCGCCGCATGGCGCTGGCCATGGCGATCATGAGCCAAGTGCATGTGTCGTGGCTGGACTACCGGGAATCCCTGGCTGAGTACACCACGGCGGACGAACTGGCGACGGTCGAGAACGAATTGCTGGTGCAGAGCCGTAATGCCGGCCGCACGCGGGCCGAAGGCGACCTTCAGGAAATCCGCGCCGAGTTGCGCGCCTTGGTGTCCGACCTGCGGCGTGATCTGGCGTTCTCCGGGGTGCGTTCGGCCCTGGGGCGCGTGTTCCTGTCGATCGGCGCCGATCCGTTGCCCGACGAAGTTGACAGCCACGATATCGCCGGGCTTGCCAAGGCCCTGGAAACCCGGTCGCTAAACTGGCTGAATGGCCGCCTCGACTTCCGCGCCGAGGCGTCGGAGCCGGTGGTACCTGTCCTCGCCCCGCAGGCGGCTGGAGCCAAACCCGAACAAGTCAGTGCGCGCGACGAACAGGACTCGCTGGAAGCGACCTCGATGAGCGCCGCGCCGACGACCGACCCGGTGGGTGCGGGACTTGCCCTGCTGGCCGGGCTGGGGGATATCCTGGCACCGGCGGCGAAGGGGCAGTAATGAACCGTCGGCCCCTGTTCTGGACATCTTCATGCGTTTTGCTGACGTGTTGCTAAAGACCCTGGGCATGGCCGTCATTACGACGGCCATGCCTTTCGTCCTGCTGTCGTCCCGGCCGGTTCAAGCCCAAACCCCACAGGGCAACGCGCCGCTTGAGGCGCGCGTCCTGATTTCTCCACAGCGGGAGGCGACGCTGGCGTCCGATTTGGCCGGGCGGATTGCCGACATGCCGCTTAAGGATGGCGAACGGTTCGCCAAGGGCGATGTGCTGGTGCGTTTCGCCTGCGATCTGCACGAGGCGACCCTGGCCGAGGAACGGGCTGGTGACGAGGCGGCACGCGCCACCTTGTCCAACCGCAAGGAACTGGCCGCCCTGCGGTCCACCGGCGAACTCGATGTTGCCCTGGCGGCAGCCGAGGCAAAGCGCACCGCAGCGCGTGTGGCCCTGCAACGCGGCATGGTCGAACGCTGCACCATCCGGGCGCCGTTTGACGGCCGCGTGGTGGAACGTCTGGTGCAACCGTTCGAGAGCGTCTCAGCCGGAACACCGCTGCTATCCATCCTCGACGATGGCGACCTGGAACTTGAAATGGTCGTCCCATCGGCTTGGCTTGCGTGGCTGCGTCAGGGGGCGGTGCTCAGCGTAATGGTTGACGAAACGGGCACAACCCACCCTGCCGTCGTCAGGTCCATCGGGGCGCGCATTGATGCGGTCAGTCAAGCCGTGGCTCTCAAGGGGGCATTTCAGACGCGGCCTGAGGGGCTGCTCGCCGGAATGAGCGGAACGGCGGTGTTCGCGCCGGTATCGCCGGGCGCCGCTTCGGGGGCGCGATGAACGCTCCAGCCCCCGCTGCCGCCGGGGCCGGACCCCTGATGGTTCTGT
>JBAYSM010000176.1:0-7896 GCA_041676205.1 Rhodospirillaceae bacterium | reverse complement strand
ATGTCCCCGAACAATGGGAACTGGCTTACCAGGATGGTTTTCTGGACGGCCAGATCCAGCGCCGGGCGAGCCTCGGCACGGGTCCGCTTTTCGGCCAATTCCTGCTTGAGCGTCGTGTGCAATTCGCGCCCAATCAGGCCGTCCTGATAAAGGATGTCGTATTCCCGCTCCTCCAGTCGCAGGGACGTGCGGCGGATGAAGCGACGCTCAACCTCTTCCGCGTAGCCGGGGTATTGCAGACGCAGCGCGTCAAGCGCGGAGCGGGTTTCATCTTCACGTCGCTTGAGCAACTCGTGCAGCAGGTCTCCCACCCGGCGGCCATGCATGCGACGAATCTTGCCGTCGATATATCCATGCAGGTCACGCAGGACCAGACGCTGGTTCAGGAGGATCTCGAAGCGATCGGCGGTCAGCCGCGCGAGCAAGCCCGATAGCCGCATGCGGTTGTGCAGATAGAAGGCGAGACGATACCAGTGTCCGCGCGCAAGGCTCTTGCGGCCGGCCGCCCGGTATGCGTCGCGCCCTCCGCCTCGTGTCCGCTCAATGAGGCGGTCGGCGTCCGAGAGCATTTGTTCGGCCAGCCGTCCGGAGATCAACTGCTCGCGGAAGGCGTCAAGGGTCATGTCCCGCTCACGGCCTGCCAGTGCGACCAAGCCAAGTGTGATGCGATCACGGTCGGGGATGTCCTCGACCGTTTCCGCCTTCCCCATGGCGTCATCAAGCCGCTCGGCGAAACGCTTGGCTTCCGAGCGCACGATCTCGTGGGTCAGTTCGTGCCGCTTGGTCGTGTTCGACACCTCCTCGCGCACATTTTCCAAGGCGATGGCGATCACCTGGTTCGATAGCGCGCGATCAAGAGGCGAGAGCTTGTCGAGTCCCAGAAGCGAGATGATCTTGCGCAGCGTTGTTCCCTGCACCAAAAGCGTGAACAGCGTGAAGCCTGTGGCCAGAATACCCACCTCTCGCTTGATATCCTCCGGAACGCGCAGGTTCTCTGTCACGGCAAGCGCCAGGGCCAGCGTCACGGCTCCGCGCAGGCCCCCCCAGAGGATGGCGATGCGATAGGATTGATCGACGCGCGGCGACAGGCGCACGGCCGCGAGAAGGGGCAGAACGGCAAAGAGCATGAAGATTCGCGCCGCCGTGGCGGCAACGATAACCACCCCGATCAGGGCAACATCGCGCAATTGCAGGTCAGCCAACAAGCGTGGCACCAGCAGGGCAGCCAGGATAAAGATCAACGCCCCTGCCCAATGGGCGAGAATGTCCCAGACGTCTCGGAGGTATGACCAGTTACCCGGCGACAGGCGCCCGGGTCCAAGGTAGTTCAAGGTCATCCCGGCCATCACCACCGCAATGACGCCGGACACGTCGAGGAGTCGGTCTGCAACCAGATAGGTCACGTAGGGAAGGGCCACGCTGAGGGATACCTGCGCCAGCGGGAACCGGCCAATCACGCCCAGCAGCGCCAGACAGAGGCGGGCAAGGACCCATCCCGTTCCAATGCCGCCCATGAGCAGAAGCGGGAAATCGACCAGCGCATCCCGCAGGGTCGGGTTCGGCACCCCCATCATGACGAACGTCAGGAAAAAGCCAAACAATGCGATGGCTGCGGCATCATTTAGCAAGCTTTCGCCTTCGACGATGCGGGACAGCCGCTGGGGGGCGGCAATGTTCCGGAAGATCGAAACCACTGCGGAGGGGTCAGTGGTGGCGACGATTGACCCCAACATCAAGCATGCCATAAGCGGCAGGGATGTGAACGGCGTCAGGGCGAAGCCAATGACAAAGGTTGCCACAATGACCGCCAGCACCGCCATGACCAGGATCGGCACCCAGTCATCCGCCATCCGACGCAGGTTCAGACCCAGAGAAACCTGGAATATAAGGGTCGGCAGAAGAACATAGAGGAATACATTTGCTCGTGTGGTGAAGTCGAAATACTCCACCACCCATTTAAATTCCAGAAAGGTCTGACCGACGTTGACGAAAAGTATGGCCGCGCTGCCGATCAAGGCACCAATAATGGCCAGAACCACGGTATAAGGTAGCCGCAGACGATCGGCCAACGGCTCGCTCAAGGATATGACGATAAATAGGCCGGCGACGATGCCGACAAGCGAGATGATGTCCATCAAGTAACTCGGCCGCCGGGGGAGTAGTTCGGGTACGAACGGCGGCCGAGCATCTGGCTCTTGTCATCAATGTCCTTTGGCACTGTCAATTCTATTCTTCCTCGTCCTGCCCCTTCAGGGCCTGGGCGTGCCGCATCATTCCCACGGCTGCCTCAACGTCGATCTGGCAGGCAATCCCTGCCCCGCGCTCATCTTCAAACCGGCCGGCGGCAGAAATGTCGCGCAAGACCGTGGAGGCTACATGGTCTTCGACCAGCCAAAAGACAAGGTTGCGATGTGATGCCAGATCAAGGCCCAAGAACTTCCGCTCGGGCTTCATTCCCTCTCCCCGCGCCGAGGTAATGACCGTGGAGCCGGTCGCCCCAGCCGCGCGTGCCGCATCGAGAACCGCGTCCAGCGTCGTATCCGGTACAAAAGCGATAATCATCTTGAAGTTCATGGGCCATTACCTCCCTTATCCGTCATGCCCCGGCGCCGCCGGCGCAGGCGGTCATCCACATATGCTGCTGCCAGCACCGATACCGCCGAGCCGACCATGGCAAGAACGATCATTCCAAACCCGTCGGTCAAAGCGCTACGGCCGGGCAATGTGTCGGCGACCGTGACGCTGAAGGCGGCAATCATCGGCACTGTAACCACAGACGTCGCAATCGCCCCACTGTCAAGCGCCAGAGGCACCAATTGCTTAGGCGCGCGCAGGGCGAGCAGCGCCATCACGGCCACCAAGGGCACAAGGATCACGCCGAGCGACAGCCCGAACACCAAACGGACGCCCGCGAGCCCGAGCCCCAGTCCAAAACCTGCCGCAACGGCCAAGCGTAGCGCCATTGGCCGGATGGCACCGCCGGTCATGTCGCGCACGCGGTCGGCCGTGGCCGCCATCGTCGGTTCGATGAGGGCGGCTGTCGCGCCGATCGCGACGGCAAAGGCCACCACGGCGAGCATGTGCGGCCAGTCAGGCGACGCGACGACCCGTCCCGCCAACGCCTTTGCCAGATCCGCCGTCAGCGGCAGGAGCGTGCCGTCAAGTCCAACGCGGAACAGGGTGAGCCCGGCTGCAAGATGCACGGTGCCGATCAGCACGCTCCGCAGCAGCGCCTGATCCCGCCTCAGGAAACGAACCGAGAAGAACCCCAGAATTAGCAGGATGGGGGCAAGATCAACGGCGGTGCGGATGGCTTCCCGCAGCACTAAATCCAGCATTTCATCCTCCCGGAACCAGGAGGAAGCCGGCTGCCAGAAACAGCAGCATGGGCACCAGGCTCGCAAGCACGACGATGCCGAAGCCGTCGACGAGCGGACTGCGGCTGCGCAGGACGGATGCAAGACCAACGCCAAGGGCCAACATCAAGGGGACGTTGATGGCGGAGGTTGCGGCCGTGCCGGCGTCAAGCGCCGCTGCGACGAAAGGAGCGTCTGTGAAAAACGCTACGAGCGCCACGACACCATATCCAGGCAAGACCAACCAGATCAGGGGCCAGCCTTTCAGGATGCGCCAGACCCCCAGCATCAGCGCGAGCCCCAGCCCCACCGCTACGCCGTAGCGGATCTGGAGGGCAAGGACGGCGCGTTGAGACTCTGTGGCAGGGAACCCCGGATCGGCCACCATCGCGGTGGCTGCCTCGGACGCGACGGCAGCGAGCGCCGGTTCGGCCACGGTACTGCCGAATCCCAGCGCGAAGGCAAAGCCGAGCAGCCAAGCCGGACGCCCATGCCGTGCCATGGCATCGACCAAGGCCTCGCCGATGGGAAACAGGCTCATTTCCAGCCCCCGCACCAGCAAAGTCAGCCCCAGAAGCACAGCGACAAGACCACCAAGCAGGCTCACCGGATCTTCAGGCATGCTCCCCAGCACCAACACCTGAAAGATGCCGATCGTCAGCAGGATTGGCAGCAGGTCGCGCAGGGTGGCGACTAGAGCGAGAATAAGTGAGCGAAAATGAGGCATCCGGTCGCCCGTTGTCTGGGGTTTTCTTCGCAGGCTTTCACTGCCATGCTCGCATAACGGAAGTTAGAAAGGATCAGAAAGGTTTACGCCATGCTCAAGTCCATCCTGGCCGCCTCAGACCTCTCGGCGCGTTCGATTCCGGCCGTCCTGAGGGCAGTGCGACTGGCCGAGGCGGCCGGGGCAAGGTTGTGTATCGTGCATGTGGTAGAGGACGACCTGCTCCTATACGGCTTACGCGCCAAGACGCATGCTGCCGAGGACTATTTGACGGCTCAGGTGGCGGAGTTCGGAACGCCGGAGGGCTGTGAGATCGCCGTCGTTTCCGGTCACGCTTTCCAGGTTTTGGTGGAGGAAGCCCTGGCGCGTGAGGCCGACCTGATCGTGGTGGGGGCTCATCGCCGCCAGACCCTCCGCGATGCCTTCGTCGGAACCACCAGTGAACGAGTCACCCGCACGTCGGGCCGCCCGGTTCTGGTGGCCAATTCGGAGACCTGCCAGCCCTGGCGCAAGGTCTTCATCGCCACGGACCTGTCCGAGACTTCGGCATACGCCGCCTGCCGCGCACATGCCCTCGGTCTGCTCGATGGAGCCGAAGTCACCTTCGTGCACGCCCATGAACCGAGCGGCGGAAGAGATGACGAGGAAACGGGCCAAGACCCCAATCCCACCCACCACGAGGTCATGCGCTTCATCCAGGAGCTTGGACTTGAGAGCGTACGCTGTAGCGTGAGGCTTGTCGCCGGCCCACCCGCGCAGGCCATCGCCGGGGCTGTGGAGGACGCCAAGCCTGACCTTCTGGTTCTGGGAACCCGTGGGCTTTCGAGGGTCAAGCGGCTCTTCCTCGGGAGTGTCGCCCAGGAATTGATGGGGGGCCTGGAGATCGATGTCCTCGCTGTTCCTCCGGAAACCAGTCCTCTGGATTGGTAAAAGTGGCGAGATCGGGCCTTGCCGTTGTTGGGTCAGGAGTTATCCGGCTGGCTCAACAGACGTGCCTTTAGCTCCTCGGACAGTGTGTAGGTCGCCGTGAACGTGCGCGGCATTACCGTCACCGGCACCTCCGGATCGGAAGTGCCGGTGAAGGCTGTCAGCAAGTAGCTCCCGTCTCTCAACTACAGCCCGACGTGCTCCCGCAGGTATCGCACTTCATGCACGTCCCGTTGCGGACCAGGGTGAAGTTCCCACAGTCGCCGCAGCTATCGCCCTCGTACCCCTTCATGCGGGCTTCGCGGATGCGGGAGCTGCGGTCGGTGCCGCTGGTGCTGGCGGTTGTGTCCACGTCTATTGAGACGCGCTCGAAGTGGGTGTGGGTGTGGACAGTGCCGCCGGTGCCGGTGGACAGGGCGGTGGTGGCTTGGCGTGCCAGTTCGGCGGTCTGGGCGGCGCGGTGCGCCTGTTCGGACCCGCCGCGCAGGACGTACAGGTTGGACAGGTCGGAGCTGCGCAGATACCCCTTGGACACCGTGCGTTCAAGCTGCGTGCCGCCCCACTCCGCGAGGTCGGCCTCTTCGTGGCCGCCGCCCAGGGCGTCGGGGGCGACGTCCTCGGGCACTACGTGGGCGAGGTCGTTGCGGCCGAGGTAGGATACCGCCACTTCGCGGAAGATGTAGTCAAGGATGGAGGTCGCCATCTTGATGGCGTCGTTGCCCTCGACCATGCCCGACGGCTCGAACCGGGTGAAGGTGAAGGCCTCCACGAACTCCTCCAGGGGCACGCCGTATTGCAGGCCAATGGACACCGAAATGGCGAAGTTGTTCATCAGCGAGCGGAAGGCGGCGCCTTCCTTGTGCATGTCGATGAACATTTCGCCGACCGTGCCGTCCTCGTATTCGCCGGTCCGCAGATAGACCTTGTGGCCGCCGACCACGGCCTTCTGGGTGTAGCCCTTGCGGCGGTGGGGCAGGCGGCGGCGGGTGGCCTTGTAGGCGGTCGCGGCCTTTTCGGCGATCATGGCGGCGCGCTGCGGGGCAGGGGCTTCGATGACTTTCTGCACGGTCGTCTCGGCAGCGTCGTCGTCCTCGTCCGTCACGTCGTCGAGAAGCTGCGCCTGGAGCGGCTGGGACAGCTTGGACCCGTCGCGGTAGAGCGCGTTGGCCTTGATGCCCAGGCGCCAGGACAGCTCATAGGCCGCCGTGCAATCTTCGACCGTGGCCGAGTTGGGCATGTTGATGGTCTTGGAGATTGCGCCGGAAATGAACGGCTGGGCGGCGGCCATCATGCGGATGTGGCTGTCCACCGACAGTGACCGCTTGCCGATGCGGCCGCACGGGCTGGCGCAGTCGAACACCGCCAGATGCTCGGCCTTGAGGAACGGCGCGCCTTCCAGCGTCATGGCGCCGCAGACGTAGGTGTTGGCCTTCTCGACCTGATCCTTGGTAAAGCCCAAGGTGGCCAACATGTCGAAGCTGAGGTCGTCAAGCTGTTCGCTGGTCAGGCCCAAGGCGTGACGGCAGTATTCCTCGCCCAGCGTCCACTTGTTGAACACGAACTTGATGTCGAACGCGGTGGCCAGCGCCGCTTCAATCTTGGTCAGGGCGGCGTCGTCGAAGCCCTTGGCGCGCAGGGCGTCGTGGTCGATGCCGGGCGCGCCCTTGAGGGTGCCGTGGCCGACCGCGTAGCGCACGATCTCCTCGCGCTCCTCGGGCCGGTAGCCGAGGGTTTCCAGGGCCAGCGGGACCATGCGGTTGATGATCTTGAAGTACCCGCCGCCGGCCAGCTTCTTGAATTTGACCAGGGCGAAGTCGGGCTCGATGCCGGTGGTGTCGCAGTCCATGACCAGCCCGATGGTGCCGGTGGGGGCGACCACGGACACCTGGGCGTTGCGGTAGCCATGCTGCTCGCCGAGCGTCAGGGCCAGATCCCACGCGGCGCGGGCGGCCTCGACAACCGGGGCATCGGGGCAGGACGCGGCATCCAGTGGCACCGGCTTGACGGCCAGCGCCTCGTAACCATCGGCCAGCCCGTGGGCGGCGCGGCGGTGGTTGCGGATGACGCGCAGCATGTGCTTGGCGTTGTCGGCATAGCCGGGGAAGGCCCCCTGCTGCCCGGCCATTTCGGCCGAGGTGGCATAGGACACGCCGGTCATCAGGGCGGAAATGGCGCCGCACAGGGCGCGGCCTTCGTCGCTGTCATAGGACAGGCCGTTGGCCATCAGCAGGCCGCCGATGTTGGCGAAACCCAGGCCCAGGGTGCGGAACTGGTAGGACAGCTCGGCAATCTTCTGGGACGGGAACTGCGCCATCACGACGGAGATTTCCAGCACCATGGTCCACAGGCGCACGGCGTGGCTGAAGGCGTCCACATCGAAGCTGCCGTCAGCCCGGCGGAAGGTCATCAGGTTCAGAGACGCCAGATTGCACGCCGTGTCGTCCAGGAACATGTATTCCGAGCACGGGTTGGACGCATTGATGCGGCCCGATTCGGGGCAGGTGTGCCAGTCGTTGATGGTGGTGTCGAACTGCAGGCCGGGGTCGGCGCAGGCCCAGGCGGCCTCGCCGATCTTTTCCCACAGGGCGCGGGCGCGGATCGACGTGCTCTTGCCGTTGGTGCGGGCCTTGAGCTGCCAGTCGGTGTCAGCCTTCACGGCCTGGAGGAAGGCGTTGGTGACGCGCACCGAGTTGTTGGAGTTCTGGCCGGAAACGGTCAGGTACGCCTCGGAATCCCAGTCGGTGTCATAGACCGGGAAGTCGATGTCCAGCACGCCCTGCTTGGCAAACTGGATGGTCCGCTGGACGTAGTTTTCCGGCACATGGGCCTTGCGGGCGGCCTTGATGGCCTTGCGCAGCGCCTTGTTGACGGTGGCGTCGAAGCGGGTTT
>JBAYSM010000175.1:0-7912 GCA_041676205.1 Rhodospirillaceae bacterium | reverse complement strand
GTGCGGATGACTGCGCGCAGCGCAATAAGGCCCAGCTAAGGGATTATCGCCTGCGGCGCAGCGGCCACGCACTCTCTGTGTCCTCTGTGCCCTCTGTGGTAAATCCCCTTCCCTTGACTTTCCTGCCTTACCCTTCGGCCTTGGCGCGCAGGTTTTCGAGCCACGTCAGGCGGGCTTCGGCGCGGGCGATTTCGTCGTCGAGCCAAGCGGTCATGTATCCGGCCTCGCCTTCCATGTGGCGGCGCAGGTCGGTGAGGCGGGCGAGGCCCGTTTCGGAGGTGTCGATCAGCAGGTCGATCTGGTCCTGCTGATCGCGCTGCGGCAGCAGGTGCAGGAAGCGGAACTTCAGGGCCGTGACCAGCTTGGAGAGGTCGCTGGCCGGGCGGACCGGGGCGGTCATCAGGGCGTGGAACGCCTCGCGCCCGGCGTCGGTGATGCGCAGCAGGCTGTCGTCTTCCATGCTCTGGTCGGCGGCTTCGCCTTCGACCGGCTCGACCAAGCCTTCGTAGCGCATGAGTTCGACCGAACTGCCCATGAGGTCCAGGGACGGACCACTCAGCCGCCCGATGAAGTGGCGCACGGCCGAGGCCAGCGCGCTATAGCGCATCGGCCCCTGAGCAATGGTGCCCAATACGCACAGGCGGGTGGCTTCGCGCGGGGTCAGGGTCTTGTCGGCGAACATGCGGCGGCCCTCCAGGGGGTCGATTAACGTGCCCCCAACATAGGTCAATTTGTGCACCGCGTCCAGAGGCTTATTGCGACTGCCTCGCAACAAGCCTCTGGTTCGCCATTGGGGGTATTATTCCGCCGCGACGGCCTTTTGGATGCCGAGCCGGCTCCACACGTCCACGAAGGCATGGCACAGGTGGTCCATGTCGGCGTCGGTGTGCAGGGGGGTCGGGGTAATGCGCAGGCGCTCGGTGCCCTTGGCGACGGTGGGATAGTTGATCGGCTGAACGTAGATGCCGTGGCGGGCCAGCAACTCGTCACTGGCGCGCTTGCACAGGGTGGCATCACCGACCAGGACCGGCACGATGTGGCTCGCCGAATTGATGATCGGAATGCCCAACTGGGTGAAGCGGCGCTTGAGGGTGGCGGCGCGTTCCTGATGGAGGTCGCGCAGTTCCGGGTGGGCGCGCAGGTGGCGCACGCTGGTCAGCGCCCCGGCGGCAATCGATGGCGGCAGGGACGTGGTGAAGATGAACCCATTGCCGAAACTGCGGACGAAGTCGACCAGATTGGCCGAGGCGGCGATGTACCCGCCGATCACGCCAATGGCCTTGCCCATAGTACCTTGGATGATGTCGATGCGGTCGCGCACGCCGTCACGCTCGGCCACCCCCGACCCTTCTGCGCCGTACATGCCCACTGCATGCACTTCGTCCAGGAACGTCATGGCGTTGTGGTGTTCGGCAACCTCGACGATCTTTTCAATGGGGGAGATATCGCCGTCCATGGAATAGACGCTCTCGAACACCACCATCTTGGGCACGGAACGGTCGTACTCGGACAACTGCTTGTGCAGGTCGTCATAGTCGTTGTGCTTCCAGACGTGCTTGGGGGCGCGGGAGTGGCGCACGCCCTCAATCATCGAGTTGTGGTTCTTGGCATCGGAGAACAGGACCATGCCGGGGATCTTGGCGCCCAGGGTCATCAGCGTCGTCATGTTGGCGACGTAGCCCGAAGTGAACAGCAACGCGCTGTCCTTGTTGTGCCAGGACGCCAGTTCCTGCTCCAGCAGCACATGGTAATGGTTGGTGCCCGAGATATTGCGCGTGCCGCCGGCCCCGGCGCCGCAGGTGTCCAGGGCGTCCTTCATGGAGTCCAGGACGTCGGTATGCATCCCCATGCCGAGGTAGTCGTTGTTGCACCAGATGGTGACTTCCTCGACCCGGCCGTTGCGGTAGTTCTTGGCCTTGGGGAAGCTGCCCACTTGGCGTTCCAAATCGGCGAACACCCGGTAGTTGCCGTCGTCACGCAGATCGGCGAGCCGTTTGGCGAAGTAATCTTCGTAATTCATCCTGCTCTCCCGTCCTCCCCGGACCTCGCTTCCTGGCGCGGGGGTGCCAGGCAATTTTTTGTCTTGTATGAGACAATCCTAATGCCCGACGTGGTGCTGTACAAGCGGCTCGCGCCTGTGCGGTGCAGCATTACTGCGGTGTTTTCATCAGTCCTTCGGCTGTGGCCTCGGCCAGAACCCTATCCAGGGCCTGTTCAACCAGTCCGAACAACTCGTCGATTTCAGCCTCCGAGATCACCAGCGGCGGGGCGAAGGCCAAGGTGTCGCCCATGGCGCGCGAAATCACGCCGATGGACTGCAACACGCCCACGGCGCGTGCGCCCATGCTGCCCGGAGGCGAGAATGGCGCCTTGGTCGCCTTGTCGGCCACCAGTTCCAGCGCGCCAATCAGACCGATGCCGCGCGCCTCTCCAACCAGAGGATGGGCGGCCAGCCTGCATAGGTGGCCCTGCATGCGGGGTGTGACCGCCCGGACATGGCCCAGGATGTCGCGTTCCTCGTAGATGCGCAAGGTTTCCAAGGCCACGGCGGCGGGCACCGGGTGGCCGCCATAGGTATAGCCATGGCCGAAAGTGCCGATACGCCCGCCGTTGTCCTTGATCGCTTGATAGATCGGCTCGGAAATCAGCAGGGCGGAGATCGGAAGGTATCCCGACGACAGCATCTTGGCGCAGGACAGCATGTCAGGCTGCATCCCGAACGTCTCGCTGCCCCAGCGGTTTCCGGTGCGCCCAAAGCCGCAGATCACCTCGTCGGCGATCAGCAGGACGTCGTACTTGCGCAGTACCGCCTGGATTTTTTCAAAGTAGGTGGGCGGCGGCAGGATGACGCCACCGGCCCCCATAAGTGGTTCGGCGAACATGGCGGCAACGGTGTCCGGGCCTTCGGCCAGGATGAGTTTTTCCAGTTCTTCCGCCCGGCGGCTGGCGAACTGCTCGGGGCTTTCTCCGGGTTCGCCAAAGCGATAGTGATGGGGGCAGCCGGTGTGGTGGATAAAGGGCAGCGGCACGTCGAAGTCGCGCTGGTTGACTGGCAGCCCGGTCAGCCCGGCGGTGGCCAGGGTCACGCCGTGATAGGCCTTGTCGCGCGAAATGACCTTCTTCTTTTCGGGCCGCCCGAGGGCGTTGTTGTAGTAGCGCACGATCTTCAGCGCGGTGTCATTGGCCTCGGACCCCGAGCCGGCGAAGAACACCTTGGAGAACGGGCCATGCGGTGTGGCCGGGGCCAGTTGGATCAGCTTTTCGGCCAGATCGACCACGGCCGGATGCGTTTTGCCACCGAACGTATGATAAAACGGCAGGGTCCGCATGGCGTCGGCCGCCACGTCGGCCAAACGGGTGTTGTCAAAGCCGAGTGCCGTGCACCACAGTCCGGCCATGGCTTCGATATAGGGGCGGCCGTCCTCGTCGAACACCCGCACGCCCTGACCGCCGACCACGACGGTCGGGCCGATCTCCTCGTGACGCGCGGCGTTGGTGTAACCGTGCAGGTGCCAAGCGACATCGCGCGCGGCCGTGGAATTCGGCTTCAGAGCATCATCGGGCATGGAACGCCTCATAGAACGCGGGCAACCGTTATCGCTCCCCAGCGCCGCCGACGCAAGGATGGCTTATTCAAACCAGGTCTGCGCCCGGCCGGTATCGAGGCGGTACTCAAGGATGCGATGGTGGTTGGTATCGCTGACCATAAGGCGGTTGGGGCCGGCCACGGTCACGCTGGACGGCTCGGAGAGGAAATGGCGGCAGACCCCGCTGCCGCAATCAAAGATCGGATCGGCGATGGTGTGCACGGTGCCCTGGGCGAGGTCGATGAAGCGCAGGCGGCTATTGTAAGTGTCGGCCACCACCAGCCCCGGCCCAAAGCACGCCAGGCCCAGAGGATGCTGAAACCGGGCGTCGGCCAGGGCGCCATCCTCATCGCCGAACTCAAAAAGCCCCGCCCCGACTAGTGTTTCCACGGTCGGGTGGCCGTTCAAGGATAGGCGGCGGATGGCCGATGTCTCGCTGTCGATGAAGTAGAGAATACCGGCCGCTGCGTCCATGCATAGGCCGCTCGGCTGGGCCAGGACGGCGCAGAGCGCCGGGCCGTCCACAATGGCCTCGGCCCCGGTTCCGGCCAGCGCGCGGACAGTTCCGCCGTCGCGGTCATAGGCGGCGATCTGGTGGGTGCCGGCATTGGCGAAAACGATCATCGTGTCGCCTGCCACCTCCACATCCCAGGGGGACGCCAGCGCCGTGGCGCGGCCGTCGCTTACCCCGTGCAAGGTCAGCCCGCGCTGCCCCATTCCGGCCACCGTCGAAACCGTGCCGCGTGCCCGGTCGATGCGTCGCAGGGAATGGTTGCCGGTATCGGCGACATAAAGCGCATTGGCGGTTGCGGCCAGTCCCTGCGGATTGCGAAACCCCGCGGCATCGGGAGTACCATCGGTGAACGCGGCGGCACCGCTGCCGATGCGGCCGAGTTCTTCGCCGTCGTCGCTCAGCAGCACCACCTGATGATGCCCGGTATCGGCCACGGCCCATCGCGCCGTCCGCCAAGGCCCCGCCGGATTGCGCGGCAATGCCGTGATCTTGCCCGGAAACCTCAATTTTCCAGAGGCCGCGACGACGGGCTTTAATGGCAGTGGGGTAGGGGTCAGTTCTCCACGTCGCCGGAACGAGCGAATCATCTCCCCTATGCCTTGCAGAAGGCGGTCCTGGTCAGGTTCGCCCGACAACTGGCCGATGACATGCCCTTGGGGAGACAGTAGCACCAGCGTCGGCCAAGCCTTCACGCAGTACGCATCCCACAGAATCATTCCCGGATCGTGCACGACCGGATGGCGGATGTCATGCCGGGCGATGGCTTGACGCACCGACCCAGGGTCGCGTTCGGCGGTGAACTTGGGGGAATGGACGCCAATGACGGCGACGTCGTCAGGATAGGCATCCTCGATCTGGCGCAACGTCGGGATCATATGCAGGCAATTGATGCAGCAGAACGTCCAGAAATCCAGGATGACGATCCGTCCGCGCAGGGCATCCAGGCTTAGCGGCTGGTCCACGTTGAGCCAGGAAAGGCCCGGCCGGTTGAGGGCTGGAGCACGGGTAATGCCGAACATCGGATCTCCTGGTAACTTTTTGGGCGTATCCGGGCGCTTCAATCGCGTTCTTGTTAATGACCATGTGGGGGCCGGGGCGTGCCGGCGGAAGGGGCGCGGCGAAAGAACACGGACGATGGGGTTTTGCCCCCTGTTGCGGCGCAGCCATCTGCGGTATCGTTTTTGTTCAATTGGGTTTGGCAAATCAAAGGGTTTGGGCAGACTCGAACTGGCGACTAGGAGGAAAGCCCCCATGTCTTTCAAGGATATTCTGGTTATTGTCGACAACACGAAGAGTTGTGCACAGCGCCTGGATGTCGCGCTTCATGTCGCCAAGGAGCATGGCGCCCACCTGACGGCGCTGTTCGTGCGTACTGTTCCGCATGTGCCGCAGTTTGTCATGAGCCAACTTGGCCCTGAAGTTGCCGACGTCCAGAAGCGCTATGCCAAGGAAGCCGCCACGGCGGCGCGCGCCGTTTTCGATGCCAAGACCCGGAACTGCGGCGTCAATACGGAATGGCGCGAGACATCGGGCGTCCTGATTGACCAATGCCTGCTGCACGCCAAGTATTCCGATCTGGTGATTGCCGGCCAGACGGATGCCAAGGACGACAGCACGGCCGAGGGCCAGGCTGATCTGCTTGACCATTTGGTGCTTGAGGCCGGGCGGCCGGTCCTGCTGGTCCCGTTCGCCGGGCAGTTCACGGCCGTGGGGCAGCGTGTCCTGGTGGCCTGGAACGGCACGCGAGAGGCGGCACGCGCCCTCAATGACGCCCTGCCCATGCTCAAGAAGGCCGACAACGTTCACGTCATCGCCGTTAACCCGCGCGGCGGCAACGGGCGTGATGGCCATGGCGAGGTGCCCTCGGCCGATATCGCCCTGCATCTGGCCCGCCACGGCGTCAAAGCAGAAGCCAACGCCGTGGACTCCGATGGCATGAGTGCTGGGGAAGCCCTGGTGGCACGGGCCGCAAAGGAAAACATCGACCTGATCGTCATGGGCGCCTACGGCCGGTCCCGCCTTCGGGAACTGGTGCTCGGCGGTGCAACCCGTCACATGCTCCGCAATATGACCGTTCCGGTGCTGATGAGCCATTAATCAGCGCCGACAAAAAGAGGGCCGGTCGTTGGACCGGCCCTTTTCTGTTTTCGACGCTACCTACTGCGCGACCATCGCGGCAGGCTTCGGCGTTTCCTTGGTGCGGTTGGGCAGCAGCGGATAATCAACCCGCGGCCGTTCGCCGGTCAGAGTACGCAGGAACGCCGTGATGGAGCGCACCTCGTCAGGATTCAAGTCCTCGCCAAGCTGGCTGGTGCCCATGATTGCCACGGCCTGTTCCAGATCCCACACGTTGCCGGAATGGAAGTAGGGCGCGGTCAAGGCGATGTTGCGCAACGGCGCGGCGCGGAACACGTATTCCGCATCGGCCGTCTGGGTGACGGCAAAGCGGCCCTTGTCCTCGGGCGGTAGGATGTCGGCACCGGGGCGCTCTACGACGCCGAACGGGTAGTACCCGTCGCCGCCCAGGTTCACGCCCGCATGGCAGGCCGAGCAGCCCTTGTCCATGAACAGGCCCAGGCCCTTCTTTTCCTCGGCGCTCAAGATCTCCGGGTTGCCCAGCAGGAACTGGTCGAAGCGTGAGCGCGGGGTGATGAGTGTCGCCTCGAACGCCTCGATAGCCTCGGCCATATTTTCGAACGTAACAGCGTCCGCAGTACCGGGGAAAGTCCGGGCGAAGCGTTCCTTGTACTCGGGCATGCTGTTGAGGACGGTCACGACATGCTTGGGCGTGGCGGCCATCTCGACGGCGGCCTGCACCGGCCCCATGGCCTGAGCCTTGAGGTCGGCGGCGCGGCCGTCCCAAAACTGCGCGGTGTTGAACACGGCGTTGAACACGGTCGGGGCGTTACGAGGACCCTTCTGCCAGCCGTGGCCGATGGACGTCTCCAGTGCGTCATCGCCGCCCATGCCGAGGTTGTGGCAGGTGTTGCACGAAATAAGTGCCGACGACGACAGACGCGGTTCAAAGAACAGCATCTTGCCCAGATCGACCTTTTCGTGGGTCACGGAGATCCCGCGAATGGACGGAACCGTAGTCGGGATAGGCTCGAAAACTTCGTTGGCGCGCTTGGCGAGTGCGGCATCGTTGGCCAGAGCGGCGCCGGTGCCAAGGGCCACCGTGGCCATTGCCAAAGCGAGGGTACGAAACGCTTTCATGGGGGATCCCCTACTGCCTCTATGGATACTTGGCAAGTATGCAGTTTTGAATAGTTCCAGCATTGATCTGGATCAATTCTAAACTGCTCATACACGCCATCCAGCCTCGCGGCGGGGGTCGAGGGCGTCTTGGAGGCCGTCGCCGACCATGTTGACCGACACCACGGTCAGGAGGATCAGGAACCCCGGCCAGAACGCTAGCGCGGGCGCGGCCCATACGGTTTCCAGGGCGTTGGTCAGCATGTTGCCCCAACTGGGCAGCGGCGGCTGGATGCCAAGGCCGAGGAACGACAGGGCGCTTTCCAGCAGGATGACGTTGCCGATGGACAGTGTGGCGGCGACGATCACCGGGCTGACCACGTTGGGCAGCACATGGCGGGCCATGATGCGGCCCGGTCCCGCGCCCAGGGCGACGGCGGCGGTGATGAACTCGCGCTGCTTGATGGACAGCGTGGCGCCGCGCGACAGGCGTGCCGCCGTGGTCCAGCCGACCAAAGCGATAATGAGGACGATGCGGGTCAGGTCAATCGCCGGGCTGCGGGCTATGTCAGCCGGGATGCCCAGTTTGGTGGGATCGGCGGCGGCCAGCACGATC
>JBAYSM010000174.1:0-7921 GCA_041676205.1 Rhodospirillaceae bacterium | reverse complement strand
CGCGGCATCGGCGCGGAGGAGGCGGTCGGCCTGATCGTCAACGGTTTCTGCAAGGAAGTACTCCAGACCCTGCCGATGGAATTTGCCGTTGAAGCGCAAAAGTTGGTGGGTATCTCGCTCGAAGGCAGCGTCGGTTAATCAAGAAAAATAGGAAGGTTCAGACCCATGGCTCTTATCGAAATCAAGGATCTTCACGCCTCAGTCGATGGCAAGGAGATCCTCAAGGGCGTGTCCCTGACCATCAATCCCGGCGAGATGCACGCCCTGATGGGGCCGAACGGCACCGGCAAATCGACCCTGTCCAACGTCATTGCCGGGCGGGCCGGATACGACGTCACCAGCGGCGACGTGCTTCTGGAGGGCCGCAGCATCCTTGACATGGAGCCGAACGAGCGGTCCAACGCGGGCGTGTTCCTGGCCTTTCAGTACCCGGTGGAAATCCCCGGCGTGGCGACCTCGACCTTCCTGAAGGCGGCCATCAACGCCAAGCGCAAGTTCGCCGGGCAGAAGGAAATCGACGCCATGGAATTCCTGAAGCTCGTCAAGGCACGGGCCAAGGAGTTGAACGTGCGCGACGACATGCTCAAGCGCCCGGTCAACGTCGGTTTCTCCGGCGGCGAAAAGAAGCGCGCCGAGATCCTGCAAATGGCCCTGCTGGAGCCAAAGTTCTGCATCCTCGATGAAACCGACTCCGGGTTGGACATCGACGCCCTGAAGGTGGTGTCCGACGGCGTCAACGCGCTGCGCTCGCCCGAGCGGTCGTTCCTGGTCATCACCCACTATCAGCGTTTGCTGCAGTACATCGTGCCGGACCATGTGCATGTGTTCGCCGGGGGCCGCATCGTGCGGTCGGGCGGCAAGGACCTGGCGCTGGAGCTTGAAGAAAACGGTTACGCCGAATACGTGGATGCGGCGTAAGGAGAGCGATTGATGGCTGAAGCCGTGACCGAACTTCCCATTGTCGCCAACGCGCGCGCACTGCCCCTGCCGGGTGCCGCGCCGTGGCTGGTCGACCTGCGCGACCGGGGCCTGGATGCCTTTGAGGACCAGGGCCTTCCGGGCCGCAAGACCGAGGCGTGGAAGTACACCCGCATCGATGCCCTGATGAAAAAGACCGCCTACGTGCCCGCGCCGCTGACGGCGGACCCCGTGCTCTCGGCTATTCCGTGCGAGTTGGCGCTGGGCTGCGAGGGGCATCGGCTGGTGCTGGTCAACGGGCGCTTCTCGCCAGACCTGTCGAACCTGGACGCCCTTCCGCGCGGGGTCACGGTGCAGTCCCTGGCGACTGCGCTGGAAACTGATCCGCAGGCGGTGGAGCCGTATCTGGGTCGCTTGCAGCCGCTCGAAAGCTACCCGTTCGCGGCCCTGAACACCGGGCTGATGGGCGACGGACTGGTTATCCGGGTGAAAGATGGCGCGTTGATCGAAATGCCGCTGCATGTCGTGTCGGTGGCCCATGCGCCGGACGGGGTGCCGGTGGCGTTCCATCCGCGTCTGCTGGTACTGATCGGCAAGGGCGCGGTGGCGACCCTTTTGGAAAGCCATGTTGGCGTGGACGGCGGTGAAACCCTGTCCAACGGCGTGACCGAGATCAGCGTCGGTGACGACGCCGTGTTCCATCACTACAAGGTCCAGAACGAGTCCCCGACTGCCACGCACCTTGCCGCCGCGCAGGTGGTGGTCGGTGCCAAGGCCGTCTATGAGAGCTTCGCCCTGTCGTTCGGCGCCCGGCTGTCGCGTCACGACATCCGCGTCTGCCTGGACGGCGAGGGGGCCGAAGCCCGCGTCAACGGGGCCTATGCCGCCGATACCGGGCAGCACATGGACACCTCCTCGTTCATCGACCACGCGCTGCCGCACGGCACTTCGGCGCAGACCTATAAGGGCGTGGTGGACGGCTCTGGCCGTGGCGTGTTCCAGGGCCGCATCAACGTGCGCCGCGCAGCCCAAGGCACCAACGGCCACCAGCTTCACAAGGCCCTGCTGCTGTCGCGCAAGGCCGAGGTCGACGCCAAGCCCGAACTGACCATCTTTGCCGATGACGTGCAGTGCAGCCACGGCGCGACCTGCGGCCAGTTGGACGACGACCATATGTTCTTCCTGCGCGCCCGTGGACTGAACGAGGAGGAGGCGCGCGGCCTGTTGATCGAGGGATTCCTCGACGATGTGATCGACATGGTTTTCGCCGAGGCCGTAAAGGCCGCCATGAAGGACATGGTTCACGCCTGGCTGCTCAACCGCAGCAGCCGGAAGGAGGGGGCATGATGTCATCTCCGGCCATTGCCTTTGAGCGGCCCGTGGTCCCCTATGACGTGGAAGCCGTGCGGCGTGACTTCCCGATTCTCGCCAAGCCGGTGCACGGCAAGCCTCTGGCCTATCTGGACAGCGGCGCGTCGGCGCAAAAGCCGTCCGCCGTGATCGACACCATGCGCCGCGTGTACGAGGGCGAATACGCCAACGTCCACCGGGGCGCTTACTGGCTGTCCGAGCGCGCAACCAGCCTGTACGAAGGCGCCCGCGAAAAGGTCCGCGCGTTCATCAATGCCGGGTCGGAACGTGAGATCATCTTCACGCGCGGCGCGACCGAGGCCATCAATCTGGTCGCCCAGACCTTCGGGCGGAAGATGTTGCGCGAGGGCGACGAGATCATCATCTCAGCGCTGGAGCATCACTCCAATATCGTGCCGTGGCAGATGCTGCGCGATGAAAAGGGGCTGGTGCTCAAGATCGCCCCGATCAACGCCGACGGCTCGTTCGACATGGCGGGGTTCGAGGCCCTGTTGACCGACCGGACGAAGTTGGTCGCCGTGGCCCATGTGTCCAACGTCCTGGGCACCGTGCTGCCGATTGCCGAGATTACCGCCAAGGGCAAGGCGGCTGGGGCGGCGGTGCTGATCGACGGCTGCCAGGGCATCGTTCACCGCCCGGTGGACGTGGCCGCGTTGGGGGCCGATTTCTACGTATTCTCCGGCCATAAGCTCTACGGTCCGACCGGCATCGGTGTGCTGTGGGGGCGCGAGTCCGTGCTCGACGCCATGCCGCCGTGGATGGGCGGCGGCGACATGATCTCCCACGTCTCGTTCGAGAAGTCCGAATGGGCCGGGCTGCCCGCCAAGTTCGAGGCCGGGACGCCGCCCATTGTCCAGGCCATCGGCCTTGGCGCCGCCATTGACTACGTCAGCCAGTTCGGGCTGGCCCCGGTGATGGCACATGAACAGGCGTTGCTGGGCTATGCGCTGGAGCAGATGGGCGACATTGACGGCCTTACCCTGCACGGCACCGCGCCGGGCAAGACGGGGATTATTTCGTTCTCCATGGCCTATGCCCACCCGCACGACATCGCCACGGTGCTCGACCGCGCCGGGGTGGCCATCCGTGCCGGACACCACTGCTGCCAGCCGCTGATGGAGCGTTGCGGGGTTCCCGCCATGGCTCGCGCCAGCTTTGGCATGTACACCAATCGTGCCGATGTGGACGCCCTTATCCGGGCGCTGCGCACGGTGCGCGATTTGTTCGCGTGATGTGAGGACCATCGCCATGACCATGCGCCCGCCCATGTTCGCCATGGACCCGACCCCGCCCGAAGAGGGCTTGGCCTATTCCGGCCTGCCGCTGCCGCCTGGCACAGAGCCGGCCACCGAGGATATGGTGGTCGCCGCCCTGCGGACCGTCTACGACCCGGAAATTCCGGTCAATATCTATGACTTGGGCCTGATCTACGAAACCACCATCGCGGCCAACGGCAACGTCAAGCTGATGATGACGCTGACCGCCCCGGCCTGCCCGGTGGCCGGTGAGATGCCGCAACAAGTGGCCGATGCGGTGGCTGCCGTCGATGGGGTCGGTGAGGTTGAGGTCGAACTGACCTGGGACCCGCCGTGGACCCCCGACCGTATGACCGAAGTGGCCCGTGTGGCGTTGGACATGTTTTAAGCCCATATGAGGCACAGTGATTTACTCGGAGGAACCATGTCCGCTTTCGCCACCAATGCCATCAGCCTGACCGACGCCGCCGCCGCACGGGTCAAGGACCTGATCGCCAAAGCTGACAAACCGGCCGCTGGTCTGCGCGTCGGCGTCAAGACGCGCGGCTGCTCGGGCATGTCCTACGTGGTCGAATACGCCGAGGAGCAAAAGCCCTTCGAGGACGTGGTCGAGGACAAGGGCGTCAAGATCTTCATAGACCCGACGGCGCTGATGTTCATCATCGGCTCGGTCATGGATTACCGCACCGACAAGTTGCAATCCGGCTTCGTGTTCGAAAACCCCAACGAAACCGCCCGCTGCGGATGCGGGGAGAGTTTCTCGGTCGATAAAAAGGCTTTGGGGGTTGGGGAGTAGGGCGAAAGGCCGGGCGCTGCCCGGACCCGCAAAGGGCCATTGGCCCTTTGATCCCATGAAGGTTTCCGCGCTTTCCTTGCGCCGCAGGCGGATAACATTGCCGTTTGATGCGCTGCGCGCGGCTTGGCCCCGTCCCGTCATGAGGTCAAGGAGGCTGGCCTCCTTGCGGGTGCGGGCAGAGCCCGCTCTTTCATCGACAGAAAAAGGGCGGCTCCTTCGCAGGGGGCCGCCCTTTTTCTGTCGATGGGGAGGGGCCTTTAGGCCCGACCGCCCGCCGCCGCCATCATCTGGTCGCCGAAGTTCAGGAAGCTGTCGACGTCGAGCACAATCAGCAATTCGCCTTCCAGACGGACCACGCCGGCGGAGATGCCGCGCCAGCGGGGGTCCAAGGTGGATGGATTGGGTTCGATGGACTTGACCGGGAGGTTCAGCACGTTGCCGACACTGTCCACCATCAGGGAGTACAGTTCGGAACCCTGCTCCACTGTCACGCACATGACGCTCTTGCCACCCTTGGCGGTCGACTTCTTGCGCAGCCCCAGGCGGGTGCGCACGTCGATCACGGTGACAATGCGGCCACGCAGGTTGATGGAACCGGCAACCTCCGGCGGAGCCAGGGGGATACGGGCGATCTTTTCGGGGATCAGGATATCCTGCACCCGTTCGACCGGGATGCCGAACAGTTGCTTTTCCACGTAGACGGTGACGAACACCTGTTCTTCCTGGGCCGCAACGGCACGATTACCGACCGTGGCGAGTTGCCCTTGGCTGGCGGTGGTCAGGTCCGACATGGTCTCCGTCGCCTCCCTCAATATCCTTAGGGGCGCATCATGCCCTTTTTTGTCCGGCTGTTCTAGCCTATTCAACCAGTCAGATGCGCGACGGCACCAATCCATGCGCTGAGCAGGATGAGGCCGGTAATTGCGTACACTCCGTTCCACTGGCGGCCCAGCGTGCCGGGGTCGGCCCCGGCGAGATTGGCGATGCCGAGGACCGATGCTGTGAAAGGGGATGTGCCCGCCGTCAACGCCCAGGCGCCTGCCAGCGCAACGGCCATGGTTTCGGGCGAGACGCCGAATGCGGCGGGTGAGGGCAGGGCGCCCGACAGAATGGTCACTGACAGAACTGGGTTCAAGCCGACTTGACCCACCGCAACGATGCCCCAGGACAGCCCCGCCAGCAAAACCCACGGCGGGACCGGCGCGGCGGCGAGCAGGGCGGCGACGGCGCCCTCGGGCAGAAGCGCGGCAATGACGCTGCCGATAAAGGCGGCCGAGGCAAGCAGGGCGACTTCCATGCGGTAGGCCGGGAACACCCGTTGGCCATGGGCGACCAAGCGGCGCCCGGTGGCCGTGAAGGCGTTGGCGCGGTCCTGCTGCACGAAAATCCAAATGGCGCCGATGAGCGGCGTTGCCATCATCACGCCAACCACAAGCCGCACATTCAGGACGGCCTCGACCGCCCAGCCAACCGCAAAGATGGTGGCAACCAGCACGATGATGGGCACTGTGACGCTCCATCCGCCCGACGGACGCGGGGTCGTTGCCGTTGCGGATGGGTTCAGGGGACGGATGAGGCGATCATGCGCCCAGCCCAAGGCCAGCAGCATGAGGGCAAATGTAAGGCACCACGGGGCGACGGTCGTCCATTCAGTGTCTGGCAGTGCGGTCATGATGACCGCCAGGGACACGGTCAGCGGCGACCACGCCAGGATCGAGGCAAATCCCCGCAGTACGGCGGTCAGCATCCGCCGCCGCCGCAATGCGGTCCTCGCCGGGTCCTCGTCCTCCCCCTGCTGGCTGGCGTTCACCACCATGGCACCGAGCAGGGAAATGACCCCAAAGTTGAGGATTAGACCAAACAAATGCCCGCCGGTCGTCAGGGCGACATAGCGCCGGCCCGGCGGCTGTCCGGCCAGGAACAGGCCGCAGCGGCGTACCATCCCCGACGTCTCCGCCGCCTCGCGCAGAAACCCCAACGCCGTGAACAGGGTGATGACGAAGACAGAGCGGCGAAGGGCGGCGGCAAATGTTGCGCCCGGTGTGGGCAATGCCACCAGCGTAATCACGGCCAGGCCCAGCGCGATCCCCAGATAGATGCGGCCACGGCGCGGGATACCGATCCATGTGCCCGCCAAATATACTCCCAGACCCGCCCATGACAGAGTTTGGAGCGGCTCCCATCCGATTGCCGCGTGACCGAGCATGCCCGCCACCGTGGCAAGTAGCCCGAGCGGCGCAACGGCAGTCTCCAGAATGCGACCGGGAGGAATGGGTGGCGGCGGAATGGCAGGGACTCACGGCGGGAGTGGAAGGGCGGGAGAGGTCATTCTATACCAATCAACACGGTCGCGCGCTGCTCCCGTGCGGGCAAGGCTGCCATGCGTCAGCCATTCCTGCCTACCAAGGCTTTATTCTTGGTTCATCATGGATAAAGAGAGGGGGCGAGGATGACCCCTCGCCCTCTCTCGTTTTCCGGTGCTTCGGTTGGGAGGAGGCAAATCCCCAAAGCCCCAGAGCGTCGCGTCAGGTCGCGTAGGGCAGCGCCGAGCAGACTGCTACGAACGACGACTAGAGCAGCAGTGCCGATATTGCGGTACCTTTGACGTAATACCGAGCCTAGACCTCTGCCTGTGTTTTCGCAAATAGGAAATGTTCGCAAGCAGAGACAGGTCTGTAATCAAGAAATGTTCTTAATGTGTTGACGCACCCTTTGCGGGTGACTTGGTTTGTGGCAAGTCTCTGTGATTTAATCTGGAATGTTAAATATTCCACTTAATTTCCAGGGATGTTTACGTCCTACTATAATGTGATCCGTGTCATCAGCCCAGCGCAACCTGCGCGCTGATATCCCAAAAGTACTAGCGCGCAGGTAAAGGATGGGGCCGAGTCGCCGTTATTATGCGAACATATCCTTGAAACGATCCCGAAGCAGGTTTTTTTGTACCTTACCCATTGTGTTGCGGGGCAGGTCCTTTTCAAAGAAGACGCGTTTCGGCACCTTGTAGTTTGCAAGGTGGGCCTTGAGGTGGGTCAGGATTTGATCTTCATCCAGATGTCCCTGCCCGTCGCCTTTGACGATGGCGACGCCGACTTCGCCGAAATCGGGGTGGGGCACGCCGACCACGGCGCTTTCGACCACGCCCGGCATGTCGTCGATAACCCCTTCGATTTCCTTGGGGTAAACGTTATAACCGCCGGAAATGATCAAGTCCTTGGCCCGGCCGACAATGTGCAGGTAGCCGCGCTCGTCGATCATGCCGACGTCGCCGGTCTTGAACCAGCCATCATCGGTGAATTCTTCGGCGGTCTTTTCGGGCAGGCGCCAGTAGCCCTTCATGACGTTGGGGCCGCGTACCTGGATGGCGCCGACGTCTGTGGTTGGCAGCGGCGTGACGTTGTCTTCGCCAACCACGCGAATTTCGATGCCGGGGAAGGGGAAGCCGACGGTGCCGGGGCGGCGCTCGCCATCGTAGGGATTGCCGGTGTTCATGCCCGTTTCGGTCATGCCATAGCGTTCAAGGATGGCGTGCCCGGTGCGCTCGCTGAACGCGCGGTGCGTTTCAGCCAGCAGCGGCGCG
>JBAYSM010000173.1:0-8002 GCA_041676205.1 Rhodospirillaceae bacterium | reverse complement strand
TCCGCGTCACGACCCCTGGCTGAACATCGCCTCGGCGCGCTTTTTCATTTCGTCGGGCGGCACGTCCTCGATGTGAGTGCCGATATGCCACTTGTGGCCGAACGGGTCGCGGATGGTGCCCATGCGGTCGCCGTAGAAGTGATCGGTGACCGGCTGAAGGACGGTCGCCCCGGCGGTCAGTGCGCGTTCTACTACGGCATCCACATCCTCGACATACAGCAGGACTGCAATGGGGGTGCCGCCGTAATGCGCGGGGCCTTGGGCATCCATTTCCGGCCATTCGTCCGACATCATGATCCGCGAATCGCCAATGCGGATCTCGGCGTGGCCAATACGCCCGTCCGGGCTTTCCATGCGCATCAATTCCTCGGCGCCGAACGCCTGCTTGTAGAACTCGATGGCCTTGGCGGCACCGGAAATCGTTAGGTAGGGCGTGACGGTGGTGTAGCCTTCGGGAATGGGATGGACCATGGCGTTCCCTTTCTGTTCTGCTCGATGCCTGACCGTAACACCCCCGCACCGGAGCCGCAATCCCCCCTCGGACTCAGGCGGACACGCCTAATTGCACCAGCCACACCCCCACGACCAGCCCCCATAGCACGAGGCATCCCACCCACAGCATGACCAGCGCCCGGCGGATGTCTTGCTCCGTGGCTCTCGCGCGGCCAGAGCCGATCCACGGGTCGTCGACCACATCGTTGCCGTAGCGGCGCGGACCGGCGAGCGCCAAGCCCAGCGCCCCGGCCATGGCGGCTTCGGGCCATCCCGCGTTGGGGCTGCGGTGCTTCCGGGCGTCGCGCAGCATGGTGGTCAGCGCCTTTCCGGGCCGGGCCGAGCCGACAAAGACCGCCGCGATGCTCAGGATCAGCCCGGCCAGCCGCGCCGGGACGAGGTTCAACAGGTCGTCGAACCGGGCCGAGGCCCAGCCGAAGGCGCGGTAATTGGGGTTCAGGTGGCCGATCATGGAATCGAGCGTGTTCACGGTCTTGTACACCATGATGCCCGGCAGCCCGGCGACCACGTACCAGAAGATCGGCGCGACCACGCCATCGGAGAAATTCTCGGCGCAGGATTCGATGGCGGCGCGGGAAACGCCGTGCTCGTCCAGGCTCTTGGGGTCGCGCCCGACGATCATCGACACCGCCGCGCGTCCCCCCGCCAGCCCGCCATCGCGCAGGCCGTCCGCCACCGCCTTGACGTGGTCGTACAGGCTGCGCTGTGCGATCAGCGTAATCAGGAAGAACAGGTCAAGCGCCCAGCCATAGGGCGCGGTGGCGGCGGCGTGCTGCACCGCCACGCCAATGCCACCCGTCAAAGTGCACAACATGACCAGGGTGAACACCCCGCGCACCCGGCGCGCCGCATCACCCCGGTTTGGCCGGTTGAGCTTCAGATCCAGCCAATCAATCAGCCGCCCGAGCGCCACGATGGGGTGGGGGATGATGCGGAACAACAACCGCATCTCCCCCAGATAGGCGTCCATCACCAGCGCCAGGAACAGGATCAGAAACGGATCGAACACGGCCTCGCGCGGAACGCCCAGCGGGAGCAAGGGGTCAGCCCTTGAAACACGCCGCCACGAGCAGGCCGAAGGCGCGTGCGCGGTGGCTCATGGCGTGTTTGGCCTGGGGGTCCATTTCGGCAAACGTGATGCTGTGCCCCTCGGGCTGGAAGATCGGGTCGTAGCCAAAGCCCCGGTCGCCGCGCGGCGGCCAGACGATGGTGCCATCGACCCGGCCCTCGAACGTCTCCATGTGCCCATCCGGCCATGCCAGGGTCAGGGCGCAGACGAAGTGGGCACGGCGGTCATCCATGCCGATCAGTTCGTTCTCGACCCGCTGCATGGCCGCGCCGAAGTCCTTGCCCGGCCCGGCCCAGCGCGCCGAATAGATGCCCGGCTGCCCCAGCAGCGCCTCGACCGCCAGCCCCGAATCGTCGGACAGCGACGGCAGGCCGGACGCCATTGCGGCGGCCAGGGCCTTTAGTTCGGCATTGGCGGCAAAGGTGGTGCCGGTTTCCTCGGGCTCGGGCAGGTCCAACTCCCCGGCCGAGACGACGTCCACCCCGAACGGCGCCAGCAACTCGCGGATTTCCCGCACCTTGCCCGCGTTGTGGCTGGCGACAACCAGCTTTCCGCCCTCAAACTGTCTGGCAAACCGCCGCGCCATGTCAGGAAATCCCCAGGGCCTGCTTCTGGATGCGGGTCAGTTCCTGCACGCCGAGTTCGGCCAGATCCAGAAGGTCATTGAACTGGGCGCGCGAGAACGGCTTTTCCTCCGCCGTGCCCTGAATTTCGATCACCGCGCCGGTGCCGGTCAGCACGAAGTTGGCATCGGCCTGGGCCACCGAGTCCTCGGCATAGTCCAGGTCGAGCACCGCCGCGCCCTCGTACAGCCCGCAGGACACCGCCGCCACGGTGTCGGTGAACGGCACGGCCTTCAGCAGGCCGATCTTGACCAGATGCTGAAACGCCATGTGCAGGGCGACGAAGCCGCCGGTGATCGAGGCCGTGCGGGTGCCGCCGTCAGCCTGGAGGACGTCGCAGTCCACCTTGACCTGCATTTCGCCCATGGCCTCCAGATCGGTCACGGCACGTAAGGATCGGCCGATCAGGCGCTGGATCTCCTGGGTGCGCCCGGTCTGCTTGCCGCGCGCCGCCTCGCGGTCGGTGCGCGAGGTGGTGGCGCGGGGCAGCATGCCGTATTCGGCCGTCACCCAGCCGCGCCCCTGGTTGCGCAGCCAGCCGGGAATGCGTTCGTCCACGCTGGCCGTGCACAGGACATGGGTGTCCCCGAACTTGACCAGGCACGACCCCTCGGCGTGCTTGTTGACGCCCGTTTCCAGACTGATCGACCGAAGGGCATCAATGGCGCGGCCGGACGGACGCATGGCGATTCTCCTTGTGTATCGTGTTCGGGCGTGACCCTAACCTTGTCGGGGCCTGCGCGCAACGACCCGGCACGTGTTGACCATCCCGCGCGCCGTCCCTAAATTCCAACCACTTTGGGCTTGGGGATTCGGATGCGCGCCACGGACGGCAAGACACCCTTGATCAGCGAGTTGAATGAACGCTCGCGCGAGGTGTTCAGGACGGTCGTCGACGCTTATGTCGAGACGGGCGAACCCATTGGCTCGCGCACGCTGTCCCAGCGCCTGCGGGTCAGCCTGTCCCCGGCCACCATCCGCAACGTCATGGCCGACCTGGAGGACGCCGGGCTGCTCTATGCGCCGCATCCCTCGGCCGGGCGGCTGCCGACCGAAGCGGGTTTGCGGCTGTTCGTGTCCGGGCTGCTGGAAATCGGCGACCTGACCAAGGACGAGCGCACCCAGATCGACCTGCGCTGCCGCGCCCAGGGCCGCAGCCTGCAGGACGTCTTGGCCGAGGCCAGCACCATGCTGTCGGGCCTGTCGCGCGGCGCCGGGCTGGTTCTGGCGCCCAAGACCGAGGCCGCGCTCAAGCATATCGAGTTCGTCAACCTGGGGCCGGGCCGCGCCTTGGTCGTCATGGTCACGGAAAGCGGCGTGGTGGAAAACCGCTTGATCGAGGTGCCGACCGGCCTGCCGCCGTCGGCCCTGACCGAGGCGTCGAACTTCCTGTCGGCCCGTCTTAGCGGCCAGACGCTTGACGAGACACGCCAGGACATCCTCGACGACCTGCAGACCAAGCGCGCCCAGCTTGACGTTCTCTCGACCAAGGTGGTCGAGGCGGGGCTGGGCACCTGGACCGGCGGCAAGACCGATGGCTCGCTGATCGTGCGCGGGCAGGCCAACCTGCTGAACGACGTGCACGCGCTGGAAGACCTGGAGCGCATCCGCACCCTGTTCGCCGCGCTGGAAACCCGCGAACAGAGTTTGCGGCTGCTCGACCTTGTGGGCACCGCAGAAGGGGTGCAGATCTTTATAGGTTCGGAGAACGAGTTGTTCGGATCGGCCGGGTGCTCCATGATCGTGGCGCCCTACCAGAACAGCCGCCAGGAAATTGTCGGGGCCATCGGCGTGATCGGCCCGACCCGTATCAACTATGCTCGCATCATCCCGTTGGTGGACTACACCGCGAAGGTGGTCGGGCGCCTCATTGGCTGACGCACAGACGGAAACCCATGACCCAAAATCACAACGCCGACCAGAACCCGCAGGACGTCTCCCCCGAAATCGAGGCCCAGATCGACGAAGCGGCCGAAATCCAGGACGAAATCGACGAGGAAGCCCACTCGCCCGAACAGCGCATCGCGCACTTGGAGGCCGAGAACGAGCGCCTGCGCAGCGACTACCTGCGCGCCCTGGCCGATGCCCAGAACAGCAAGCGCATGGCCGACAAGCGGGTCGAGGACAATAACAAGTACGCCGTGGCGAGCTTTGCCAAGGACGTGATCCCGGTGGCCGACAATCTGGCCCGCGCCCTGACCGCCGCGACCGCCGAGGCGCGCGCCGCCAGCGACGTGGTCAATACCCTGGCGGTCGGCGTGGAAATGATCGAGAAGGAACTCCAGTCGGCACTGGGTAAATACAGCATCAAGCGTATCGACTCGCTGAACCAGCCGTTCAACCCCAACCTGCACCAGGCCATGACTGAGATGGAAAACGTCTCCGTCCCGACCGGCACGGTCATCCAGGTGTACCAGGAGGGCTACATTTTGCACGATCGCCTGCTGCGCCCGGCCATGGTGGTGGTGTCGCGCGGCGGCCCCAAGCGGCAGGACCCTCCCCCGGCCGATGATGGGGTGAACCGCTCGGTCTGAGGAGTTTAGTTCGCTCTAGGAAGTGAAGCGGGGAATCACAGAGGACACCGAGGAAGGCACAGAGAGTGCGGGGCCACGGCGCCGCAGGCGAAAAAAGTTCCCAAGTGGGTTTTGATGCGCTGCGCGCAGCCTTTTACACCGAAATCTCTGTGTCCTCTGTGTTCTCTGTGGTGAATCCCTTCACTTCCCTATCCGTACCGATGCAACCGCGTGCCGTGCAGCTTTAGCCAGTGGCGGGCCTCGGTGGCATCGCCGTTGAGGTCGCGGACCACTTTCCAGAAGCGGTGGGAGTGGTTGAGTTCGATCAGGTGGGCGACCTCGTGGGCGACCACGTAGTGCAGCACGGCTTCGGGGGCCAGCACCAGGCGCCATGAGAAAGACAGGTCGCCCGCCGAAGTGCAGCTTCCCCAGCGGGTGCGGCCATCGCGCAGGGAAATTCGCCCGACCGGACGGCCCAGGCGGGCGGCGAGGTCGTGGGCGCGCGGCGTGATCTCGGTCCTGGCGCGGGCCTTCAGCCAGTCGCCCAAGCGGCGTGGCAGGTGTTCGGGCAGGCCGGACACGCCGATCTCCCCATCCTCGGCCCAAACGCCGCGCCGCGCCTCGGGCCGGTGGCGGATGACGTGAGGCACGCCGAGCAGTGGCAGTTCCACCCCGTCGGCAAACGGCACGCGCGGCGGCACGGCGGCAAGCCGGGCGCGGAGCCAGTCCTTGCGCTCGGCCACGAAGGCAAGCGCCTCGCGCACCGGCACGCCCTTGGGCCGCACCACCACCACGCGGTCTTCCTTGGCGTCATAGCGCAGGGTCATGCGATTTGAGGCCGCCGACACCCGCAGCATGACGGGAAAAGTCCGCCCGTCTATGTCGATGCTCGACTCGGTCGGCGGGGTCGGGGCGGCGCGGAACAGGCGGGAGAGCAGGGTCATGGGCGGCGCTTACAGGTCCGGCCAGTCCACCAAATGATGCTCCAGCGGTCCGGCCTTGCGTTCGGAAATGGCCCGTCCGCGCACCGACATTCCGGCTTCATGGACAGAATCGGCGTTGCCTGACACCAGCGGGTGCCACCACTCCAGGTCCTTGCCGCTGTGGACCAGCCGATAGGCGCAGGTCGGCGGCAGCCACCCCATGCGGCCGATGGCGCCGGGGTAGAGCTGGACGCAGTCGGGCACGAAGTCCCAACGGTTGGCATAGTCGGAGCATTGGCAGGAGCCGAGGTCCAGCAGCCGGCAGGCCACAGACGTATTGTGGATGGCCCCCAGCGTGCCGTCGTCTTCCTCGTCCTGGAGCTTGTGCAGGCAGCATTTGCCGCAGCCGTCGCACAGGCTTTCCCACTGCTCCGGGGACATATCCTCCAGAGCAGTGGTTTTCCAGAAGGGTTGGTCTTCAGGCGGCCTTGCTGGCCTGCCGTTCGTGGCTGCGGATGAAGGTGCGGACATGGGGCAGGATTTCCTCGCGCCAGCGGCGCCCGTTGAAAATGCCGTAGTGCCCCACTTTGGGCTGGAGATAGTGCGTGTGCAAGGCCGCAGGCAGGTTCGAGCACAAATCATGGGCCGCGATGGTCTGCCCGGCGCCGGTGATGTCGTCTTTTTCGCCTTCGATGGTCATCAGGGCGATGTCAGTGATGCAGGCGGGCTTCACCAAGCGGTCGCGCACTTTCATGGTGCCGTTGGGCAGGGTGTGTTCCTTGAACACGTCGCGCACGGTTTCCAGGTAGAACTCTGCCGGAAGGTCCATGACGCTCAGATATTCGTCGTAAAACTCGCGGTGCTTTTCGGCGCTGTCGCCGTCGCCCCTGATGAGGTGGCGGTAATAGTGCAGGTGGGCGTTCATGTGCCGGTCCATGTTCATGGACATGAAGCCGGAAAGCTGGAGGAAGCCTGGATAGACCAGTCGGCCGCGCCCGTTGTACATGGCGGGAACCATGTGGATGACCTGCTTCTCGAACCAGCTCATGTCCTTCTCCTCGGCGAAACGGTTCACCTCGGTCGGGTTGCGGCGGGTATCGATCGGGCCGCCCATCAGGATGAGCGAGCGCGGCCGGTTGGGATCGTTGTCCTCGGCCATCAGCGAGGCGGCGGCCATCACCGGCACCGACGGCTGGCAGACGGCCATGACATGGACGTCCGAACCCAGGGTGGTCAGGAACGTGCGCACCGTCTCGACATAGTCGGCGAAGTGGAACGGCCCTTCGGCCAGGGACACATCGCGGGCATTGATCCAGTCGGTGATGTAGACGTCATGGTCGGGCAGCAGGGCTTCGACCGTGCCGCGCAGCAGAGTTGCATAGTGGCCCGACAGCGGGGCGACCAGCAGGACTTTGGGGTCGTCGCTGCCGGCAGCGTCGCGCTCGAAATGCAGCAGGTTGCAGAACGGCAGGTGCTGGATCACCTTTTCGGTGATCTTGACCTCGCGCCCGTCGATGGTCGTGGTCGGCAGGTTGAACGGCGCCTTCGGGTATTGGCGGGTGACGCGTTCGAACAACTCGGCACTGGCGGCCAGATTGCGGCCCGTGTGGGTATACGCGAGCGGTATCCATGGATTGGACAGCACGCTGTGCATCTGCTGCGCCACGAACCGCATCGGACTCAACGCCGCGTGCTGAAACTCATGAAGCTGATAAAGCATTCTTCGGTCACCCTCCCACCAGTGCGTCACTTGCGGCCGGCCGCACTGCAGCGCACTAAAGCCCCCTAAGCCGACCTACCACGAAAGAATGTTTCATGTACTCCGTTTTGTCACAAACAAAGTTGCCGAGCAATACGAAATTCGTCCAGGTTCGTGGTCGTAGGAAGGCTGATCCTCCCACGCGCCCGGCAAATACCTGATTTCGTTGGTACGGATACCTTTTCGAAAGGCCCCTATGGCACGCGTGCCTGGAGAATCTCCGCCACCTGCTCCGCCGTGAGGCCGTGCGACAGGTGTGTGATGAAGGCGCCGTCCGGCCCCATCAGATAGGCGATGGCCGAATGGTCCATCAAATAGGACGTTGGGTCTTTCTCGTCTTGCTCGACCTTGGCGGCATAGACCCGATAGGCCTTGGTGACGGCGCGCAACTGCTCAACCGACCCGCTCAGGCCATGGAATCGCGGATGGAAGTGACCGACGTACTCGCCCACAACGTCGGGCGTATCCCGCTCCGGGTCCACGGTGATGAACACCGGCTCGATTTTGGCGGCCTTGTCGGGGGGCAGCATGTCGATGGCCTGCCCGACCGTGGACAGGGCGCTTGGGCAAACGTCCGGGCAGAACGTGTAGCCAAAGTAGAT
>JBAYSM010000172.1:0-8029 GCA_041676205.1 Rhodospirillaceae bacterium | reverse complement strand
ATAATCGCGCGCCGTATAGGTTCCCTGGAGCGTGTCCTTGAGGTCGGTGAAGCCCTGGTCGGAACAGACCTTCTTGATGATTTCAGGCGCCGTCATGGCCTGGAAGATGCGGCAGTCCGCCGATAAGGTGAGCATCCAGGCCCACGGCACCAGGGTCGCGTAGTAGGTGACGGTCCCGCCGCCCATGCCGGTGCCAGACGTCGCCCCCTGCGCAAAACGCGACACGAGGCCATGCAGAAAGCGTTTCCCGCCGTCGGGCAGGGCCACCGTGACGGTCATCCCCTTGCCGACGACCTTGGCCGGGTCCACCGCCGCATCCAGGCTATCGAGGACGAGGGTGAACTCGAACAGGGCGCCGATGGTTTCCCGCCCGGTGAGTTCGCGCAGGATGAGGGTGCCGTCGGGCAGCGGCGTCGACAGGGTGACGGCCAAGTCGGCTTGGCTGAGAACGCTCATGGCGTGCCTCCCTCGGTCCCAGGACGGGCGATGATGCGGACGCTGCCGTCCTCCACGGTCAGATGCAGCCCGGCAAGATCCTCGCCGGTCGCCAGGGCGTCGAGCACCCTTAGCGACACGTCGGGCATGATGCCCCCGGCCAGCAGATGATCGACCGCCCGCGCGCCGCTGTCCTCCACGGCGCAGCGGGCGGCCAGGGCCTCGATCAGCCCATCGTCCCAGGTCAGGGGAATGCGGTGGGTGTCGCGCAGGCGGTCGGCGATGCGGGCCAGCTTGCGGCTGACGATGGCGCGCACTTGCGGCGGGTCCAAGGGGCGATAGGGCACCACGGTCATGCGGCCGAGAAGGGCGGGCTTGAAGTGTGCCCGCAGTTCCGGGCGGATGGCGTCCTCCAATGCCTGCGGGCACGGCGCGCCACGGGCACAGAGGCGCGAAATCGTGTCGGCCCCGAGGTTGGTGGTCAGCATGATGACGGTGTTGCGGAAGTCCACGGCCACGCCGTCGCTGTCTTCCAGAACGCCCTTGTCGAACACCTGATAAAATAGTTCGATCACGTCGGGATGGGCCTTTTCGACCTCGTCGAGCAGCACCACGCAATAGGGCGTGCGCTTGACGGCCTCGGTCAGCACGCCACCGCGCCCGAACCCGACGTAGCCCGGCGGTGCGCCCTTGAGGCCCGAGACGCTGTGCGCTTCCTGGTATTCGCTCATGTTGATGGTAACGACGGCCCGTTCGCCGCCATAGAGGACATCGGCCACGGCCAGGGCTGTTTCGGTCTTGCCGACGCCGCTGGGACCGGCGAGCAGGAACACGGCGGTCGGCTTGCCCGGTTCCTCCAGCCCGGCGCGCGCGGTTTGCAGCCGCCGCGCCACCAGATCGAGCGCCGGGTCCTGCCCCACCAGCCGCCCGCCCAGCCGCTTGCGCAGATCGAGCACGGCGGCCACGTCGTCGGAGATCATCTTGCCGACCGGGATGCCGGTCCAGGCGGCCACCACGTCGGCCACCACGCGGGCATCGACCTCGACCGGGACCAGCGGAGCATCGGCCCCCTGGAGGACATCCAGTTCCAGCCGCAAGGCCGCCAGTTCACGGCCCAGGAACGCTGCTTCGGCGGGGTCATCGGTGCGGGCGGCGCGGGCGCGCAAGCCCAGAATGCCCTGCACCGTCGCCGCCTCGGCCTGCCAGCGGCCATGCAGGGCGCAGCGGCGATCCTCGGCGCGGGTGCGCAGGGTGTCGATCTCCTCCAGCCGGGCGGCGTGGCAGCCCTGCTCGCGGCGCAGGACGGCGGCTTCGGCATCGAGCATGGCGAGAGTGTGGGCCACGGCCTCAAGCTCCTCGGGCTGGCCGCTGTGGGCCAGGGCGACGCGGGCGCAAGCCGTGTCCAGCACGGCGATGGCCTTGTCGGGCAACTGCCGCCCGGCGATGTAACGGGCCGACAGGCGGACGGCATCGACCACCGCCTCGTCCAGCACGCCGACGCCGTGGTGGCGTTCCAGGGTGCCGAGCAGGCCACGCAGCATGGCCCCGGCGGCGGCTTCGTCGGGTTCCTCGACCCGCACCACCTGGAAGCGGCGGGCCAGGGCGGGGTCTTTCTCGAAGGAACGTTTGTATTCGGCCCAAGTGGTCGCGGCGATGGTGCGCAGTTCGCCGCGCGCCAGGGCCGGCTTGAGCAGGTTGGCGGCATCGCCGCTGCCCGCCTCCTTGCCCGCGCCGATCAGGGTGTGGGCCTCGTCGATGAACAGGATGACCGGCTGGAAGGACGCGGCGACGTCGGCCACCACCGCCTTGAGGCGGCTTTCAAACTCGCCGCGCACCCCGGCACCGGCCTGCAACAGCCCCAGATCTAGGGTCAGCACCCGCACCCCCTGGAGCGCCGGGGGCACGTCGCCGCGCGCCACGCGCAGGGCGAAGCCTTCGACCACCGCCGTCTTGCCGACCCCGGCCTCACCCGCCAGCAGGGGGTTGTTCTGGCGGCGGCGCAGCAGAATGTCCATGACCTGACGGATTTCCCGCTCCCGCCCGATCACCGGATCGATGCGGCCATCGGCGGCCAGTGCCGTCAGGTCGATGGTGTAGGCGTCCAGGGCCTCGCTCGGCACGGGTTCGCCGACCGCGCGGGCGGTGCCTTCGGTGGACCCTTCGGTGATGGCGGACAGGTCGCGGCGCAAGGTGACGGCGGGCAGGCGTAGCAGGGACGGCGCGCTGCCGGTGATGCGGACGCGCAGGACGTCAACCTCCAGCAGCGCCAGCAGCACGGCAGCGGAGCGGATGCGCGGTTCGTTGAGGTGCAGGGAGGCGCGCAGCCACGCTTCCTCCAGCACGCGCGGCAGGTGCGGGGCAACAGCCGGGGTGCGCGTGTTGCCGCCGTGGAAGGCGTCCAACACTGTGGCAAGCTGGGCACGCACGGTTGCCTGATCTACCCCAAAATGGCGCAAAGCCAGGGTGAAATCGGTCCCCGGCTGGTCGAGCAGCCCGACCAGAAGGTGTTCCAGTTCCAGCGTGAAATGCCCGCGCGCCGCGCAGGTTTCGGCAGCGTGCTCCAGGGCTTTGCGGCACGGCCCGTTGAGGCGCTCCACCATGCCCGACAGGGTGGCGTTTTCGGTCATGCCTGCCCCGCTTTCAGGCCCGCGTCGGGCGGCAGGTCGAGGACCACCTGACGGTCGGCGCCGGGGTGCGGGCGGGTGGCCCAGGCGCTCCAGGCGAGGCGCGGGCCGCCGCGGCCGAGGCCCGGCCATTGCTCCTGCCCGCCGGACTGCAACACGAGGCGCAGGCGCACCGCATACAGGTCTTGCAGATAAAACCGGGTGATGGCGGCCAGACGGCGGAACCCGGCCTCGCCCGGCAGCAGGGTGTTGAACACCGCAAGCGGCAGGGGGCCGACCTCGATCTCGACGCCGTGCGGCTGGCTCCACGCCCGCTCGCCCATCACCGCACCCCGCCCGAGGCCAAGGTTCTGCTGGCCGAGGATGGTGCGGTCGCGCGGATCGATGGTCAGCCACGCTCCCCGAAAGCGATGCACCGCCACCGGCACGGCAAACACGTCGCTCAGGATACGGGCCAGCCCGATCGGCGAGCGCGGACGGGCGGCGAACAGCGCGGCGTAACGCAACAGCACCCGGTCGGGCACGTCCAGCCTGTCGCGCAGGGCCGACGGCCCCAGGCCCAGCGCCGACAAGGCAAAGCCCAGAACCGGGCTGTCATCGGGTCCGCGCCCATCCAGCCCAGGCCGGTGGGTCCGCTTGCCGCGCACCAGAATGGACACCAGCCGGTGCACGAACAGGTCGAGGAATGCCTTCATGCCGCCGTCGCGCCGCGCCAGCCGGTCGCGCACCCATTCGCCGTAGGCATCGGGCAACGCCCCGCGATGGCCGACCAGATTGAGCATCGTCACCATCAGGCGCGACGGCCTTTTGGCCAGCACCGTGACCCCGCGCACCGGCTCGGGCACAAAAGCAAAGGTGGTGTCGCCGACAAAGCGCACCGCCTCGTTCCCCGGATCGACGCCTTCCCCGACCTTGGGCCGGTCGGGGTGCAGGGCCTCCAGGATGCGCGCCGCCTGATAGGGGTCGAACGCGGTCGGCTGGGCGGCCAGGTCGTCGATCAGAGGGCGCTTTGTACCCCTGGAACGGGCGGCCATGTGTGGGAATCCCCCTCATCCTGGATGTTGCGCAAGGTCAATTGGGTAAAGGCGTCCATGCCGGCATAGAGCGCAAAGAACCGCTCCAATACGGCGCCCAGCAGATAGGGGCTGCCGCCCCCATAGGAGCGGCGGTCAAAGGTCACGGTGATCGCCCGGCCCGGCACGAACGCGTTCCAGCCGAACTCCCGCAGCCGCCGCACCACCGGCTCCACCGTCAGGCCGCACAAGCCCTCGATCTGGTGGCGGAGGTCGGCCCGCCCGGTGTCGCCGTAGAGGAACAAAATTTCCTTCAGCGCGCCAAGGCTGGCCGGTCCGCCGTCCAGCGACAGGTGATTGAGCGACAGGTGCGACACCAGCCGCCACAACACCTGCCCATCGAGCGGCGGCGGGCGCTGCGGGGTGGGGCGGCCATCCAGCGTCACCAGCCGGATGGGCAGGGCGTCCTGCTGGTTCAGGCGGGTCCCGGCGGGGATTTCCTCGGCCAGACCGCGATTGGTGCACAGGGTATGGGCATACAGGGTGCGCGAGGCGGGCTGCTGCGGGGCGAAGTCGAGATCGACGAACCGCACATGCACGTCGGTCCCCGGAATGCCCGCCCGCCGGGACGCCGCCCGGCGCGAGACGTAAAAGGCGCGCTCCTCCGTGCCATCGGTATGGGCGGCGGAAAAGAACGGCGCCACCACCTGGGCCGTCTCGCGGGGGTCGGTGTAGGCCGACACCTTGAGGACGGAATGGATCTCGGTGATCGCCTCCCACCGCGCGTCTGGCACCAGCATGTATTCATTGGTGCGGTGATCCAGGCGCAGCGGCTCGGTGGTCTTGGGGAACAGGTTGATGACCGGGGTGCAGAACAGGCGGAACGTCTCGGCATCCACGTCCACCGCGCGGCTGGGCAGGCGGTCGAGCAGGAACAGCACCTCGCACCGCTGCCCGGCGGCGGCGCGGTCCAGGCCGATCAGGTCGAGGAACAGGTACTTTTCCGGGAAGGCGAAGTACTCCTGGACCAGACGATAGGCCGGATGGGCCTGCGGCGGGTCGGGCAGCACCGCTTCATCGTCGGCAAAACCGACCGGACGCACCGCACCGGGGCCGAGCGACACCGGCACCCCGCCATTGCCGGGCACCACCACCACGTCGCGCAAGCCCGTGGTCAGCAGTTCATGAAGCTGCCCGGCCGCCGCCAGGGTTCCCCCGATATGCAGGCGCAGGCTGTCGATGCCGAGCATATCCAGGGTCTGGGCCGGGGCGGTGCTTTCCAGGGTCAGGCTGATGACGCTCGATGCCGGGCGGCCAAGGGTGGCCGCATGGGCGTCGGGTGCCAGGATGCCTGCCCCGGTGATGCGCAACGGGCGCAGAACCACCGGCTGGCAGGTGCGGAACCGGCAGGTCACGCCATCGTCGGTATCGGCAAACAGCCGGCTGCCGCGCGGCACGTCATGGCGCTGATCGGCGGCCATTTCCCCGGCAGCAGGCTGCCAGCGGGCGATTGCCATGGACGGCACCGGCGCCACCAGATGGGGATAAAGAACCTCCAGCAACGCCGCCGGAATGAGCGGAAAGTCGGCGTCCAGCGACCGCTGGATCCGCCCGGTGAGAAAGGCGAAGGATTCGAGCAGGCGCTCGACCTGCGGGTCGGCGCTGCCTTGGGCGCCGAGGTCCAGACGGGCCGCGACCTTGGGGTAAGCCCTGGCGAATTCGCTGCCGAGATGGCGCAGGGCGTCCAGTTCACGCTGATAGTAATCGAGCAGAACGTCGTCAAAACCGCTCATGGGGCCGCCTCTCCCATGTCATCACCTTCGAGCGACAGCGGGACGTTGAACGGTTCGCGCACGGAGCCGCTTGCCAGAGTACCGCTGACCACCGCCCGCCAGCGCGGACGGCGCGGGTCGGGGTCGCGGTCGATGGTCACAACCGGGTCGGCCAGACGCGGCTCAAACGCCCGGATGGCGGCCACGATATGGGCGGCCATGCGGCCCCGCGCGGTGGCGTCGGTGGCTGTGAACGTGCCGAAATCGGGAATGCCGTAGTCGATCACCGACCGCTCCAGCCCGGCCAGTTCGATCTGGTCGATGGGCAGGCGAGTGCCGAGAAGGCGGGTCAACTCCCCCAGGACCGAGGCCCGCAGCCCCTCCACGTCGAGCACGCGGACGGGCCGCCGCTCTGCCGGTTCGGCGTGCGGACATTCAGCCGGTTCGCTATCGACCAAGCGGTCGAACAGCGGTGCCGGCGCCCCTGGACGGGGGCGCCGGTCAACCGGCAGGGGTGCGACCAACGGCAGGATTTCAGTCATGCGGAGGGGGCAGGCCGTCAGGCCGACGCCGCCTTACCGAGGGTCAGGTCGTACTCGTAGGCCAGATTGCCCTTCTGGCTCGCGCTGTCGTCCTGTGCCGTGTACCACCACTTGATCTTGGAGTAGTTCAGGCTGAGGGTTTCACTCGGCTGGCCGCCACCGCCGCCGACCGAAATCGACGAAATAATGGCGTCGGTCATCTCGTACTCGATGTACTTCTTGGGCTTCTTGTCGCCCTCATCCATCTGATAGATGGTCAGTTTGGCAGTGGCAAAGGCCTTGCCGATGCAGCAGTTGTAGTTCAGGGCCGGGGTCGCCTTGTCGTACAGCTTGCTGATGACCATGTCCTGATGCTGCGGGCGGCCGGTGGTGCGCTTGGCGTTGCCGACGTCCCACGACAACGGCTGCGACACGCCATGCGAATAGCTCAGGCAGACGATCTTGTCGGTCACGCCGTCGAGGGTGCTTTCCCCCTTCACGTCGTCACCCAGGTCCAAAATAATGTAGTCCATGTTACGATCTCCGTTTCACGTATAACGCGGCCTCAGTTTAAGCAGCCGGCGGAGGCAGTTCGGCGACCAGGCGGATGGACGCGGTGAGTTCTTCAAGCTGGAAATGGGGGCGCAGGAAGACGGTGGCGTTGTAGGCACCGGGCTTGCCGGGGATCTCGGTCACGTCGATGCGCGCCTCGCGCAGGGGATACTGCGCCTTGATGTTCTGCTGGGCGTTGTCGTCGAGCAGAACGAAATCCTTGATCCAGGTATTCAGGTAGTCAGACACGTTGGCCGCCGTCATGAAGCTGCCGATCTTGTCGCGCATCATCACCTTGAGGTAATGGGCAAACCGCGACGCATTCAGCAGGTACGGCAGCATGGCCGACAGCCGCGCATTGGCGTTGGCGGTATCGAGGTTGTAGACCTTGGGCTTGTTGGTGGTCTGACCGCCAAAGAACGCGGCGTAGTTGGTGCCCTTGCAGTGGCACAGGGAAATGAACCCCTGGTCGGAGATTTCCTTTTCACGGCGATCGGTGATGGCAATCTCGGTCGGGCATTGCAGGGCCAGATCGCCCTCGTCGGTGTAGAAGGTATAGGTCGCCAGCCCCGCCACCTTGCCGCCGCCCTCGACGCCCCGGATGGCCGCCGTCCAGCCATACAGCGCAAACGCATTGGTGATGCGCTGCCCCAGCACCCAGGCCGGGTTGCCCCACAGGAACTTTGTGTGTCCAGCCGGCGGATTACGCTCGGCGAGCTTGGGATTGTCCTTCAATTCCTCGGCCGAATAGAGCGGCTTTTCGAACTCCTCGAACTCCATGCCCTCGACCGGGATGGTCTTGTTGCCGTAGGGCAGGCGCAGCAGGAAGCGCGGCAGGCACAGGGTCACGTAGCGGCTGTCCTCGCTCTCGCGGATGGCCTTCCACTCGATCAGCTCCAGGCTCTCGAACGTCTTGCCGAGGTCGCGCGGCTGCATCAGGTCGGTGAAGCTGTCCACATCGAACAGCGACGGCCCGGCGGCGGCAATGAACGGCGCATGGGCGGCGGCGGCCACCTCGGAGATCTTGCGCAGGAACGAGAAATCCTGCGGCGACCGGGTAACGGCAAAGTCACCGATCAGGCAGGAATAGGGATGCCCGCCGAAGGTGCCGT
>JBAYSM010000171.1:0-8095 GCA_041676205.1 Rhodospirillaceae bacterium | reverse complement strand
GGGATGACCAGCGTGTCGGAGGCCCGCCGCAGCATCACCAGATCGACCAGGATCATCTCCGGGTGAGCCTCGTTCCGCTTCGCCGTTGCCGTATCCACGGCAACCAGACTGGTAACCACCGGGTGGATCAGCGACCACGGCTCGAACACGCTGCTTTCCGGCAGCCGCTCGACCACCACAATGTCCTTGGGCAGTAGAATGGAAGCGCGATTCACCCAGTCATAACGCAGGTGCGCCGTGACGGCGACAATGGCGATGGACGCCACAACGGGCACAACCCACTTTGGCGGCGTCCGCTTGAACACGCGGAACAAGCCATAGGCCAACCCGCCAGCCGCAAAGGCGGCGCACGCGGCAATCACCACATCCATAAGCATCGAATAGCGTCTCCAGGATCACGTCAAAAGTTGTTCTAGCCGAATCGGGTGCCGGCCGTCCACGCGCCCGGCACCTTGCGCACCGATCCGCACAGGCTGCGGGGTCATGTAGGCAACCTGGGCCAACAGCAATTCGGCACAAGCCACGGCATCGACCAAGGCGTTGTGGGCACGATAGCGCGGCAGGCCATAGCGTTCGCGGCAGGCCGGCAGGCGCAACTGGCCCGGCCCCATCGTATCGCCGCGCCGCTTGCATTGCCGGACTTCCAGCCCCAGCGTATCGACGTAGGGCACCACCAGCGGCGCCCCGTAAAGCCGCCGGCACGCGGCATCCAGAAATTCTCGCTCAGACGCCGCATGGTGTGCCACCGGCACCCGTCCTTTCAGCGCTGCCAGGAACTCTGGCAGGACTTGCTCCAGACCCCTCGCCGCCGCCGCCTCGTCATCAAGAATGCCGTGCAGGACGGCGCTCGCTTCGGGCATTGGCCGGGCCACCCGCACCACATGATGCCGGGCCTCGGCCAGCACGACCCGGCCGCCGATCACCGGTACCCACCCGATACTGACGATTGCGTCGGCCTGGGGATCCAGCCCGGTGGTTTCCAGGTCAACCGCCAGGAACGGAACCGTGTCCCACGGCGTATCCGTGGTCGGCGTATCGACCCGGTAATAGTCGCCCAGCGGCGTCCCCCGGTGCCGCGCCGCCAGCCCCCAGCGCACGAGATCCTCGCCAATCAGCGCCTGGAGCCAGCGGGCGGCCACCGCGATCAGCCCATGCCACCGCGATAACTGGTGGTCGCCGCGCCCTGCATGGACTTGACCACCGCAAATGCGTCCTTGAGGTGGCTGCGCTCGAACCCGGACAGTTCGGACGGCAGCACGTAGTTGTCGGCCCGCGCGCCCTTGCGAATCTGGCGGGCTTGGTGACGCAGGCGGACCAGCCCCAGGAACTCCAAGGCGTCGATCAGGTCATCAGCGCCTTGCTTGCTGATCTTACCGGCCTCGCGCGCGGCCTCCAGGCGTTCATAGGTGTTGACCGCCGCGTGGCCGATATCGAGCGCGTAGATGCGGGCCAGATCAACAATCGGCACGATCCCGGAGTGCTTGAGGTCCAGGGTCTTGTCGTGTTCGCCGCCCGATATCAGCACGAAGTTGCGGAAGAAGCCCAGCGGCGGTTGGTGGCTCAGGGCATTGCTGGTCAGGTGGGCGAGGAAAATGCGTGCGCCCGCCGCCCGTTCGAGCACTTCGGCCCGAAGTTCCTCGAACAACATGCTATCGCCACTGATCGGGCGCATGTCGAAGAACACCGATGACAGCATCAAGGCCTTGGGTTCGGGCTGGCCGATCCACCGGCGGAAGTAACGCTTCCACTCCGACAGCGGCTGGCGCCACTGATCGGTCATCGCCATCATGTCGCCGGGGCACAGCACGTATCCGGCAGTATCGAGATCCTTGCAGACGCGGGTGGCGAATTCCTTGAACCACGTGCCGTGTTCCTCCGCCCTGTACTCGTCAGAAATGACCAGACAGTTGTCCTGATCCGACCGCGCAGTCTGCTCAAACCGCGCCTGGGAGCCACAGGCGATCCAGCAGTAAGGCACCGGCGCCGGCCCCAGATCGGCCTCGGCCAACTGGATGATGCGCTGGGTGGCGGCGTCGGCCAGAGCCGTGATGGCGTTGCCGACGCTGCGTGCCGACGCCCCGGCCTCGACCAGTTCATACACAAGGTCCGGGATATGGGCGATGGTCTCGCGGATGCCTTCGGCAGTGGTGCGGCGGTGGACATCGCTGGCCAGGAACACCACCGAGCGGGTTTGCGTCCGCACCAGGTCAGTGGTTGTCACCACGCCCAGCGGCTTGCCGTCGCGCACCACCGGCAGATGGTGGATGTTGTGACGCGACATCATCAGCATGGCCTCGAACAGCCACCCGCTGGCATCGACGCTGAGGGGCGGCGAGGTCATGATCGTGCTGACCGGCAAGGTGATGTCCAGACCGGCGGCAACCACGCGGCTGCGCAGGTCACGGTCGGTGACTATGCCGGTAAGCACCTGTGCCTGATCGACCACCAACAAGCAGGAAATCCGCGCATCGCTCATGATGGCGGCGGCTTCGCGGACGGAGGTTTCGGGCGTCACCGTCACCGGTTCGCGCCCGATCAGTTCGGCGACGCGGCGGGTGGTCAGGCCCAGGGTATCGGTGCCGCCGCGCACGCCGCGCAGGCGATCGCCGGCGTGGGGCGCAAAGAAATAGGCAAACGATGGATAGGCCTCGCTCAGCCGGTGGAAGTGCTCGGCGGGAAGCTGGTAGAGCAGCGAATCCTCGATCGCCACGATGCGATTGACAGCCCGGCCGCCCCGCAAGAGGGCACGGATGCCTCCGGCCTCCCCCTCACCCAGGCGGGCCAGGAGGTGGCCTTCGGGCGACACGGTTTCCAGCGCGCCGCTGCGCACCAGACTAAGCGCGTCGACCTTCTCGCCCGGCTCCATCAGCACCGCGTCGCGGCGCAGGTAATGCACGGAAATCGCTTGGACCAGGGTGGTGATTTCGGCCTCGGGCAGCAGATCGAACGGATGCCGCGCGGCGATGAAATCCCGTATTTCCAAAAGCTCGACGTTCATTGTGCCCCCCGGCGGTGCGTCAGATGACGGGTGATGCGGTTAACATAAAGATCATCATAGATAGAAAACGGGCGGACCCCAACCGGAGTCCGCCCGCCTAGCAAGTTAAAACAGTCGCAGGCTTAGTGGTGGGTGGCGGCGCCAGCCCCACGCGGCGAGCGAATGCTCTCGACCAGTTCCTGGACACGCGCCGGCGGAGCGGCAGTGACCTTGGAGATGGCGAAGGCAACGGCGAAGTTCAGGAGCATGCCGACGAAGCCAATGCCTTCCGGCGAGATGCCGAACATCCAGTTGGCGGGGATGTTGGCCGCCAGCGGGGTGATGAAGATGCCCTTGAAGTACATGATGTAGCCCATGGTGAACACCAGGCCGGCGATCATGCCGGCAATGGCGCCCTCACGGTTAACGGTCTTGGAGAAGATGCCCATCATGATGGCCGGGAACAGCGAGGACGCCGCCAGACCGAACGCAAAGGCAACCACCTCGGCCACGAACCCAGGCGGGTTGTAGCCCAGGTACCCGGCGATACCGATGGCACCGGCAGCCGCGATACGGCCCGCCATCAGTTCGCCCTTCTCAGACAGGTCCGGGACGAAGATGCTCTTCATCAAGTCGTGCGAGATGGACGACGAGATCACGAGCAGCAAACCGGCAGCGGTGGACAGCGCGGCGGCGATACCACCGGCGGCGACCAGCGCGATGACCCAGTTCGGCAGACCGGCGATTTCCGGGTTGGCCAGAACCATGATATCACGGTCGACGATCAGTTCGTTACCCTGCCAGCCATGCTGAGCGGCCAGGGCCTTACCGGCGTCGGAGGCGTCGTTGTAGTACTGGATGCGGCCGTCTTTGTTCTTGTCCTCGAACTTGATCAGGCCGGTGGTTTCCCAACGCTTCATCCAATCCGGACGGCTTTCAACCGACATGGAACCGTCGGCGGTGGCAACGCCACCCGGCCAGGCAGTGGTGGTCAGGTTGTAGCGGGCCATGGCACCCACGGCCGGAGCAACGGTGTACAGCAGGGCGATGAACAGCAGCGCCCAACCAGCGGAGGCGCGGGCGTCCTTCACGGTCGGAACGGTGAAGAAGCGCACGATCACATGCGGCAGACCAGCGGTACCGACCATCAGCGCGGCGGTGATCGCGAAGATGTCGATGGTCGACTTGCCGCCCAGGGTATAGGCGTTGAACCCGAGGTCGGTCACGATCGAGTTCAACTGGTTGAACAGATACGGACTGCCTTCGGCCACCGGCGTAACCACCTGAGCGCCCAGGCCCAGCTGCGGGAACGGGTTGCCGGTGATCTGGAAGGAGATGAACACCGCCGGGATGATGTAGGCGGTGATCAGCACGCAGTACTGCGCCACCTGGGTATAGGTGATGCCCTTCATGCCGCCCAGAACCGCGTAGATGAACACGATGCCCATGCCGATGATCAGGCCGGTCAGCAGGTCCACTTCGAGGAAGCGGGAGAACACGATGCCGACGCCGCGCATCTGACCGGCGACGTAGGTGAAGGAGATGAAGATCAAGCAGACGACGGCCACGATGCGGGCGGTCTGGCTGTAGTAGCGGTCGCCGATGAATTCCGGCACCGTGAACTTGCCATACTTGCGCAGGTACGGAGCCAGCAGCATCGCCAGCAGCACATAACCGCCGGTCCAGCCCATGATGTACACGGAGCCGCCGTACCCGAGGAAGGCGATCAGACCAGCCATCGAGATGAACGACGCGGCCGACATCCAGTCGGCGCCGGTGGCCATGCCGTTGGCAATCGGGTGCACGCCCGAACCAGCGACATAGAACTCGCCGGTGCTGGCGGCGCGCGCCCACACGGCAATACCGATGTACAGCACGAACGTCGCGCCGACCACCAGATAAGTGAGAAGCTTCAGCTCATCCATTACTATAAAACTCCCAGTGGCCGGTATTATTCGTGGACGTCGAACTCTTGGTCGATCTTATTCATGCGCCACGCATAGAAAGCGATGAGCAGCAGGAACACATAGATCGCCCCCTGCTGGGCGAACCAGAAGCCCAGAGGATAGCCACCAAGGCTGAAAGCGTTCAGAGCGTCGGCCAGAATGATGCCGAACCCGTAGGATGCGATGAACCAGATAACCAGGCAGATCGCCACGGTCTTCAGGTTTGCCCGCCAATAAGCGGCCGCGTTTTTATCAAGCATCTTCAACGTTCCTCCCTGTATTGGGGTGCCATGATCCCCACGCATTTCAAAGGTCTGGCGCGCCAGGCGTCAGGCGCGTCCGAAGGCGCGGCGCGGTCCGCAATCATTTATGGCGCCAGCAGCGTACCCCCAGGGTTCCCCCCCGCGATCACGCGAACCAACCGCCGAACCGACGCGGTTTCCTGGTCTCAGTCCTTTGAATGTGCGAGCCCATGGTGTCACGCCCCGGCAACCCCGCACCCTGCGAGGAACCAAGACGAGCGGCGAAACGCGGTTGCCCCGCGATGTTTTGGTCAGTCCCACCCCACCAAACCCGGTTGCCCGAGCCGATCGGAATGATGCCGACTTGGTCCGTCGCGGTGTTGTCGAGCTTCCGTTTGAGAGGCCGCCACCGCGATTACAGACGCATCATTTGCCAAGTCACCACTATGGAAGTGGCTCTACCGCAATGTTCCTACCTGAGCCGCGCCCGCCACGCAAGAAAGTTTTAGCCACTTTGGCGGCCTTTCTTTGTTGTTTTCGTGGCAGCCCCATACCCACCGATGAGTCGACAGACGCGTCGAAATAGACAAGCATGGCGCGACTCAGAACAAGAGGCCGCCACACGGCCCGCCAAAGCAACCTTGGGGAGGATTCAGGTCATGCGGGGGGCCACCGGGCGCACCTACACTGTCAGCTTCGGGCTGATCGCGGTTTTCATCTTGGGGGGTACGGTCGCGGCATTGATGCGCCTGCATGCGCAGGGCGTTGCCGGACCATTGTGGATAGGGGGCGCGATGATCTTCATCATCGTCATCCTGATGAGCCTGTGGAGCCTGCATGGCACCATCATCCACCACCTGACCACCTTGGAACGGCTGCGGGCCGGCGTCCTGGTGGCGGCCATCGGCAAGGACGGCCGCCTGCCGCCGCCGCCGCGCACCGGCCCCGGTGACGATGCCGAGGTCAGCCGCATGCGCGAGGCTCTGGAAACCCTACTCAGCCGCCGGCTGGCTCCCGCCACTCCCGATGATCGCCTCAAGGCGGTGCTTGCCACTCTCGACGAAGGCATCGTGGTCATTACCGAAAGCGGACAGGTCAGCCTCGTGAACGCCCCGGCCAAGGCGATGCTGGGTGGCGTGCGGGTGGCGCTCGGCACCTCGGTCTTCGCCGGGCTGGAGCGCGGCCCGCTGCTGGCCGCCTGGGACACCGCGCGAAAGTCCGGCGGCGCGGTCGACTGGACGCTGGAGGATGTGGACGGCCACACCTATTCGGCCAAGGTCGCCATCCTGACCGGCCACGGCGGGGCGGTCATCCGGCTGACCATGGAGGGTGATCAGCGATTCTGCGACATGCCGGTCATCCAGAGGGCCGGCGCCCTGGATACCGACCTCAGCCTGCATGACGAAATGCCCCAAGTCAGCATGGACGAAGACACGCCGCTGCTGGACCTGCCGGTGCTGTCGTTCGACGCCGAAACCACCGGCCTGGACATCAACAGCGACCGCATGGTGTCACTGGGCGGCGTGCGCGTCCACGGGACGCGCGTGTTCCACATCGCCAACGTCGACCGCCTGGTCAATCCGGGCATGCCCATCCCGTCGCGGTCCATGGCCGTGCACGGCATCACCGATGAAATGGTCGCCGACGCGCCGGTATTCCGCGAGATCTTCCCGGTCCTGGAACCGCTCATGCGCGGCGCCGTGATGGTCGGCCACAACGTCGGATTCGACGTCGCCATGCTGCGCCGGGAATGTACTCTCGCGGGTATCGAGTGGCACGACCTGCCGACCCTGGATACCTTCCTGCTGGGGGGAATGCTGTTCCCCGACATCACCGACCTGAGCCTCGAAAATGTCGCCGAGCGCCTGGGGGTGGACATCCATGGCCGCCATACCGCGCTGGGCGACGCCCTAGTCACTGCGGAAATCTTCGTCCGCATGCTGCCCTTGCTGGAGTCGCAGGGCGTGACGACCTACGCCCAGGCCCGCGAATTCCAGATGCGCGCCACCATGCTGGTCAACAAGCAGAAGGCGATGGGGTGGTAAGAGACGAGAGGGGGGGGTGGTAAGAGAGGACAGGTGGTAATGGAGGAACGGTGCGCGCCTCCCCTTCCTTTGCACGCCCCCATGCGGTAAGACTCCGGCCAACCAAATTCCAAATCATTCGGAGGGCCTGATGGCTGCCTACCAGTACATCTACACCATGCGCGATCTGACCAAGGTTTATCCGGGCGGGCGCAAGGTGGTGGAAGGCGTCCACCTGTCGTTCCTGCCGGGCGCCAAGATCGGCATCCTGGGCGCCAACGGCGCGGGCAAGTCGACCCTGCTGCGTATCATGGCCGGGGTGGACACCGAGTTCAGTGGCGAAGCCAAGCCCGCCGAGGGTGTGCGCGTCGGGTTCCTCCAACAGGAGCCGCACCTCGACCCGACCAAGACCGTGATGCAGAACGTCATGGAAGGCGTCGGCGAGGTCTACACCCTGCGCCAGCGTTTCGACGAAGTCTCGGCCCGCTTCGCCGAGGAACTAAGCGACGACGAAATGGCCGCCCTCATCGAAGAACAGGGCGAGCTTCAGGAAAAGATCGACAACGTCGATGGCTGGGATATCGAGCGCAAGGTCGAGATCGCCATGGACGCCCTGCGCTGCCCCGACCCCGACGCCGACGTGACCAAGCTGTCAGGCGGTGAAAAGCGCCGCGTGGCGCTGGCCCGCCTGCTGCTGTCGCGCCCCGACATGCTGCTGCTCGATGAACCGACCAACCACCTGGACGCCGAATCGGTGCTGTGGCTGGAACGCTTCCTGGAGGAATACAGCGGGACCGTGGTGGCCGTAACCCACGATCGCTACTTCCTCGACAATGTCACCGGGTGGATTCTGGAACTGGACCGCGGCCGCGGCATCCCCTACGAGGGCAACTACTCCGGCTGGCT
>JBAYSM010000170.1:0-8179 GCA_041676205.1 Rhodospirillaceae bacterium | reverse complement strand
GGGTCGATCACCTCGATTTCCGGGTTGATGAGCACGGTAAGCGGCACCTCGTCGGCTTCGGCGCCCTCGGTGCGCGAACCGGGCACGAAAAAGATGACCACGCGCCACGGGGCATGAACCTGCGGCGCGGCAAGGCCGACGCCCCCGGCATCCTCCAGGGTGTCGATCATGTCGGCAACCAGGCGTACAATATGGGGATCCGCTGGGTCCGTGACCGGCGCGGCAGTCCGCCGCAGCACCGGGTGGCCCATGCGGGCGATTTTCAAAATGGCCATGGGCACACTATGAACAGTCCCACAGCAACCGTAAAGCGGGGCAAGGCAGGAAATCAGGAAGCAGTCAGGCTATTTTGCGTTCCCAAGGCGCGGGGACTGTGCTAAAGCACCCCTCCACAGGACGACCCCGTCCGTCACGACATCTTGTAGGTCGCGGCTTTCGGGGCACCGTCGATGAATTTGGCGCGTGACCATTCACGCCTCGCAGCCCCGCTGGGCAACACGGGCAACATACGGAAAGGAGCTGAACCAAGTGCAGGTTCTCGTTCGTGACAACAATGTCGACCAGGCCCTCAAGGCGCTCAAGAAGAAGATGCAGCGCGAGGGTATCTTCCGCGAAATGAAGCTGCGTCGGAGCTTTGAGAAGCCGTCTGAAAAGAAGGCTCGTGAAAAGGCCGAAGCCGTTCGCCGGGCTCGCAAGCTCGAGCGGAAGCGCCTGGAGCGCGAGGGCTTCTAGTTAGCCCCCTGCCCCTGATAAGCCCGTTGCCCAAGGCACGCTGCGAACCTGTTTTGCGGCGTGCTTCGGGCTGTTCGGGGAAATCGGTAATTGGCGTAGGCTTACTGAGCCGCCATGGCATCCACGGCACGCTGAATAATCACCTCGCGATCAGGGTCGGCGGCCTTGTGCCGACGCGCCTCGTCGAGGACTTCCTGGGCGCCAATCGGGCAATAGCCTTTGCAGGCTGGATCCAGCGGCACCGTGGTGTGGATGACGACGTTTTCTTTTGAGTTTCCATAACGGTCCACTTCCCGCCACGCATCAATGCGCGCGATGTAGGGGCTGTTTGGCAACGCTATCCCTCCTTGGAGTTGTTTATGGCGGGCGGGATATTTACTCCCGTAATCTGTTATTATCATAGGAAATCCACCCCTTTAGGGCAAGCCCAACGGGAAGGCTCCGGCTGCTCTTGGCCTAATGGCGTATGGCATCCCCCCTCCCCACGGTCGCACATGATGGAATGGGCACTGGTCAGGCGCCCACACCCAACGCCGTGCCGTGCGCCCGACATCAGGCGCGCCAAGGCATGCCATCGTCCAGGGAGGACATCCTATGAAGAAGGAACGCGGGATCTGCGAACTGTACCAATATGATGCCGAACGCGCCGACCGTCTGGTGTTTGGCCGCGAGACCGGAGCCAGTCGCCGGGGCTTTCTGAAGGGTGCCGGGTTGGCCGCCATGGGCGCGGTGGTCGGGGGGAGCATTCCGTTCCATCGGTCCATGCCTGGCGGACTCATTCCCGCCGCGTTGGCCGAGGAGCGTAAACCCTACACCATTGAAGGTAAGGACGGCCTGACGGTCCACAATGACCGGCCGCTGAACGCCGAGACACCGGCCCACCTGCTCGACCCCGATGTCACGCCGACCCGGAATTTCTTCATCCGCAACAACGGCATCCCGCCGGAAAACACCAGCCCCGACGGGTGGACGCTCGACATTGACGGAGAGGTCAACCAGCCGCTCAAGCTGACCATCGCCGACCTCAAGAGCCGCTTCGAGGTCGTCACCCAGCGCCTGCAACTGGAATGCGGCGGCAACGGCCGGGCCGGATTCAACCCGCCAGCACGCGGCAATCAATGGACCGTCGGCGCAGTCGGCAACGCGGAATGGACCGGGGTGCGGCTGCGCGATGTCCTCCAGGAAGCCGGGGTGAAGTCCAGCGCGGTCTACACCGGCCACTTCGGGGCGGATAGCCACCTGTCGGGCGACCCCGCCAAGGCCGCCCTGTCGCGCGGGATGCCGATGGAAAAAGCCATGAACGAGCACACCCTGTTGGTGTGGGCCATGAACGGCGAGGACATGCACCCCCAGAACGGTGCTCCGCTGCGCATCCTGGCCCCCGGTTGGCCAGGGTCGACGTCGCAGAAGTGGGTGACGCGCATCTGGGTGCGCGATCAGGTCCACGACGGCCAGGGCATGACCGGCATGTCCTACCGCGTCCCTCGCTACCCCGTGGCGCCGGGGGCCGAGGTGCCGACCGAGGATTTCCAGATCATCGAGTCAATGCCGATCAAATCCGTCATCACGTCGCCCGAAAGCGGCCATTCGGTGTCCGGTGGTCAGAAGTCACTGGAGGTCCGCGGCCATGCCTGGGCCGGGGACCGCGCGGTCAAGGCGGTCGATGTGTCGCACGATTTCGGGGCCACCTGGAAACCCGCAAAGCTCGACCCGCCACCCAACCCCTACTCGTGGCAGCGGTGGAGCGCCACCATCGACTTCCCTACCCAGGGATACTATGAAATCTGGGCACGGGCGACTGACGACGCGGGCGTCATGCAGCCGTTCACCGTGACCTGGAACCCGCGCGGCTACCTCAACAACGCCCTGCATCGCATCGCCGTGACGGTGGATGCATGACGGTACGCGCAGCAATGCTTGTAGCATTCGCCGTGGGGCTGGGTCTCGCCCAGCCCCTGATGGCGCAAGACGACTCTTACGATGGCCTGCCACCCGGCGCGGGGCGCGATCTGGTGTTTGGGACCTGCACGCCCTGCCACTCGGCGCGCCTCATCACCCAGCAGGGCATGACCCGCACCGCCTGGGACAGCACCCTGACGTGGATGGTCGAAAGTCAGGGAATGCCGGAACTGCCCGACGACATGCGCGACGAAATCCTCGACTATCTGGCCGAACACTTCCCCGCCGACAGAGGCGGCGCCCAGCCGGGGTTGACGCGCATGCCGATGCCGTTGCTGGGCCAGTAGGGAGGGCGTTCAACTCAGTTCGGAACCATTGTTTCAGACGATGACTTCCTCGCCGATGGACACGATCTTGTCCTTGCCGGTCTTCTTCGCTCGGTACATGCGCTGGTCGGCTTTTTTGACCAGATCGGTCCATGCTTCCAGACGGTCGGCCTTGCGTTCGGCCACGCCAATGCTGGCCGTCTGGGGCTTGCCGTCGGGACGCAGGCCAAGACCCTCGACGCGGAGGCGGCGGATGGCGATGCGAGCGCCCTCAGCATCGGTGCCGGGCATGATCAGAAGGAATTCCTCGCCGCCCCACCGCACCACGATGTCGCCGCGCCGCATGATGCGCCGCATAGCCTCGGCCGCCTTGCGCAAGGCGCTATCGCCTTCTTCGTGACCATACACGTCGTTGATGCTCTTGAAATCATCGAGATCGACGAACGCCAGGGCCATCGGCTGATCCTGCCGCTGGGCATTGATGAACTGCACGTTGAGCAGTTCCTCTCCGACGCGGCGGGTGTAAACGCGGGTCAGGACGTCATGCGATGACTGCTGAACAAGTTGCATCATGAAATGCAACTGGCTCATCCCGGCCAAGGTGGCGACAACCGCGAGCAATCCGAGCAACCACAGGGCGCCGAGATAGGAGTTGAACGGGATCAACTCGAACCCACTGACCACCACCGCCACCATTGCCAATATCAGCGGCGAGGAAAACACCGCGCCCTCAAAGGCGGTGATCGGAAACACCGACAGACCGGCGACCATGACGAACGGCAAGAACGCGTAACCCGCTGACAAAGCGAGCTGCATTCCATCGAACTCATAGCCGTTGAACAGCGGCGCGGAGATCAGGAAAAACACCACGGGAATAGCCAACAGGCTGGCCAAGGCAAGCAGCGCCCGCGCCACCCGGTCGGTGTTGCGGAATCCGATGGCCACGACTGCAAAAGCCGCACTGGCCAGGGCGCGCAACCCACCCAGCCACCAACTCAGCGGCGCGGGAAAAAAATAGGCGTCGACGGCGATCCACAGCGGCGTCAGCACGGCAAACGTGGCCGCCACCCATCGCACGCGGGACAGGATCAACTGAGCGCGCCGCCGTTCAACCAGTGGCGAATGGCCCGTAGGTAGAATCAGATCGTGCAGCATGCCCAAGCTCATCTCGCGGGCAAACCTTGCTTGGGCTGAATGCAATAACGTTCCAAGTCCCATGTCCCCCCAGGCGACCGAGCCAAACCGGGCCAGGCGGCGCCCCTCCTTGTTGCACGGTCCCTACCTATGTCGATAAAGGGCCACTGGCGAAGTTTCAAGGGAAACCGCGCTCACGCGGTTAGCGGGAGTCCGAAAATTCGGACACCTGGACGTAAGGCATAAATCCTAGGTTCTAGGAGGATCCGCCCCACAGCGCGGCTGAGGGTGGTTCGGCCCATCCGTCATGGTAATACACCCCATCCGGACGGTCATACCGCAGCATCAGCGGACCGTCGAGGTCGACGAACGCAGCCCCCTGCGCGAGCAGCAGCGCCGGGGCCATGGCGAGCGACGTGCCGACCATGCAGCCGACCATGATTGCAAAGCCCAGAGCCTCGGCCTCCCGGCGCAACCGTAGGGCCTCCGTCAGCCCGCCGGCCTTGTCGAGCTTAATATTGACCGCCTGATACCGCCCGACCAGATCGCGCAGCCCTTCCACCGTATGCACGGATTCGTCGGCGCATATCGGCACCGCGGGGGTGCCGAGGCCAGCCAGTCCGCCGTCCTGCCCGGCCGGAAGCGGCTGTTCGATCAGCACGACTCCCAGCGCCGCCAAGTCCGGCAACCACGCCGCTGTCTGCTCCAGGGTCCAGGCTTCGTTGGCATCCACGATCAAACGCGCATGGGGGGCGGCGGCATGGACTGCGGCAACCCGTTCGAGCACGCCATCGTCGCCGACCTTGAGCTTGAGGAGGTTCCCGGCGACCTCTTGGGCCATGGCCGCCATGGCGTCGGGGGTGTCCAGGCTCAGGGTTTCCGCCGTCTCAACCGGGCGCGGCGCGGGCAGACCAGCCAATTCCCAGACCGGCCGCCCGGTCCTTGCGCCCTCCAGATCCCACAGCGCGCAGTCCAGGGCGTTGCGCGCCGCCCCGGCGGGCAACAACTCGGCCAATGCAGCGCGTGTCAGCCCGCCGGCCACCGCCGGTTCCAGCGCACGCAAGGCCGCCATCACCCCCTCGACCGTTTCGCCGTACCGGCCATAGGGCACGCACTCGCCGCGACCGCGCAGGCCGCCGGGCGTGGTCAGTTCGACCACCACCACATCGGCCGCCGTCTTCGACCCGCGCGAGATGGTGAATGTGCCGTCGATGGGCCAGCTTTCCGCCGTTACCTTCAAAGCGGTCATAGTAGGGCGTCCGCCAAGGCCGCGACCCCATGCCGCACCGGGTCCACGCACGGCAGGCCGAAGCTATCGGCCGCCGCCTTGACCACGCGATCCGCCTCTGCGGCATCCAGCCGTGAGGTGTTGAAGGCCAGCCCAACCACGCGCGCTCCCGGCGCGGTCAAACGGGCACAGGTTTCGTTCAGCGCGATACAGTCCCGCAGGTCGGGCAGCGGCTGGTGCGGCAAGCCGCGCATGTGGACCCGGCCCGGCTCGTGACACATGATCAGAGCCTCGGCCTGGGCGCCGTGCAGCAGCCCCAGGCTGACCCCGGCATAAGATGGATGGAACAGCGATCCCTGCCCCTCCACCACGTCCCAGTGGTCGGACGCGGCGGCCGGGCACAGGTGTTCGACCGTGCCGGATATGAAATCCGACACCACCGCATCAACCGAAATTCCAGCGCCGGCGATGAAGATCCCTGTCTGGCCGGTGGCCCTGAAGTCGGCCGCCACACCACGCGCCTGTAGCTCCCTGGTCAACGCCAGCGTCGTGTACATCTTGCCGACCGAGCAATCGGTGCCGACCGCCAGCACCCGCCGCCCGGTCCGCGGCGCCCCGGTGCCGATGGACAGGGGGCCGGTGAAGTGGCGCACGTCAGCCAACTGCCGCCCCTGGCGCGCGGCCGCTTCGGCAACGGCGGGCAGGTCGGCGATCCTCTGATGCAGGCCCGAGGCGACATCCATTCCGTGCGCCAATGCCGCGAGGATGGTGTCCTGCCACGCCGGGCCGATCACCCCGCCCCGGTTCGCCACGCCCAGAACCAGCGTCCGCGCTCCGCGCGCCGCCGCCTCCTGCACCGTCATATCGGGCAGGCCGAGAGTGGTGGCGCAGCCCGGCAGGCGCAACTGACCCAAACACCACTCGGGCCGCCAATGGGCAATTCCCGCCGCCGTCTTGGCCGCCAGATCGTCATGGGCATCGCCAAGGAACAAGAGGTATGGGGGAGAAAGGTGCACAGCAGGCTCCTTGTTGGTTGAACGTCGCCACCCGTGATATGAGTATATCCTCATATAAGGCGGCGCCGTGGTTGGTCCGGGGCCGTCAAACGATAATAGTCCGGGAGGTCTCCAATGAAAATCAACTGCCGTTTCCGCACGCGCCTTGCCGTGTTCGCCTTCGCGCTTGCCCTGCCCAACGCTGCATCCGCCGCAGAACCCGATATCACCGCCCTCAAGGGCGAAGCGGCAGGCATCATCAAGACCTTCGCCGGGTCGCTCCAGGGTGATCTGAAAGCCGCGATGGAACGCGGTGGCCCGGTCGAAGCCATTCAGGTCTGCGCCGCCAAGGCCGCGCCGCTGGCCGATCAGGCCTCAGCCGACTCGGGGTGGTCGGTGGGCCGTAGCAGCCACAAGCTGCGCAATCCCAAGAATGCCCCGGACGCCCTGGAGGCTGAAGTCCTGGCGGATTTCCTAAGTCGGCAGGCCAAGGGCGAAAAGGCCGATGACTTGGTTTATGCCGCCGTGGTCGACGGCACCAAAGGCAAGGAGTTCCGCTTGATCAAGGCAATTCCCACCGGCGAACCCTGCTTGGCCTGCCACGGCACTGCGATCAAGCCCGAGGTTGCCAAGGAACTTGATGCCCTCTATCCGACCGATCAAGCGCGAGGCTTCTCGGCCGGTGATATGCGCGGCGTCTTCACACTGTCCAAGAGCCTCTGAAATAGCGATTTAGCAGGGGCGAAGGGACAGCCCCTGCGTTTCCGCAACGCCGGATGCAAATTTAGGGCGCCCGGAGGGGTGTTTTTTGGCTGGAAATTGCCGCCAAATATTCACAATATGGGAAAATTGTATACAATGCCCGCACGCCCCTCCCCTGTCGCAACTGGACACTCCATGACGGATTCTCTCTACGCCCAGATCTATGGCCACTTCCCCGCCAACGGCGACAAGCCGCTGCTGGAGACGGACGACGGTCGCGTGATCACCTATGCCGAGGTGCACGAGATTACCGGCCGATGGATGTCCTATCTGAACGAGATCGGGGTGAAGAAGGGCGACCGGGTGGCCGTCCAGGCCGAGAAGTCGCCGGAATCACTGCTACTGTATTTGACCTGCCTGCGCGGAGGCTTCGTGTTCCTGCCCATGAACACGGCCTATGTGGATGATGAGGTCGACTTCCTTATCGGCAATGCCGAGCCTGCGGTTCTGGTCTGCCGCCCAGCCGACGAAGCCCGCCGCCGCGCCATCGCCGAACGCCACGGCGTGCGCCACGTCTTCACCATGGACGGCGCCGGTCACGGCACATGGCAGGCGGCGGCCTCGGCGGGCAGCGCCCATGCCGGTGACGCACCCATCGTGCAGTGCGGGCCGGATGACTTGGCCGCTATGCTCTACACCTCGGGCACCACGGGAAAGCCCAAGGGCGCCATGCTGACTCACCGCAATCTGGCGTCCAACGCCAAGGCGCTGGCCGAAACCTGGCACTTCACGGACAAGGACGTCCTGCTGCACGCCCTGCCGGTGTTCCACGCACATGGTCTGTTCGTGGCTTGTCACTGCGTGCTGATGTCCGGTGCGTCCATGATCTGGCTGCCGAAGTTCGACCTGGATGCCGTGCTGGCCGCCCTCCCGCGCGCCACCACGTTCATGGGCGTGCCGACGTTCTATACCCGTCTGCTGGGCGACGCGCGGTTCGACCGCGCGGCGACTGCCCACATACGCCTGTTCACCTCGGGGTCCGCGCCGCTGCTGGCTGAAACGCACCGCGCGTTCAGCGAGCGCACCGGGCACGCCATCCTTGAACGCTATGGCATGACCGAAACGGGCATGAACACCGGCAATCCCTACGATGGCGAGCGCCG
>JBAYSM010000169.1:0-8183 GCA_041676205.1 Rhodospirillaceae bacterium | reverse complement strand
TTCGCCCATTCCATTTCCCTGGACACCGCCAGCCGCATCGTTGACGAGGCCCTCGCCAAAGGCCGCGCCGAAGGGTTCCAGCCTCTGACCGTGGTGGTCCTCGACGCCGGAGGCCACATCAAGGCCATGAAGCGCGAGGACGGCTCCAGTTTGATGCGCCCGGAGATTGCCATGGGCAAGGCATGGGGCACACTCAGCCTCGGCATGGGCGGCCGCGAACTGGCCCGCCGGGCGGAGAAAATGAGCATGTTCATGAACGCGGCCTCGGACCTTGCCGGCGGCAAGTTGGTGCCGGTTCCGGGTGGCGTTCTCATCCGCGACGCTCAGGGGATCATCGTCGGCGCCGTCGGCGTGACTGGCGACCTGTCGGCCAACGACGAAGCATGCGCCGTCGCGGGCATCAACGCGGTTGGTCTGGTGGCGGATACGGGGGACGCGGCATAAACACCGCCTCCCCCCCATCCTATACCACATCGCGCCCTATTCCCCTGGAACTGCCACGGCATCCGTCACCACCGGGTTGTGATGGCGGGTGCGCGCCAGCAGCGTGTAAGCCGTGGGCACCACGAACAGGGTCAGCACCGTTCCGAGCAACAACCCGCCAACGATGACCCAGCCGATGGCCTGACGGCCCTCGGCACCGGCCCCGGACGCGAGGGCAAGCGGCACCGTGCCCAGCACCATGGCGCCGGTGGTCATCATGATCGGGCGCAGACGCAGCACGCTGGCCTCAACCACCGCCGCGAGCTTGCCATGGCCCTTTTCCTGAAGTTGGTTGGCGAATTCCACGATCAGGATGCCATGCTTGGTAATCAGGCCGACCAACGTGACCAGTCCGATTTGACTGTACACATTCAACGTCCCGCCCGTCAGATACAGGGCGAGCAGCGCCCCGGTCATGGACAGCGGCACTGACACCATGATGACCATGGGATCAATGAAACTTTCAAACTGTGCGGCCAGAACCAGATAAATGAAGCCCAGCGCCAGAACGAAAGTCACATACATGCCCGTACTGGACTGCATGAACTCGCGGGAAGGACCGTTGTAGTCAGTCACCACGTCGGCCGGAAGGGTGCGTGCAGCCGCATCCTCCAGATAGGCCAGAGCGTCGGACAGAGCATAACCTTCCGTGAGGTTGGCGCTGATGGTCGCGGCGCGCAACTGGTTGAAGTGGTTGAGTTCGCTGGGCGCAACAGCCTCGGAAACTTCAACCAGATTGGACAACTGGACCATGGTGCCATTCTCGGCCCGCACGTAAATGTTGGTCAGATCGTCCGGGTTGGCGCGGTCAATATCGAGCACCTGAACCACCACGTCATACTGCCGCCCCTCCCGCTTGAAGCGTGTCACCTGCCGACCGCCGAGCATGGTTTCCAGCGTCCGCCCGATCACCGCGACATCGACGCCCATGTCCGCCGCCTTGTCGCGCCGCACCGACACGTCGAGCTGCGGCTTATTGAGCTTCAGGTCGCTGTCGAGGTTGGCAAAGCCCGGATACGTCTGGATCTCTGCCATGAAGGCATCCTGCCATTCCTGGAGCTTGTCGTAGGGCGCCGAGGTCATCACGACGAACTGCACCGGCTTATCGGTCGGACGCTGCCCAAGAGACGGTGGGTTGATCGCAAAGCTCATGATGCCAGGAATACCGCCGAACAGCTTGGGGCTGATATCGTTCACGATTTCCTGCTGCGACCGCTCGCGCTGTTCCCACGGCTGGAGGTTGTTGAAGGCGATGATCTGCGACACCGTGGGGAAGCCGGTGACGACGAAATATCGGTCAATCTCGGGCACACTGGCGAACACCTGCTGCATCTGCTGGGCGTAACGGTCGGTATAGCCGACCGTGGCCCCCTGCGGACCGATGCCCACACTAAGGATAGTGCCGCGATCCTCTGTCGGGGCCAGTTCGGACTTGAGGCTCATGAACAGCACGCCCGCAGCTCCGGCCACCAGCACGCCCAACAGAACAACGGCCCACCGTCCGCGCAGGGACGCCGAGAGCATCCGCTTGTAGCCGCGCTCCATGCCTTCCATGCCGCGTTCAAAGAAGTTGTAGAACGCCGAATGCTTCTTTTCGTGGCGCAGCAACTTGCCGCACATCATCGGTGACAGCGTCAAGGCGACGAAGCCCGACACCAGCACCGCGCCCGCCAAGGTCCAGGCGAATTCGGTGAACAATCGCCCGGTGCGGCCCTCCATGAAGCCGATGGGCACGAACACCGCGACCAGCGTCATCGTCATGGCGAGCACGGCGAAGCCGATTTCCTTGGCGCCCTTGAACGCCGCCTGGACTGGGGCCATGCCTTCCTCGACATGGCGGAAAATGTTTTCCAGCATGACGATGGCGTCGTCCACCACAAGGCCGATGGCCAGAACCATGGCCAGAAGCGTCAACGTGTTGATCGAAAAGCCAAAGGCGAACATCAGCGCGAACGCGCCAACCAGCGACACCGGAATTGTCACCAGCGGAATGAGCACGGCGCGGAAATTGCGCAGGAACAGGAAGATCACCAGCACCACGAGGACCACGGCCTCGGCGATCGTGCTGAAGACGTTTTGAATGGAGCGTTCGATAAACACCGAACTGTCGTAGGCGATTGCGACCTTCATGCCCTCGGGCAGGCTTTCAGTGATGATCGGCAGAATTTCGCGCGTCGCCTCGGACACTTCCAGCGGATTGGCGACGGCCTGCTTGACGATGCCGAGCGCCACCGCCGTCTCGCCCTTGAAGCGGACCACGCGGCGTTCTTCGCGGGCGCCCAACTCGGCCCGGCCGACGTCGGACAGGCGGACCAGATAGCCCTCGGCCTGCGAAATGATGACGTTCTCGAATTCCTCCGGGGTCCGCAGGCCGGTCTCGGCCAGCACGGTGAACTCGCGGTCGCGGCTTTCGATTCGGCCCGAGGGAATATCGACGTTCTGGCTGCGGAGAGAATCTTCGACATCCTGCGGCGTCAGGCCATAGGCAGCCAGTCGCGCGGCATCGAGCCACACCCGCATCGCATACCGCCGCTCGCCGAAAATGCGCACAGCCGCCACACCGGGCAGGTTTTGCAGGCGGTCCTTCACGAACCGGTCGGCATAGTCGGTGATCTCGAGAGAGCTTTGCGTGGTGCCCGTAAACGCCAGGAAGATGATCGGCTGGGCATCGGCCTCGGTCTTTTGCACCACCGGCTCGTCAATCTCAGACGGCAAGGCGCCGCGCACGCGGGCCACGCGGTCCCGCACGTCGTTGGCCGCCGCGTCGGGGTCGCGCGACAGGCGGAACCGCACGGTTATCTGGCTCTGTTCAGGCCGCGACACCGACGAAATCACGTCGATACCCTCGATCCCCGCGAGGCTTTCCTCCAGCGGTTGAGTGATCTGGCTTTCGATGATCTCGGCCGTCGCGCCGCGATAGGTGGTTTCCACCGTGACCACCGGCTCGTCGATATTGGGGTATTCGCGCACCGTCAGGCGCTGGTACGACACCAGACCGAGCAGCACGATCAGCAGGCTCATCACCGTGGCGAGAACCGGCCTTTTGATGGAAACATCGGACAGGACCATTTCTTATGTCCTCACCCTTGAGGCTTGGTGGCGGGCAGGACAGTCACCGGCTGATCTGGCCGCAACTTCATCTGTCCGGCAGTGACGACCGTATCTCCGGCCACCAGTCCCTCGGTCACTTCAACCATGCCGTCGCCGCGATGCCCGACCTGGACCGGAACATAGGTTGCCTTGCCGTCAACCACCTTGACCACCATCTGCGTCTGCCCACGCGGCACCAGGGCCTGTTCGGGCACCAGCAGAGCAGACGGGTTGACCTCCAGCACCAAGGTCACGCGGGCAAACATTCCGGGGCGCAGGGTTCCATCAGGGTTAGGCACGCGCGCGCGCAACAGCATCGACCGCCCGGAAACGTCAACCAACGGATCGACCGCCAAGACCTCGCCGTCAAAATCCCGGCCGGGGACCGCATCGACGCTCAGGCGCACCGGCTGGCCGCGCTTGAGGTCGGCCGAAAACAGTTCCGGCACCCGGAAGTCTGCCTTCAGGGGGTCCAGGCTTTCCAGATTTACGATGTCCTCGCCCGCCTGAACATAGGCCCCCGGCGACACGCGGCGCAGGCCGATGGTTCCGGCAAACGGGGCGCGCACCTGGGCCTTGTCCACCGTCGTCCGGGCCACCGCGACGGCGGCCTCGTCGATCTTCATGCGGGCAAAGGCTTCATCCAGCGCCGCCTGACTGAGGTTGTCGCGCCTGGCCAGGGTCTGCGACCGCTTGTAATTGGCCCCGGACAGGGCGAGTTGCGCCTCGGCCGATGCCAGACGGGCGCGCTGTTCGCTGTCATCCAGACGGACGAGCACCGCGCCGGCCTCGACCGGCTGGCCCTCCTCAAAGGACAGGCGAACGATGCGGCCGGGAACCTCGGGCCGAATAATGACAGACTCGCCGGCAGTCAGCGACCCGACCACCTGCAATGTCCGCTGAAGCGTCTGCGCCTCCACGGTCACGGCCTCGACCGGCAATCCCTGCCCCTGCTGGCCCCATGCCGGTGCGCCGACCGCCGCAACCCCCAGCGCCGCCGCAACCATCAGCACTATCCGCTTCATCGCATTCGGCCCTTCAGCCATTTAAAGAAATGACGTTCAGGTATAGACGCAGTTACAGCTAACCGCTACCGCCGAGACGTTTCTTGGTCGTCAAAATGCGTTTCAGGCGGCTAACCGCCGTGGCCTCGTCCCTTTGCCGCGCGGTAGATCACCAGCAACAGGATTGCACCGACCACCGCCAGGGCAAAGCTGCCGAAATTAAACCCGTCCACGCCGCCGATTCCAATTGCCTGCCCGATGAACCCGCCGAGCAGCGCACCGACAATCCCCAGGCCCATGGTGATGATGAAGCCGCCCGGATCCCGGCCCGGCATGATGAGCTTGGCAATTGCCCCGGCGATGAGACCGAACAGAATCCATGCAATGATGCCCATGTTCTTCTCCTGAGTTTGTCAGCGTTGCGCCCGACTTCGTTTGGGTTCGACCACGATGGACGGCGAGTCGGCCTCGGCCGCCATGTCCGGGACCTCGTCAGGGGCTGCGGTGCGCACGGGATGATGCTGCACCGGACCCTGTGTATCTGCGCGGGTTTCGCCACGCACTTCGGCGACCGCCTCGGGTCCGACCAGCCCCAGCGCGGCGGCGTGCTCAACCATGGCGAGGGTTTCGGCCGCCAGGACAAAGGCGCTGCCTGCCTCGACCACGGGCTTCGCCAATGCTTCGATTTCGGCCGCGCGGCTCCCCCAGCCGGAGACGTTGCGGATATAGACCGCCAGCACCCGATCTCCATGCTGGGCCACGATATCGCGGTAGACTTCCGGGTCATGCTGGCCGCTGTCGCCGATCAGGACGAAAGGCAGATCCCTGTAAAGGGTCAGCATATTGTCGATCAGGATGCGTTTGTGATCGGTCGCCTTGCGCGGCAGCGGACGGGTCCACGATAGCCCCCACTCGCGCAGGAACACCACCGGCCCCTCGGGGATGCGGTGCAGGCGAAAGAACTCGTCGAGAATGTCGTAAATGCCCCACGGCCCGCGCGACACATAGAGCATGGGGTTGTGCTCGCCCCCCGACACGCCACGATACAAGGCGCGATAGAACGCTGCAACGCCAGGAAACGCCACCCGGCTGCCCGCCCCCTGCACGAACAGCCGCCACACCATGGCGACCCAGTTGGCGACCCCGGTGAACACCACCGTATCGTCGATATCGCTGATGACGACGAACCGGGCATCGCGCGGCGGAATAAACACATGCCCCCGCGAAGTGACCTCCTGCGGCCCCGTGAGGGTCAGGTCGACCCAGTGCCACAGACGGCCCTGCTCGGGCGGCGTGTCGAGGTGAAGGTGGACGCGGAAGTACCCGTCGGCGTCGGTTTCCACGGTTTGCTCCGACTCTCCGAAGCGCGCCCGCACCACGGCACCGCCCAACCCGCGCCGTGCCACGCGCCGCCCCAGATCCCGCAAGTGCCTCCAGCCGCTTCTGGGTGCGGACGCGCTTGGTGGGGTGGATTGGCGGAAGATCCGGCCGATCAGGAATATTTCGGACTGCGAGCCGTACCCGCGATAGGGCTGCATCACAACGCCATGATGGCCGCGCGCCGTGCGCACGGGCCGGGCCGCCAGTTTCACGATTTGGAAGGATGCTCGCTTCCAGCTCCTCAAACGATCTAAAAACGCCATGCGCGCGCGTCCCTGCCGGCCCTGCCTTCGTAACAACGCCGAAGGCCCCCGCCACGATCCCCGTTGAAACTTCACTAAAGAGGGCAAGATAATGAAGGTCGCGCGGAGAGGGAGAGGACATGGGAAAGGACACCACCAGCAGGCACCACGCCCCTCGGGGCCGCGCGGTCGATCCGCACGCTCGGCAGGAGGTCGAGGCCGTGCTGAACGGGCTGCCCCTGGATCGTCCCTTGCTGATCGAGCACCTGCACGCCCTTCAAGATCGCTTCGGCGTGCTGCTGCCTCGCCATCTGGTGGCCCTGGCTGATCTGCTGAAGTTGGCCCCGGTGGAGGTGTTCGAGGTCGCCACTTTCTATGCCCACTTCCGCATTGCCGATGACGACGACGCCCTGCCCCATGGCCCTGTCGTGCGGGTGTGCGATGGCCTGAGTTGTGCCCTGCACGGGGCCGACGCCCTACTGGCCGACACCACCGCCCGCGTCGGCCAGCGGGCACGGGTGGAGCGCGCGCCATGCATAGGCCTGTGCGACCACGCCCCCGCCGCCCAAGTCGGCCGCCGCGCCATTCCCGACGCCACTGCCGACGCCATCGAGGACCGTATACTCAGCGGACGCTATGGCGCGCGCCTGCCCGCCGCCATCGGCCTTGCCCAGTACCGGGCCGAGGGGGGATATGCCCTGCTCGACACCTGCCGGGCGGGGGTGAAGACGCCCGAGGACGTGTTTACCCATCTCGACGCCGCCGGGCTGCGCGGGCTGGGCGGGGCGGGGTTCCCGACCGGGCGCAAATGGCGCATCGTGCGCGGCCATCCCGGCCCGCGTATGGTCGCCGTCAATGCCGATGAGGGCGAGCCGGGCACCTTTAAGGACCGCCATTATCTGGAAACCGAACCGCACCGGATGCTGGAAGGCGCGCTGATCGCCGCCTGGGCGGTCGAGGCCGAGGACATTTATATATACCTGCGCGACGAATATCCCGCCGTACACGCCCTGCTGAAACGCGAGATCGCGGCGCTGGACGACGCCGGTTTGCTCGGCGACGTAAGCATTCATCTGCGGCGCGGCGCCGGGGCCTACATCTGCGGCGAGGAATCGGCCATGCTGGAAAGCATCGAGGGCAAGCGTGGCCTGCCCCGGCAGCGCCCGCCCTTCGTCGCCGAGCATGGCCTGTTCGGACGCCCCACCGTGGTCAATAATGTCGAAACCCTGCACTGGGTCCGCGCCGTGCTGGAGCATCCGCCGGAGTGGTACGCCGCCACCCGCCCGCGCGCCTATTCGGTGTCCGGCCGGGTGCAGTATCCGGGGGTCAAGATCGCCCCGTCCGGCATCACCGTCCGCGCCCTGATCGAGCAGCACTGTGGCGGCATGGCCGAGAGGCACACCTTCGCGGCCTATCTGCCCGGCGGTGCGTCGGGCGGGATATTCCCGGAGAGCCTCGGCGACGTGCCGCTCGACGTCGGCACGCTGGAGCCGCATGGCGGGCTGATCGGGTCTGCTGCCGTTATCGTGCTGTCGGATCAGGACGACGTGCGGGCCGCCGCCCTGAACCTGATGCGATTCTTCGCCCACGAGAGTTGCGGCCAGTGCACGCCCTGCCGCGTCGGCACCACCAAGGCCGCCGCCCTTCTGGCCCGCAAGGACTGGGACCGGCCGTTGCTGGATGATCTGGCCGCCGTCATGCGCGACGGCTCCATCTGCGGGCTGGGCCAAGCCGCGCCGAACGTGTGGGATACCGTGCTGCGGCACTTCCCGGAGGCCAAGGCATGACCGTCACCTTTACCCTGGACGGTCGCGCCGTCACCGCCGAGGCGAGCGAAACCCTATGGCAGGTCGCCCAGCGCCACGGCATCACCCTGCCCCACAAGTGCCACCACCCCGAGCCGGGCTACCGCCCAGACGGCAATTGCCGCGCCTGTCTGGTCGAGGTGGAGGGCGAGCGGACCCTGGCCGCATCATGCCGCCGC
>JBAYSM010000168.1:0-8185 GCA_041676205.1 Rhodospirillaceae bacterium | reverse complement strand
GCAGCGATGGAACCATCGTCGTCAACCCGGTCATCACCCCTTCCGCCGACGGGTCGGAAAGCTTGGTGGACGGCAGCGTCATCACCTTTGACTTTACCGCCCACGGCGATGCCTCGGCGGGCGTCCTGGCGTGGCAGCCGGCGGCGCCGGAACACGCCGGGCTGTTCACCGACAACGGCGATGGCACCTACACCCTGGCCGCATCGGCATTCACCGACAACGGCCAGGGCGGGCTGGGCATCGACCCGTCGCTTGGCCGCCTGGTGTTCACGACGCCGCCCGACAGCGACTATGACGGGCAGACCGTCGACTACGCCATGACGATGCAGGTCGTCGACAACGGCGCGCGCTCGGGCGGCGCCGCGCCGACGGCGACTGTGACCATGAACGGCAGCATCGAAATCATTGCCGTTGCCGACGCCCTGACGATCGGCGGCAGCAACATCGGTGACGAAGGCACGGGCAGCATCATCACCCTGACGCCGACCGTCCAGTTGCAGGACACCGACGGCTCCGAGCGTCTGGCCGCGGGCAGCCCGGTCGTGATCACCACCAGCGATGCCCTGATGGCCGAGGGCACGCTGCGCCTGGGCGGCGTCGTCCAGGTGGCGCAGGACAACGGCGACGGAACGTGGTCCTACACCTTCAGCGAAAGCGACCTGACGCTTGACGGCGACACCTACAGCTTTACCCGGCCGCTGACCTTCGAGCCTACCGACCATCGCGACGAGGACGTCTCCTACACCCTCGCCGCCACCGTCGAGGACAATGGCGGCGTCACCCGCACCTCCACCGGCACCGGCACCATCGAAGTGCGCGCCGTTGCCGACGCGCCGACCCTGATCGCCACCGATACTGGAGGCTTTGAGCATGGGACCGGCGCGGGTGCCGACGAAGGCTGGATCTCCCTGCCGCTTACCGGCCTGTCCATGACCGATGTCGATGGCTCGGAAAGCTTCTCCGTTTACATCGAGAACGTCCCGGTTGGGGCCGAAATCCGGCTGGCCAGCGGATCCCCGCTGGTAATCACCGAGGACGTGGGCGCAACGACCCTGACCGGGGCGGCCGGCACGTCGCTCGACATCACCAATGGCCGCGTCTTCCGCATCGACGTTCCCGACGCCCACCACTACTCCCCGGCTGAATTGACCGCGCTGTTCCAGTCACTGGAGATCCGTCCGGCGGAAAATTCCTCCGCCGACATGGACCTGACCGTGGTCGCCGTGACCACGGAAGCCGACAACGGCCAGCAGGCCTGGGCTTCCGATACCATGCATGTCGATGTCGGCGTGGTCGATCCGGTAATCGACACCCGGCCCGATATCCGTGTGGCCGAGGGCGACACCTGGGGCGCGCTCGGCGCCCTGCCGGTCAGCATCGGCGCCCTGTCAACCACGGATCTGGCTGCCCTGACCGGCGGCGGGGCAGAGGAGACGGTCAGCATTTCCGTCACCCCGCTGCCCGCTGGCGCCATCATGCGCCATGTCGCCGCCGATGGGACGATCACCACGTTCACGGGCGTCGGCCCGCATGATGTAACCCAGTTTTGGGATCCGGCACAGGGCACTCTTGACGGGCTGCAGGTGCAGTGGGCCGACCCCAACGCCAAAGGCCCGATCGAAGTCGGCCTGCAGGCCCGCATCGTCGATCTGGACGTGTCGGGCGATTTCGACGACTACGCGACGGGCAGCGCCGTGGCCGGCGACGGCGCGCGGGACGAGTCCATAACAACCGTCGCCGACGTCATCACCGTGCACGTGGACCCGCAGGCAGGCACGGTGACAGTGACCTCCAGCGCGGTCGGCGTCGAAGACAAGATGATCCCGCTCAACCTGCTGGTGACGCCGGACGACACCTCGGGCACGGAAGCCGTTACCGCCGCCTCGCTCACCGGCCTCCCGGCGGGAACCGAACTGTTCCTGGGCGAGGACAGCCAGGGCGTGAGCACCGGTCCCGCCCATATCTTCACCCTGGACCCAGCGCGGCTTGGCGACTATGCCCTGACGGCCCCGCCGGACAGCCATGACGACTTCACCCTGACCCTGTCGGTGGAGACGACCGATACCTTCGGGGACAGTTCCAGCGTCGGGACCAGCACCCACGCGATCCCGGTCACGGTCTACGCCGACGCCGACACGCCAACGTTGGTGGCCGACGCGGACGCCGACACCCCCGGCGTCCAGCGGCCCCGCTTTGAGGTCAATGAGGACGGCGACAAGGTCCAGTTGACCTGGGGCGTCGGCGGCATTCTCACCGGCCAGTCCGGCGAAGGCGGGGGCGGCTTCCCAGTCAGCGTCGACGGTTCGGAACACATCACCGTCCGCATCCAGGTGGCCAGTGCGGGCCATGACAACAGCAATGCCCAGGTCTTCGTCCTCAACGACCAGGGCGACTATGTCGCGGCAACCTATGTGAATGCCTCGGGCGCCTGGAGCGATGTCCAAGCTGGCGGCGGGAGCGGCGGTTACTGGGAAGTCGACGGCCAGACCCTGGCCGACGGCAAGGTCTATGTGTCTGGCGCCGAGCACTTCGGCGACAGCGATGCGGCGCTGGTCTTCAACCTGACGCCGGTGGCCACCGAGATACACGCCGCCGCCGAAGGCGCCCTGCCCGATGGCCTGAGCCGCGAGATCGCGCGCGCCGGGGCGGCGACCCAGATCGAGTTGGACATCGCCCAGATCATCGACACCTTTACCCCGGTGGCCAACAACGCTGGCGTGGAAGACCAGAACATCTGGCTGACCCCGCGCATCGAAGTGGTTGACACGGACGGGTCCGAAAGTCTCACAGACGTCGTGCGGCTGGAGTTCGACGCCACCAACCACGCGCAGGGCCATCTGGAGTGGACCGGCGCCCCGGCCCACTTCACCGACCTGGGCAACGGCGTCTACACCATTTCCGCCGATGCCTTTACTTGGAACGCCGCGACCGCCTCCTGGCAGTTGGCCGACACCCAAAGCCTGAAGTTCGTCCCCGACGCCACCCACTCCGACGAAACCGTCACCTACTCCATTGCCGCAACGCTAGAGGAAAGCCATGGCGGCAGTGGCCAGACGCGGACCGGCACCGGCATCATCACGCGCAGCCCCGATGCCGACGCGGTCACGCCCACCGTTACCCACGGTCGGGGCATGGAAAACACGGCCATCGCGTTTGACTTTGATGTCAGCAGCATCGTCGGCGGGGTGGAGCAGCACGGCCTGATCGACACCGATGGCTCCGAAACGCTGACGGTCACTCTCTCTGGCGTGCCCACGGGCGCTGTGGTCCGCCAGGATGGGACCGAACTCACCGCGCTTGACCTCGATTTCGTAACGATCACCAAGACCACCCAGTCGGGCAAAGACACCTATACCTTCACGTTCAATGGCGTGCCGGACTCGGCGGACGTCGATGCCCTGTTCTCCAACCTGACGGTTCAGCCCAAGACCAACGTTTCCAAAGACTTCACGATGACCGTGACGACGACGGTGGTGGACCGCGCGGGCGACCCGGACGCCGACACCGAAGTCCGGTCGGCCAATATCCGCGTGGACGTCGGCACCTCCGCCGCGGTCATCACCACCGATGGCTCAGTCACCGTGAACGAAGACAGCTTCGTGCGGTTGACGGTCGCTGATCTGAAGGTGGAAAATCCCTTCCCCGCCAGCGGCGAGTCCCTCAACATCTACTTGAAGCCTACGCTGCTTGATGGCGGCGCCGTTCCCGCGAACACCGTTTCCGTGCAGATTCTCAAGAGCGGGCAATGGGTCAATGCCCCGTGGAGCAACTCCACGGGCTGGGACGTCAGCGGCTACATGGCGTCGAACCAGAGCAACCCGCTGACCCTCCACAACATCCGCATTGTCACCAGCGGCAACGCGGACGCCGACCTGACCTTCAACGTCACCACCCGCCTGCGGGACGAGGACCGCAACCACGCCGACTATTATGACGCCAACGGCTTTGCGGCGGACCAAGCCTACAGCTATGGCTCCTTCACGGTCACGGTGAAGCCGGTCGCGGACGCCCCGGTGGTGTCCGGCGGCATCACCGTGGTCGAGGCCAACGACACCCAACTCGACGGCAACAATGTTCATTGGGTTGATCTGCCGCTGACCGTCGCCGTCACCGATGGCGATTCCGAGACCATTTCCAAGATCGAGTTGCGCGACGTGCCCGAAGGCACCCATCTGGGCCTGGACCTAGGCTCGGGCGTGGTGGATTTCGCCAGCGCGGCGAGCGGTTACACCGTGCAGGCGGTCACCGCCAACGGCCTGACCACCTACACCTTCACCCCGACGGATGGCAACGCCGACACGCTGCTCGACCACCTGCGCAATCATGTGAAGGTGGGCCTGCCTGACGACAGCAGCGACGACATTACCTTCAAGCTCTATGCCCAGTCTGAGGAACACGGCACCGACGGCGGTCCCGACGCCGAGGACCGCTTCGCCGACGCCGAGACGACGGTCAGCATCGACGTCTACGGCGTTGCCGACACTCCGACCCTGACGATTGGAAGCAACGCCGGCGCCCATACTATCAGCGAAGATGCCTTCTTTGCCGTCAACTGGAGCCAAGTCACCTCGGCGAGCGGCGAGAACACGGGCGCCGACGGCAGCGAGACGGTGCAGTACTACAAGGTTTGGCCCGCCAGCGGCCAGGAGGGCCTCGTCCGCGTGGCCCTGGCCGGTCCCGGCGAGAATCCCGAGGACCACCTGCTGAGCAAGCAGCCAGGCGGTTGGTACAAGATCCCCGCCGACTTGGATGGCAAGACGCTCTACATGGGCGGCATAGAGAACTGGTCATCCACTGACCCGGCCGGTGCCGATGTCAATTTGACCTTCAACGTTTCGGTGGTCTATGCGGAAGCCGACACCGCCGAGGGACGCAACACCGGACTCGCCGCCGTGGATCAGCGCGCCGGCACCGCCGAGTCCGCTGCCTCGCAAATCATCCTGACCGTGACGCCGACCGGCGACGTGGTGAGCATCATCACCAGCGGCCACGGCGTCGAAGACCAAAGCGAACACCCGGACTTTGGCGGCAGCCACATCGCCGTCACCGCCCGCATCACCTCCGAGGACGACTCCGAAAAGGTGATGGCACTCAGCATCTCGACCACCGACCCCAACATGGCCGGAGGCGATCTCTATCGCGCCGACGGCAGCCTCATCGCCAAGGTCACGAACGGCGGCACGACCACATGGTTCCTCGCCCCGTCCGACGTGGACAGCGCCGGAAATCTGGTTGGCATCGGCTTTGATCCGGTCGAACATTCAGCCACCGACGTCAGCTACACGCTCAACGTCACCATGGTTGATTCCGACGGCACCACGACCAGTTCCGGATCGGCCAATGGCACCATCATCATCGACGCCGTGGCCGACGCGCCCGAAGCACGCATCGACGCACCGACCACCAACGGCGCCATCGTCGGCCTTGAGGACCAAGCCATCGCGCTGAACCTCCACGCCGCCCTGGTGGATACCGACGGCTCGGAAAGCATGGTCGTTCAGGTGCTGGACGTGCCCGAGGGCTGGCAGGTCGGCTACTGGAATGGCGCCGCCTTCACCGCCGCGTCGCCGGGTGACGACAACAGTTGGACCCTCGACGACCTGTCCCGCCTGGACGAGGCCGCCCTGTGGCCGCCGGTCGACTACCACGTCGATACGGCCATCACCATGACGCTCCGCGTAACCAGCCAGGAACTGGGTGCCGATGGCGCGATCAACCCCGGCGACGAACAGGCCGTGACAGAGGTGCCGTTCAGCGTCGTGGTGATGCCGCAGGCCGACGCGCCGAGCATCGTCGCCCGCAACGTGACCATTGCCGAAGACGGCGGCGCGGCCGGCGAGCCGGTGGCGCTCAACATCATTGCCAATATCACCGACATCGACAGCCGCACGGCTGCCGAGGTCATCGACAAAGTGCGCCTGGAGGGTGACTTCAAGGACGGCACGCTGCTCGACGCCAATGGGGACGAGATCACGCCGATTTCGGTCAACGGCGCCATCCGCGTCTACGAGTTCGGCAGCGCCGAGGCGGCAGCCGCCGTCCACTTCATGCCCGCCGCGCATTCCAATGAAGACCTGACCCTGACGGTCACGGCCTTCAGCAAGGACGGCGACAGCATCGCCCAGGCCCAGACCACCATGACTGTCACCGTGATCGGCACCCCCGATGCCGTCACCAAGGACGGCGTGCGCCTGGGCGCTGGCGAAATCATTGCCAAAGGCGTGGAGGACACCCTCATCGATCCGGGCTTCGGCGCCTATGGTACCGAGGACACCGATGCGTCTGAAACCCTGTCCATCGTCATCCGCGACATTCCCGACGATGTGAAGCTGGTCATGGTCGATGGGTCCGGCACCGTCCTGAGCGGCAGCGCGCTGGAAAGCAAGCTGTCCTACATCGGTGGTGGCCGTTGGGCCGTGGCGGCGGACTCGGTCGGCGACGTGCGGTTCAGCGTGCCCGCCGATTACGCTGGCGACGACTACACCGCCACGGTCGATTTCGTGGTCACGGAAGACGATGGCGCCAGCGCCGTCACCACCCGCACCCTGCGCCTGGACGTCCTCAACGACGCGGACGGGGCCACCATCGGCTCGGCGGGTTCGGTCAACGAGGACGCACACCTCGCCACCGGCGTTGACGTCGGCATTCCCCTGACCATCAGCGTCACCCCCAAGGACACCACCGGCGGTGCCGAGCAGGTGACGGAAATCCGCCTGACCGTCACCGTGGACGAACTGACCGCTGGCGGCGAGAACCGCTGGCTGGAAGTCAATGGCCAGACGGTGATGCCAGCCGAAGGCGCGACCAGCATCACGCTGGTCTTCAACGACAGCGGCGACGCAGGAACCTACAGCCTTGCCGACTGGTCCAAGATCAAGCTGTTTGGTGTCGATGAGGACTCGGCGCGCGACTTCACCGTCAGCGTTCAGGCGACAACCACGGACATTCACGGCGACACCCACCAGAGCGCCGTCGTCTCCCGTACCCTGACCATCAATGCCGTGACGGACGACCCGGACACCTTCACCGTCGAGGTCGGCGCGCTGAACGGCGCCAGCAACGCCCGTCCGCTGGACATCACGCTGGCCCTCGGCGATCAAGACCTGTCGGAGGGCGCCTACCTCCAGATCACCGGCGTTCCCAACGGAATGGTGCTGACCACCAGCGCCGGGCAGGCGACCACCGACGGCCAGGGCACGTGGTTCCTGCCCTATGATGCCGATCCGTCGTGGACGGTCACGGCCCACGGCGGGCCGAACGTCAGCGGCGACCTGACCATCAAGGCAATCATCACCGACTATGACGTCGACACGGGCGCGGCTGCGGCCTCCAAGACCGTGACCATCGGCCCCGTCCACGTGGCATTCCCGGCGGGCGCCGGCGGCCCCGGCGGCAGCGGTGCGTCACCGAGCCTTTCGGTCAACGTCAACGCCGACGCCATTGAAGATGTGGCCTTCGGGCTGGATGTCGTCGTCAACCCCGACGGCGCCACCGCTTCGGCCCTGGTCATCCACGACCTCGGCGGGGCCACTCTGGTTGCCAACCTCCAGGGCGGCGCCGTTGGCCAGCAGGCCTTCTATGTCACAGCGAATGGCACCGCCGTCATCCCGCTGGCCGCCGATGGGTCCATTCCCCGCAACGACGACGGCACGCCGGTCGTCCTGGTCCAGCCGCCAAGCGACATGGCCGGACCGCTCCAGATGAGCCTGTCCGTCACCGGCACCGCCGGGACGTACATGGTCAGTTCATGGACCGGGACGGGCCTGCCGCTGCTGACCACCGTCGCCGACGTGCAGGAAGCCAGCGACGGCGCCGGCGTCAGCCTGTCCATCGAACAATCGGGTCCGTATCTGGAGGACGCCCACGCCAGCGGCCTAGACGTAACTCTGACCCTGACGCGCCTGGATATGGTGACGGGCGTTGACGATGCCGCAGAGGAACTCAAGGGCGGCACCATCACGCTGTCCTCGACCAATCTTCCGGCGGGCGGCAAGCTGTGGCTGAATGGCACCGAGATTACCGCCACGCCTGGACCCTGGACCGTCGCCATCGCGGAGTTCGCCCAGACAGGCGACTTCACCGCCACTGGCCTCCTGGAACTCGCCGGTCTCAAGTTCGTGCCGCCCGCCCAGTGGGACGGTAGCCTGACCTTGAAGGCCAGCGTGACGGCGGGCGAGGTTTCCGT
>JBAYSM010000167.1:0-8251 GCA_041676205.1 Rhodospirillaceae bacterium | reverse complement strand
TACGCACGTCACGGTCTGCGACATCAACGAGGAAATGCTCAAGGTCGGCCGCAACCGCGCGGTAGACAAGGGGATCCTCAGCGGCATCGAGTGGGTGCGCGGCGATGCCGAGGCCCTGCCGTTCGAGGACAACTCCTTCGACGCCTACACCATCGCCTTCGGCCTGCGCAACGTGACCGACATCGATCAAGCCCTGCGCGAAGCGCGCCGCGTGCTCAAGCCCGGCGGCCGGTTCATGTGCCTGGAATTCAGCCATGTGGTGGTGCCGGGCCTGGACACGATTTATGACGCCTATTCCTTCCAGGTGCTGCCGCGCCTGGGTCAGGTGGTCGCCCGCAACCGCGACGCCTATCAGTATCTGGTCGAAAGCATCCGCCGCTTCCCCAAGCAGGAGGAACTGATCGACCGCATGGAAGACGCAGGCCTTTCTCAGGGCAAGGTGCGCAATCTGTCGGGCGGAATTGCCGCCATCCATTCCGCCTGGCGTATCTAGGTCCCCTCATGATCCTGCGCAGTGTCCGCAATCTCGCCCGGCTGATCCGCATCGTTCGCGTTCTGGCCCGTCACGACGCCCTGTTCCCGGTGGAGCATCTGGCCATCGCGGAAACGCTGGCCCCGCTCATGCGCCGGATCACGCCCAAGCATGTCGAGGGGCGCCCCGGACAACGGCTGGCCCGCGCCCTGGTCGAACTGGGACCGACCTTCATCAAGCTGGGTCAGGCGCTGTCCACCCGCCCCGACCTGCTGGGCGACGACGTGACCGCCGACCTGACAGACCTCCAGGACCGTCTGGCGCCGTTCCCCTTCGCCGAGGCCAAGGCGATCATCGAGGCCGAGTTCGAGGAACCTCTGGAGGCTCTGTTCTCCAGTTTCGATGAAACGCCGGTCGCCGCGGCGTCCATCGCCCAGGTCCACTTCGCCGTCACCACCGAGGGTGCGCCGGTCGCCGTCAAGGTCCTGCGTCCCGGTGTCGAGGAGCAGATCCGCCGCGACATCGACCTGTTCTACTGGATGGCCGAGATCGTCGAGCGCACCCAGCCGATGTTCCGCCGCCTGCGCCCGGTCGATACCGTGGCGACGTTCGAGGAGTCGGTGAACCTCGAAATGGATCTGCGGTTCGAGGGTGCCGCCGCCGCCGAAATGGGCGAGAACTTCGCCGACGACGAAACCTTCCGCGTGCCGGGCATCGACTGGCAACGCACCGGCCAGAAGGTGATGACCCAGGAACGCGTGGCAGGCATCCCCATCGACGAACGCGACCGCTTGATCGCGGCTGGGCTTGACCCGCTGGAGATCATCACCAACGCCGCCAATGCCTTCTTCAACATGGTGTTCCGCGACGGGTTCTTCCACGCCGACCTGCACCCCGGCAACCTGTTCGTCGAGGAAAACGGCACCATCGTCGCGGTGGACTTCGGCATCATGGGCCGGGTCGATCACGACACCCGCCGCCACCTGGGCGAAATGCTGGTCGGGTTCCTGACCGGCGATTACCGCCGCGTCTCGGAGATCCATTTCGAGGCCGGGTGGGTGCCCGCCGACAAGTCGGTCGATGCCTTCACCCAGGCCGCGCGGTCCATCGCCGAGCCGATCTTCGGCAAGCCCATCCAGGATATTTCCATCGCCCGCCTGCTCGGCCAGTTGTTCCAGGTGACGGAGCAGTTCGCCATGGAAACCCAGCCGCAATTGCTGCTGCTGCAAAAATCCATGCTGCTGGCCGAAGGCATCGGCCGTACCCTGGCTCCGCAGGTCAACATGTGGGAACTCAGTCAGCCGCTGGTCGAGGACTGGATGCGTGACACCTTGGGGCCGCAAGCCCGCGTGCGCCGCGCCGCCGTCAGCCTGGGGTCCAGCGTCGAACGCATTCCAGCCATTTTGGAGCACACGGAAAAAGCCATGACCATGCTGTCGTCGGGCGGCATCAAGCTGCACCCCGACACCGTCAAGGCCATCACCCGCCGCAATGCCAACGGCCGCAGGGTTGGCGGCGGGCTGCCGGCATGGCTGCCGTGGGCGCTGGTCGGCGCCCTGCTCATTCTATGGTTAGCAAAGTAATACGGAGCCTGCCCCATGTCGCACACCATGCCGATTTCTCGCGTCCATGAGTTCAAGGCCGAGTTGTTCGCGCCGTGGGTCCAGGACCTGGATTTCACCGTCGAGTCAGTCGATGCCGAGGGCGCGGTGCTGCGCATGCCGTTCTCCGACCGCCTGACCCGCGTTGGCGGCACGCTCTGCGGGCAGGCGTTGATGGCGCTGGCCGATACGTCGGTCGTGTTCGCCCTGTCGGGCGCGTTCGGCGAGTTCCGCCCGATGACCACCGTCACCCAGTCCACCAGCTTCATGCGGGCAATTTCCAATGCCGCCGTAACTGCCAAGGCCCGCCTGCTGCGCGTCGGCAAGACCATGGCCTTTGCCGAGATCACCCTGTATGCCGAAGGCGACGACCGCCCGGCGGTGCATGTGACCTCGACCTATGCGATCCTGCCGGTGAAGGCGTAATCCCCCTAGACTCCCCCCTCCCGCCAAGATGAAAAACCATCTTGCGCGATAGGCTAATTTCCCCTATGTACATTACCAATACGTAATTTACATGGGAAACCCACACCGTGTTGGCCGGGCGCAGTGTTCTTTTAATCATTTCTGGCGGCATTGCCGCCTACAAGAGCCTGGACCTCATCCGCCGTTTGCGGGAACGGGGGGTATCGGTGCGGTGCGTGCTGACCAAGGGCGGGGCGCAGTTCGTCACGCCGCTGTCGGTCGCGGCGCTGTCGGAGAACAAGGTCTATCAGGACCTGTTCTCGCTGACCGACGAGGCCGAGATGGGCCATATCCGCCTGTCGCGGGAGGCCGACCTTGTGGTGGTCGCCCCGGCCACCGCCGACCTGATGGCCCGGATGGCCGCCGGGATGGCCGATGATCTGGCCGCCACGGTGCTGCTGGCGACCGACAAGCCGGTCCTGCTCGCCCCGGCCATGAACATGATGATGTGGGCGCACCCGGCCACCCAGACGAACCTGCGCACCCTGATCGGCCGCGGCGTGCGCACGGTGGGGCCGAACTCCGGCGATCTGGCCTGCGGCGAAGTCGGGTCCGGGCGCATGGCCGAGGTGCCCGAGATCATCGCCGCCATCGAGACGTTCTTTGCCACTGGCAAGCCGCTGGCGGGCCGCCGCGCCCTCGTCACCAGCGGCCCGACCCACGAGCCGATCGACCCGGTGCGCTTCATCGCCAATCGCTCGTCGGGCAAGCAGGGCCATGCCATCGCCGCCGCCCTGGCCGAGTTGGGGGCCGACGTGACCCTGGTCAGCGGCCCCGTCACCCTGCCCAATCCCCCCGGCGTGCGCGTCGTTGCGGTGGAAAGCGCCCGCGACATGCTGGCCGCCTGCCGCAAAGCCGTGCCGGTCGATATTGCCGTTTGTGCCGCCGCCGTCGCCGACTGGCGGGTCGAGGCCGCCGGGCAGAAGATCAAGAAGCAGACCGACGGCGCGCCCCCTGCCCTGACCTTGGCCGAAAACCCTGACATCCTAGCCACCCTGTCCGCTGCCGGTCCGGACCGCCCGGCGCTTGTGGTGGGCTTTGCGGCCGAGACGGAAAACGTCGTCGCCCACGCCCGCGCCAAGCTCGCCCGCAAGGGCTGTGACTGGATTTGCGCCAACGACGTATCGCCTGCCACCGGCACCTTCGGGGGCGACTCCAACACCGTGCACATCGTCAGCGCGACCGGCGTCGAGGACTGGCCCGCGCTGTCCAAGACCGAGGTCGCCCGCCGCCTTGCCGCCCGCATCGCCGAGGCTTTTGACACCGCTCCCCAAAGGACGCCCGCAGAATGACCCATGCCGTTGCCGTCGCCATCTCCCGCCTGCCCCATGCCGAGGGCCTGCCGCTGCCCGAGTACGCCACCGCGCACGCCGCAGGCATGGACCTGCACGCCGCCGTGGACGCCGACCTGACGCTCGCGCCCGGCGCCCATGCCATGGTGCCGACCGGCCTGTCCATCGCCCTGCCCGAAGGCTTCGAGGCCCAGGTCAGGCCGCGCTCCGGGCTGGCTGCCAAGCACGCCGTCACGGTCCTGAACACGCCCGGCACCATCGACGCCGACTATCGCGGCGAAGTGAAGGTCATCCTGATCAATCTGGGCCAGGCCCCCTTCACCATCGAACGCGGCATGCGCATCGCGCAGATGATCGTCGCCCCCTATTCCCGCGTCCAGTGGACCGAAACCGACGCCCTGCCGGAAACGGCGCGGGGCGCTGGCGGTTTCGGGTCCACCGGCGTCGCGGCCCGCTGACAACCACCGGAGAGCACCCATGCTCAGACCGTCCAAAAAACTGCTGTTCGCCATCGAGGCCGTCCTCGATATCGCCTACCACGCGGGCGGGGAACCCGTGCAGAGCCGGGAAATCACCCGCCGCCAGGAAATCCCCCGCCGCTACCTGGAGCAGACGCTCCAGCATCTGGTGCGGTCGGGCATCCTGGTCGGCGTGCGCGGCCCGCGCGGAGGCTATCGGCTGGCCCGCGAGCGGCGGCGCATCACGGTTGGCGAGATCGTGCGCGTCGTCCAGAGCATGGAAACCCAGGACGATATGTACAAGGACCTGCCCGGCTCGCCGCTCGGCCTCGGCGTTGTCCGGCCGATGTGGGAGGAGTTGCAGGACGAGATCATGCAGCGCCTGGAAAACATCTCCATCGACGACCTGTGCATGCGCGCCTGGCGCGACGGCCTCAAGAGCGAGGCCCAGGACAAGATGGACTTCGCAATTTAACTCTTTGCCGCACTAGACAAGAGCAGGGGCGGGCGCCTAACTACAGTGAGCGCAGAACAACCGCCCGAAATTCAACACAGCACAAAGGGGAAATGTCCTATGGCCGACGCAGCTTCCTTTCGCGGACGCATCTACGACGACATTCTGGCCACCATCGGCGCCACGCCGCTGGTCCGCCTGAAGCGGCTCGCTGCCGATGCCGGGGTGAAGGCAGACCTGCTGGGTAAGTGCGAGTTCTTCAACCCGCTGTCCTCGGTCAAGGATCGCATCGGGCTGGCCATGATTGAGGCCGGTGAAGCCGCTGGCATCATCAAGCCGGGCACCGTGCTGGTTGAACCGACGTCGGGCAACACTGGGATCGCGCTGGCCTTCGTGGCCGCCTCCAAGGGCTATCGCCTGATCCTGACCATGCCCGAAAGCATGTCGCTGGAACGCCGCAAGATGCTCAAGCACCTGGGCGCGGAAATCGAACTGACCCCGGCGGCCAAGGGCATGAAGGGCGCGGTCGAACGGGCGCGCGAACTGATCAAGGAACTGCCCAACGCGGTGATGCCGCAGCAGTTCGAGAATGCCGCCAACCCGGCCATCCACCGCTCCACCACAGCCGAGGAAATCTGGGCCGACACTGACGGCAAGGTCGATGTGGTGATTGCCGGGGTCGGCACCGGAGGCACCGTCACCGGCGTCGGCGAAGCGCTCAAGGCCCGCAAGCCGTCAGTCCGCATAATCGCCCTGGAACCCGAGGACAGCCCGGTCCTGTCAGGCGGCGCCCCTGGCCCCCACAAGATCCAGGGCATCGGCGCCGGATTCGTGCCCGACATCCTCAACCGCGGCGTGATCGACGAGATCCTCCAGATTGGCAACGAAACCGCCTTTGAGATGGCCCGCAAGGCAGCCCGGCTCGAAGGCATCCCGGTCGGCATCTCGGGCGGCGCGGCCATTGCCGCCGGCCTGGAAGTCGCGGCCCGGCCGGACATGGAGGGCAAGACCATCGTCCTCATCCTGCCCAGCTTCGCCGAACGCTACCTGTCGACGGCGCTGTTCGAGGACTGAACAGAAACAAGGTTTCGACACAGAGGACACAGAGGAGGCACAGAGAACACAGAGAGTTCAGAGTGCGCGGCGCCGCAGGCGGCTAATCCCATTCAGGTATTTTTGCGCTGCGCGCCGCCTCGTGAAGACCCCTCGGTGCCCTCTGTGTCGTCTCTGTGCCCTCTGTGTCCCGACTTTTTTCTTCCCTTCAGGACACCCACCATGGACTTCACCGAAGATCAGATCCGCCGCTACGCCCGGCATATCCTGTTGCCGGAAGTTGGCGGCACCGGGCAGGCCAAGCTGTTGGGCAGCCGGGTTTTGATCGTCGGGGCGGGCGGGCTGGGGTCGCCGTTGGTGCTGTATCTGGCCGCCGCCGGGGTGGGTACCATTGGCTTGATCGATGACGATACGGTCGACCTTTCCAACCTGCAACGCCAGATCGCCCACACCACGGCGCGGCTCGGCATGGCCAAGGTGGACAGCGCGGCCGAGGCCGTGGCCCAGATCAACCCGGATGTGCGCATCAATCGCCACCGCGCCCGTCTGGACGTCGGCAATATCATGGGCTTGCTGGCCGAGTACGACATCGTGGCCGACGGCAGCGACAACTTCGCCACCCGGTTCCTGCTCAACGATGCCTGCCATTTCACCCGCAAGACCCTGGTGAGCGCGGCCATTTTGCGGTTTGACGGCCAGCTTTCGACCTACAAGACCCATGCGGGCGGCCCCTGCTACCGCTGCATCTTCCGCGAGCCCCCGCCGCCCGGACAGATCCCGTCATGCGCCGAGGCGGGCATTCTGGGTGCGGTCGCGGGCACGCTCGGCACCCTCCAGGCGACCGAGGTGATCAAGGAACTCCTCGGGATTGGCACCGGCATGAGCGGCCAGTTGCTGATCTATGACGCCCTGGAAACCACCTTCCGCACGGTGCGGGTCAAGCCCGATCCCGGTTGCCCCCTCTGTGGCACCACGCCGACCATCACCCGGTTGGAAGCACCAGATGTTCCATCCGTTTGTGCAGGATGAGTATCTTTTAGGGCGTCTGAAGCTCATACGTCTGCACTGATTCCGGTCACACCCTGTTTACCCGTTGGATCGTATAGTTGTGTATCAACAGATACCGCATACGAGGCGAGGGCCAGGAAATGACGCCGCACGCCACGGTGATCGCAGCCGTTATGGGAGCGACCGTACTCGTCACCGCCCCGCTGGCGCGGGCGGACGACCATGCGCTCCCCCTGAATGGCCGCCTGAACCTGTCCCTTGGCGCGGGGACTCCCTGGCGCGACAGTTCCGCTGCACCGTTTACCACGGCGGGATCCACTCCACTCAGCGACACGGTGACTGTTGGCGTCGGTTATGGCTACGGGAGGGGGCCGTGGCACCTGGAGGGGTCGGCCCAGGCCCTGTGGTTCACCCAGCCCTCCGCTTCCTTCATCGACGGCAGCGACTGGGACACCGCGCCCGCCATCATCGGGGACGAGCAACTGGCCCTGAGCGGGCGGTTGACCTATGGCGCTGACCTCTCAACGCTGTCGCCCGGTCTTGAGGGGTCGTTCGCCCCGTGGGCCGCCGCAGATGCGTTCATCACCACCCTCCCCTCCGCACCGGCGCTCACCGAGTCGGGTCCGGTCCACGGTCGCCTGCGCATGGGCGTCGATATCACCCCCGACGGCGGCCCTGCTTTCTCGCTGCAAGGCGGCGCCACGGATCCGGGCAACGCCAGACAGTCCTTCGACGCCCGTGCGGGCCTACGGCTGAAGTTCTAGCGGTCCTACCGGATCACCCGGTACACCCCGGCATGACGGCTGACGCAGCCTTCCAGGTCTACGGTAGTCCGCACTTGGTAGGCGCCCAGTTTCTCCATGCCATCGGCATTGAAGTAGTTGCGGCCCGGATCGGCCAGATAGACCGTGCGGCCGTCGGCGACCAGGGCGCGCAGCCACGTCATGACACGCTCGGCCATGGGACGTTCGTAGCAGACGTCTCCGGCGATCACGACGTCCCATGCCGGGTCGAGGCTGCCGATCAGGTCATCGGGCAGGGCGGTCAGCGGCACGTCGTTGAGGGCGGCGTTGAGTTCCATGGCGGTCAAGGCGAAGGCGTCGATCTCGTTGGCCCACACCGCGCTCGCCCCGGCCTTGGCGCAGGCGATGGCGTCCACGCCGCACCCGGCGGCGAACACCAGCACGCGCTTCCCGGCCACCGACTCGGGGTTGTCGATGATCCAACGGGCCAGCGCCTGCCCCCCGGCCCAGGCAAAGGCCCAATAGGGCGGCGGCACGCCGTTGCGCTCCAGGTACTCCTCGGTGGCTTCCCACAGCGGCGTGACTTCGGTCGCCAGATGCAGGCGCAGTTCGGGCAGCAGCGGCGGTGCATCAACAACGGTGTGGCTGGTGATGAAGGCAGCGCGGGCGTCGCGGGTATCGAGGACCTCAGCCATGCCCATAGGC
>JBAYSM010000166.1:0-8337 GCA_041676205.1 Rhodospirillaceae bacterium | reverse complement strand
TTGTCGAGGTCGATCAGGTCGGTCGGCACGCCCGCCAACTGCCCCTCGCGGCGGTGGGCGGCCTCGGCCATCTGGATGGCAGTGGTCAGGGCGGTGGCGAAATCCTGGAAGCCGCCTTCCTGCCGCCCGGTGGTCGCCAAGTCATAGAGCTTCTGCTCCATGCCCTCGATCTGGTTCAGAGCGGTGCGGTCGATGGTGATCTCGAACGCATCGTTGACCATCTCCTGGCCCATGTCGATGAGCGTGCGGCGCAGGGCGAAGTCATGGATCTGGCGGCCATATTCATCAGCGTTGACGGTGGTGACAACCGCCTCGGCCAGCCGCGCCAGATAGCCGACCCCACCGGCTTCCTTGAGCAGCGGGTCGTTTTCCAGGTAGGCCTTGAGGGTGACGACCGTCACCACGTTGCCCAACTCGATCAGCTTCTGGCAGGCCTCAAAGATGCGGCCATGCAGGGCGTGCGCGAAATGCTCGGGCAGCAAAAACTCGCTGACCCGCTCCAGTGCGCGGTTGTTGAGCAGGATGGTGCCAAGCAGTTGCTGCTCGGCTTCCAGGTTATGCGGCGGCTGCCGGAAGCCAGGGGCCTCCTGGTTGGCACCGCCTTCAATGAGTTGGGGCACGAGAGTCATGGAGGGAGCATACAGCCCCACGGGCGGGAACGGTAGGTGTGGATAACGGGGATAATGGGGGTAAGATTTTGGCCGTCGCGGGCTGGGCGGCTCAAACAAAAACGGGCCGCCCCTTTCAGGACGGCCCGTCTTGCAGGTTGGGATGAACCCAGCCTTATTCTTCGTCGTAGTCCGGGTCGTGCAGGGCCTCTTCGGCTTCGGCCTCATCGGCTTCGGCTTCGGCGGCGTCTTCTTCGCTTTCGAGGAATTCAGAGGCGCGGTGCTGCGCCTCGGCTTCTTCGAGCGAGCGGGCGATGGTGACGGTGATGTTCACCGACACTTCCGGGTGCAGCGACAGGCGCACGTCGTAGCGGCCCTGCGCCTTGATCGGGGCGTCCAGCATGACCTGGCGACGCTCGATCTTGTAACCCTCGTCCTTGAGGGCTTCCTGGATGTCGCGCGACGCGACCGATCCGTAAAGCTGACCGCTTTCGGCCGCCTGACGGACGAGGACGAGGGACACGTCCTGCATCTTTTCGGCAACCGCTTCGGCTTCGGAGCGGCGCTTCAGGTTGACGGCTTCCAGTTCGGCCCGCTGCGCTTCAAAGAAGGCCGCGTTGGCCTTGTTGGCGCGCAGCGCCTTCTTCTGCGGCAGGAGATAGTTGCGGGCATAGCCGGGCTTGACGTTGACCGTCTCGCCCATCTGACCCAATTTCTCGATCCGCTCAAGCAGAATGACTTCCATCACTCTTCCTCCAGACGCCTGTCACCGCGTAAACGCTGGCGCAGCCTCGTCACATGATCCACCAAGCCCAATCCGATCATGGCGACAACCGCCAGGCCGGACGCGAATAAAAACAGCACGTAAAATGCCGTCAGCCAGGCCCCGGAATGTTTGGTCAGCCGCACCGCGGCGTGAATGACCGTCAATCCCTGGGCCAGATAAGGGGCCGCCAGAACCAGCGCGGCATTGCCCGCCAGCCACCCGGTTTCCCCCGGCAAGAGCCACCCCACCGCCAATGCTCCTGCCAGAAGGGGCAGAAACCAGTCGGGCAGGGCCATGTCCGCATAGTGCGGCGTAGGCCGGAGCGCCCGTCCCATCCGTGTTGCCACCCACTGGGCAGCCACGCCGGACAGTGCCGCGCGGAACAACCAACTGACCATCACCCCGCCCGGCAGAACCGAAACCCAGGTGTCGGTCACGGCTGACCGTTCGGCCTCCGTGGCTTCGGGCGCGAGCATGCGGAGAACTGCTTCCAGTCCTTCGCGCACCTGCGCCTGCAGGCCATCGCCGGTCATCCCTGCCAGCACGGCGGCTGACGCCAACAGTCCCACCGCGGTCAACGCCAAGGCGCCAAGCAGGCGTCCGGGCGGATACCAGTCCAGGCTCCCATCGGGAGCCGGGCGGCAACGCAGCGCAAGCCACGCCACCACGGCAGTCGGTGCCAAATCGGACACCGCAAAGGCGATGGCCAGGGGAAACGGCCCCCCAACCAGCAGAGCAACCAGACCGCTCAGTCCGGCGACCATGGCCGCCGTCGGACCCAGGACCAGGGCCGCGATCATCAGCGGCACTGGCGAAACCTGACCGACGATGAACCCGGCCACCGGCACGAACACTGCGGAGACGAACATCACGGCGCTCAGCACACCGGCTGCTACCGCGATGAGAAGGCTCCTAGGCACCGTGCAAAACTCCGTGGGGCCGGACGCGGCCAGTTGCCCGGCGCGCCGGCCCCGAGAGGGTCAAGGACCCGTCCTTACTTCACCACGTAGGGGATGAGGGACAGGAAGCGGGCGCGCTTGATGGCCTTGGCCAATTCGCGCTGCTTCTTGGCCGACACCGCCGTGATGCGGCTGGGGACGATCTTGCCGCGCTCGGAGATGTAGCGCTGCAGGAGCTTGATGTCCTTATAGTCAATCTTCGGCGCGGACTCACCCGAGAACGGGCAGGTCTTGCGACGACGGAAGAACGGACGACGGGGAGCGGCCATTATTCACCTCCTTCAGTGCGGGGGGCGCGGTCGCCACCGGCCGGGCGGTCACGGTCGCCAAAGCGCGGGCGGTCGCCACGATCGCCGAAACGCGGGCGGTCGCCACCGGGGCCACCCGGACCACGCGGGCCGCCACGGCCACGCTCGGGACGCTCGTTGCGCTGCAGCAGGACGGCCGACTGGCCTTCTTCCAGCTCGTCGACGCGAACGGTCAGGGTGCGCAGGATGTCTTCGTTGAAGCGCATGACGCGCTCCATCTCGTGCACCGCAGGCGCCGGGGCGTCGATGTTGAGGAGGACGTAGTGGCCCTTCCGGTTCTTGTTGATCCGGAACGACAGGTTACGCAGGCCCCAGAACTCACGCTTGGTGACGTTGCCGCCATTGTCGGTGATGATCTTGGCCATATCTTCGGCCAGGGTCTCTGCCTGAGCAGAGGAAATGTCCTGGCGCGCGATGAACACGCTTTCGTACAGAGGCATAGTCCAGAGGACTCCTTCTGGATTCTCTCAGCCCACCGGGCGGCCCTTGGGCCAACCCATGCAGACATAGCCGGACCATCCGGCAAGGAGCATTAAGGCGGCGCACTATACGGACTTCGGCGCGTGATGCAAGGAAAAGGGCGGCTGCCACGGGTTTTTCCACACCGTCGGCGCGACCGGGCCGTTCCGTGCCTTGACAGCCCCGGCGCGCTTGCGCACCTTCGCCCGGAAATACCACTTGTGTTCCCTTCGACTCGAGGATGCTTCCATATGGCGCGTGCATTCGTGTTTCCCGGCCAGGGGTCCCAGGCCGTCGGCATGGGCAAGGACTTGGGCGAGGCCTTTGCGGCGGCGCGGGCCGTCTATCAGGAAATCGACGATGCCCTGGGGCAGAACCTGTCCGGCCTGATGTTCAACGGTCCCGAGGACCAGTTGACCCTGACCGAAAACGCCCAGCCGGCCTTGATGGCGGTGTCCATGGCGGTCATCCGGGTGCTGGAGGAACAGGGCTTCGACCTCGCCGCTGCCGCCAAGTTGGTGGCCGGGCACTCGCTGGGCGAGTACTCCGCCTTGTGCGCCGCCGGAAGCCTGAGCATCGCCGACACCGCGCGCCTGCTGCGCATCCGGGGCCGCGCCATGCAGGTGGCCGTGCCGGTCGGGCAGGGCGCCATGGCGGCGCTGCTCGGCCTGGACCTCGATCAGGCCCGCACTGTGGCCGAGGCCGCGTCTCAGGGTGAAGTCTGTCAGGCCGCCAACGACAACGCGCCGGGTCAGGTGGTGGTGTCGGGCGCCAAGGCCGCCGTGGAACGCGCCCTGGTCCTGGCCGCCGAGGCCGGGGCCAAGCGGTCCATCCTGCTGCCGGTGTCCGCCCCTTTCCATTGTGCGCTGATGCAGCCCGCCGCCGATGCCATGGCTGAGGCGCTGGCCGGTGTGACCTTCAATGCGCCCAAGGTTCCGGTGGTCGCCAACGTGACCGCCCAGGCCGAAACCGATCCCGAGGTGCTGCGCCGCTTGCTGGTCGAGCAGGTGACGGGCGCGGTGCGCTGGCGCGAAAGCGTGCTCTATATGAAGGGGCAGGGCATCGAGCAGTTGGTCGAGTGCGGTTCGGGCAAGGTACTTTCCGGGCTGGCGCGGCGCATCGACAAGGCGTTGACCGGCATCGCCCTGAACGGCCCGGCCGACATCGACGCCTTTCTCAAAGAAACCGTATAGGGGGATGTCCATGTTTGATCTGACCGGCAAGTGCGCCCTTGTCACCGGCGCTTCGGGTGGCATCGGGGCTGCCATCGCCAAGGCGCTGCACGCGCGCGGCGCCACCGTCGCCCTGTCCGGCACCCGCCGTGCTGCCCTGGAGGCCGTGGCCGCCGAGTTGGGTAATGAGCGCGTCCACATCGTGACCGCCAACCTGTCCGACCGCGACTCCGTTGCGGGTCTCGTTCCGGCGGCCGAGGCGGCGATGGGGCAGATTGATATCCTGGTCAACAATGCCGGGCTGACCCGCGACAATCTGGCCATGCGCATGAAGGACGACGAGTGGGACACCGTCCTGCAGGTGAACCTGACGGCGGCGTTCCAGTTGTCCAAGGCGTGCCTGCGCGGCATGATGAAGCGCCGGTTCGGGCGCATCGTCGGCATCACCTCCATCGTCGGGGTGACGGGCAATCCGGGGCAGGCCAACTATGCGGCGTCCAAGGCGGGCATGATCGGCATGTCCAAGAGCATGGCGGCCGAGGTCGCCTCGCGCGGGATCACCGTCAACACCGTGGCGCCGGGCTTCATCGCCACCGCTATGACCGACGAACTGCCCGAGGCGCAGAAGGAAAAGCTCAACGCGGGCATTCCCATGGGCCGCATGGGGTCGGCCGATGACATTGCCGCCGCCGTTCTCTATCTGGCGAGTGATGAAGCGGCCTACGTCACCGGCCAGACCTTGCACGTCAACGGCGGAATGGCCATGATCTAAGGCCTCCGGGTGGGGCGGGGCCGGGGGATTCGGTTCCTATGGTCAAGCCTTGCCAACTATGCTAACCAAGCGGCGCCCCAATGGGCGCAGTGTCCCGGCCAAGCCGCGTCCCAACAGGGCGCAGTGTCTCGGACAGCGTCATAGTCCTTGACGGGGCGCAGATGTTGAGGTCAAACCGGGCCTTCCCACACAATGGTGGGGCTGTCAGCCCCTGGAACTTGAAATCGAGGAAAGACGACATGAGCGACGTCGCCGAGCGCGTTAAGAAGATCGTGGTGGAACACCTGGGCGTCGAAGAAGCCAAGGTCACCGAGGGCGCCTCCTTCATCGACGACCTGGGCGCCGACAGCCTGGACACCGTTGAGCTGGTGATGGCGTTCGAGGAGGAGTTCGGCGTGGAGATCCCCGACGACGCCGCCGAAAAGATCCTCACCGTGAAGGATGCCATTTCGTTCATCGAAGCGAACGCGGGCTGATACCACGGCACTGCTGCCCCTCCCCATGCATGGGACGGGCAGGGTGCCGTGACGGGGGCGGCGCACTGAACGCGGCGGAGATTTCGGCCCTGCCGCGCGCGGTGTCGCCAGGTCCCCTTCCGTCCGTTCCGGGAGGCCGCTCGCGTCGGCCCGGACGGCGGCAGAGATAGAAAAAGCGACGGGAAGCAAGACATGAGGCGTGTGGTCGTCACTGGGCTGGGTCTCCTTACCCCCCTGGCCAACGGTGTTCCGGGCAACTGGGCACAACTGATGAACAGCAAGTCGGGACTGCGCGCCATCACGCGGTTCGACGTGTCCGATCTTCCTGCGCAGATTGCCGGGCAGGTGCCGTCCGAGGATGATCACCCCTACCGGTTCGACGTTGATTCCGTGGCCTCGGCCAAGGATCGGCGCCGCATGGACGATTTCATCGTCTATGGCCTGGCCGCTGCCATCGAGGCGATCACCGATTCCGGCTGGCAGCCGACCGACGAGGAGAGCCTTGAGCGGACCGGCGTCATCATCGGGTCGGGTATCGGCGGATTGCCTCACATCGCCGCCGCCGAACACACCCTGGCGACCGCCGGGCCGCGTAAACTCAGCCCGTTCTTCATTCCCAGCTCGCTGATCAACCTGATCTCGGGTCATGTCTCCATCCGCTACGGCTTCAAGGGTCCGAACCATTCGGTGGTGACGGCCTGCTCGACCGGCGCGCACGCCATCGGCGATGCCAGCCGCATCATCAAGTACGGCGACGCCGACGTGATGATCGCCGGCGGCGCCGAGGGGGCCGTGTGCCGCCTGGGCCTGGCCGGCTTCGCCGCCGCCCGCGCGCTGTCGACCAACTTCAACGCCACCCCCGAAAAGGGCTCGCGCCCGTGGGACAAGGACCGCGACGGATTCGTCATGGGCGAAGGCGCGGGCGTGGTGGTGCTTGAGGAGTACGAGCACGCCAAGAAGCGCGGCGCGAAGATTTACGCCGAAGTGCTGGGCTACGGCATGTCGGGCGACGCTTACCACATCACGGCCCCGGCCGAGGACGGCAACGGCGGCTTCCGCGCCATGCGCAATGCGCTGAAGGATGCCAAGGTCGAACTGTCCGACATCGACTACATCAACGCCCACGGCACCTCCACGCCGCTTGGCGACGAAATCGAACTGCGCGCCGTCAAGCGCCTGTTCGGCGACCACGCCTACAAGCTGTCCATGTCGTCCACCAAGTCGGCCATCGGCCACTTGCTGGGCGCGGCGGGCGCGGTGGAGGCGGTGTACTCCATCCTCGCCATCCGCAACGGTGTGGTTCCGCCGACCCTGAACCTGGATAATCCGTCCGAAGGGTGTGACATCGATCTGGTGCCGCACACGCCCAAGGAACGCCCGGTCAACGTCGCGCTGTCCAACTCCTTCGGCTTTGGCGGCACCAACGCGTCCCTGGTTATCGGCAAGCTTTCTTAAGGGAAAGGCGGGCGCTGCCCGCACCTGCCAGGAGGCTTGCCTCCTGGACCTCGGGTGTTAGCCGCGCAGCGCAGAAACCATTACGGGTTCAAAGGGCCAATGGCCCTTTGCGGGCCTGGGCAGCGCCCAGCCTTTCTTCACCGCTGGAGGGATGATGAAACGGCTGTTGATCGCGGCGGCTGTCGTCGTTGTCGTGGTGGCTCTGGCGGCTGCTTCGGTGGCCTGGGTCGGCTGGACCCGATGGACCACCCCCGGCCCGACCGTGGACACTGTCCGGGTTCTCATTCCCCGTGGCGCCGGGGTCAAGCGCATCACCGCTATCCTGGCCGAACAGGGCCTGCTGCGTGACCGCCTGGACGAGGTGGTCTTTCCGCTGGGCGTCACCCTGACCGATCTGGCCGCGCGCCTACAAGCCGGGGAATACGACATTCCCGCCGGTGTACGGATGGTCGATATCGCCCAGCAACTGGCGGCGGGCGCGGGCCTCGTGCAGCGTCCGTTCACGGTGGCCGAGGGGCTGACCACGCCGGTCGTGCTCGATCTGCTGCGCGCCATGCCGGAACTTGACGGCGACATCACGCTGACCCCGCCGACTGGCGCTCTACTGCCCGAGACGTACCATACTCTGCGCGGCGAGCCCCGCGATGCGGTGGTGCGCCGCATGATGGCGGCGATGGAAAAGGCCCTGGCCGAATTGTGGCCCACCCGCGCCGAGGGCCTGCCCTTCACCACGCCCGAACAGGCGGTTGTCCTGGCGTCCATCGTCGAGCGCGAAACGGCGGTGGCGGCGGAACGTCCACGCGTCGCGGCGGTGTTTGTGAATCGCCTGCGCCTGGGAATGCGGCTGCAATCCGACCCCACGGTGATCTATGGACTTCGGCCCGAAACGGGCACGCTCGACCGCGCGCTGTTGCGCAGCGACCTGGAGGCCGAGCATCCGTGGAATACCTACGTGATTGCCGGCCTTCCCCCCAGCCCGATCGCCAATCCGGGGCGCGAGTCGCTGGCCGCCGTGCTCAATCCGGCCGACACCAAGGACCTCTACTTCGTGGCCGATGGCACCGGTGGGCATGCCTTCGCCCGGACCCTGGACGAGCATAACCGCAATGTCGCCCAATGGCGGCGGGTCCAGCGCGAGCGAAAGGCGGGGGAATAAAGCGGGGAACCACAGAGACGCAGAGGCACAGAGGTCTCTACGCAGACGATGCGCGCGAAGCGCAAAAGCGCCCTGCTTTTTTAGGTTCATCGCGGATTAGCGGGGAGATGGGCGGACAGCGGCACATTCTGACAAACTGGTAGTCGCCAAACTCCACAGACTGCCAGAGGGGGTGCCGTTGTCCGAGGGGGATGCTACGTCATGGC
>JBAYSM010000165.1:0-8346 GCA_041676205.1 Rhodospirillaceae bacterium | reverse complement strand
CCACCTGTTCCTGCTCGGGGCCGACGATCAAGTGGATAAAGCCGGGCTGGCTGCCTTCATGGACAAGCACGGGAACGGGCCGTTTGCCCTGTTCGGTTTTACTTTCATGGTGTGGCAGCACTTGGTTGAAGCGTTCGGCGATGGCGATCTGGACCTGTCGCGGGGTGTTTTGATCCACAGCGGCGGCTGGAAACGCCTGGAGGACAAGGCGGTTGATCCGGCGGCCTTCCGCGCTGTGTTGCGGCGCCGGTTCGGGCTGAAGCAGAGCTTCAATTTCTATGGCATGGCCGAACAGATCGGCACCATCCATCTGGAATGCCCGGACGAGGCCGGGGTGTTGCGCTGTCCGTCCTTTGCCCATGTCATCATCCGCGACCCGGTGACGCTGGCGCCGTTGCCGCCCGGCCGTCCCGGCGTGGTGCAGGTGATGAGCCTGTTGCCGCGCAGCTATCCCGGCCACAGCCTGCTGACCGAAGACCTCGGCGTGCTTTTGGAGCCTGCTGCCGATGGTGCGCCGCGCTTCCGTATCCTTGGCCGCGCGCCACGGGCCGAGGTGCGGGGGTGCAGCGATGTTTATGCACCGGAGGCCGCCCAATGACGCCGACCGTGCTTCATGGCGCCGCCGACGTGGCGCCGTTGGCGGGCGGCGGGGCGGTCCTGACGCCGTTTTCCGCCGATGCTTTGGCCCTGCTGGGGGACCTGTCGCGGCGTCTGCTGGCCGATGCCGAGGCACGGCGACATCCGGACCTTCAGGCATTGGGATTCTGGTTGCGGCCGTCCGGTTTGGCGCGGCTGCGCGAGGGCTTTGCGGCACTGGAGTCGCCGGGGCGTCTGGTGGTGCCGCGCGGGGTGGCGTTTCACGTTCCGCCGGCCAACGTCGGGACCTTGTTCGCCTATGGCTGGGCGTTGAGCCTACTGGCCGGCAACCGCAACGTGGTGCGCCTGCCAACGCGGTCCGCGCCCGAGCAGGGCGTCCTGCTGCGCTTGCTGGGCGAGGCGATGGCGGCAGTGGGGTCGTCCGCCGTGCGCGACTCCAGTTGTTTCGTGCGCTACGGCCACGATGATGCGATTTCGGGCGCGTTGTCGCGGGCGGCGGATGTGCGGGTCATCTGGGGCGGCGATGCAACGGTGGCGCATTTCCGCAGTCTGCCGGTCAACCCGCGCTGTCTGGATGTTGCCTTCCCGGATCGGTTTTCGTGGGCGGCACTGTCGGCGGAGGCCGTGGCGGCGGCCGATGACGCCGCGCTGGCGCGGCTGGCCGAGGGTCTGGCCCGCGACCTGTTCTGGTTCGGCCAGAAGGCGTGTTCGTCGCCGCGTCTCATCGTGTGGTGCGGAACAGCCGACGCCTGCGCGGCTGCCGCCGAGCGTCTGTATCCGCGCCTGGGGGGCGAGGGGGCGCGGCTGGTCGATGCCGGGGACGTGGGCGGTCTGCTGTCGCGGCGGCTGTTCCTGCATCAGGCGGCGCTGGACCTGCCGGTGTCGGAGGTCGAAACGTTCGGGGCCTTGGCCGTCCTCCGCGTGGATGCGAGCGTGGCGGCCGAGGCTCTGAAGGGACCGCACGCGGGCGGTGGCGTGCTGTACGATCTGCGCCTGCCCGATCTGGCGGCGGCGCGGTCGCTGGTCGGGCCGCGCGATCAAACGCTGGTCCACTTCGGGTTGCCCGCTACCGCGCTGACCGAGTTTGCGCGCGCCGTGAACGGGCGCGGCCTCGACCGCATCGTCCCGGTGGGTGAGGCGCTGACCTTTGACGCGGTGTGGGACGGCATCGACCTGATGGCCGCATTCACCCGCATCGTCACGGTGCGCGGGGGAGAGGGGGCCTAATGTTGAAGATCTTGATTGCCGGGGCGGGTGGGTTCGGGCGCGAAGTCCTGACCTATGCTCTGGACGCCATCGCGGCCGGGCGTCTGGATGCCACCGTCGCCGGGTTCCTGGATGACACCGATCCCGATCTGTCGCCCTTTGGCCTCGACATCGGCGTCGTCGGGTGCATCGACGCGTACGCTCCGGCGGACGGAGAGGCGGTCGTCGTGGCTATTGGCAATCCCGCCGCGCGGGCTGCTGTGGCCGCCGGTCTGGAACAGCGCGGTGCACGGTTCGTTTCGGTGATCCATCCTCTGGCATGGGTTGCACCGACCGCGCAGGTGGGCGCCGGCTGCATCGTGGCCCCCTTCGCCACGGTCGGCCCGTGGGCCAAGATCGGGCGGCATGTGGTCATCAACACCCATGCCGGCGTCGGCCACGATGTGGTGCTGGGCGATGCCGTGGAAATGGCTCCGCACGCGGTATGCAATGGGTGGACGTCCCTGGGGCCGCAGGTCTTTGTCGGAAGCGGCGCGGTGCTGACCGCGCGCCTGGAGATCGGCGCCGGTGCCAAGGTCGCGGCTGGCGCGGTGGTCTACTCCCGCGTGCCCGAAGGGGTGACAGCCATGGGCAACCCCGCCCGCATGATGCCGCTGCCGAAGGATTGATTTGACTCAGTGCGCTGCCGGATGAAAGCGGCCTTATTAGCTATTTCATAACGTTTCGGTGCCAGTTTCGTCGCGCGCTTGGGCGGTTCGGTTGACGTAGATTGGTCTGGAGCAGGGGTATCATGAAGACAGCGGTGATCCTTGCGGCCGGAAAGGGTTCTCGCTTGCGGCCCCTGACCGACAGGATGCCCAAGGCCTGTGTGCCGGTGGCTCAACGGTCCCTGGTGCGGCGCCTCGTCAGTCAGTTGCTGGCCTGCCAGCTGGACATGCCCATCTACATCGCCGCAGGCTATCTGGCAGACATGATACGCGCCGAGGTTGCGGAATTCGGCCCCTGCGTCACGATTGTCGAGAACCCCGACTACGCCGTGACCAATAACATGGAGAGTTGCCGTCTCGCCCTGGAAGCGCGCCGGGAGGATAGTTCCACGCTCATCATCAACGCCGACTGCATCTATGACGACGCCATCGTCGCGGGCATGGTGGCTGCAGACCATAGCTGCATCGCCACGGACAGTTCGGTGTACTACGAGGAGAGCATGAAGGTCCGCGCCGTTGACGGGCGTCTGACCGAGATTTCCAAGATGCTCTCGGACGCCGGCGACACTTCGACCTCGATCGACATCTATAGCTTCGAGCCTGACCATGTGGCCGACCTTTACTCGATCATGAGGGGGTTCCACGAGAGCGGCGACGTCAACCAATGGACAGAGGTTGCTATCGGCAGCCTTCTGGCCCGCCCGGAGGCTCGGGTGGTTGCCGCTGACATGAAGGGTTTGCGCTGGGTCGAGATCGACAATCACGACGATTTGGCGCGGGCCGAGGCTCTTTGGTCATGACATTTGACCGCGCATTCATCGACCTCGACGGTACCGTTTATCTTGGCGGGCGCCTTATCGAGGGAGTGGATGCGGAATTGCATCGCTTGCACGCTCAAGGCACCCGAATCCACTATCTGACCAACAATACCAGTGCCGCGTCCGGCACCTATTTGTCCAAGCTGCGCGCCTTGAACCTGCCCGTACCCCCTGACAGCCTCGTCTCGCCGCTGTTCGTGCTGACCGACTGGCTGAGAGAGCGGGAATGGGAACGCGTTTATGTGGTCGGCACGGCGGCCTTCCGCGACGAACTGGAGACCCGCGCTGGCGTGGTCCAGGACGAGGTGGCGCCGCAAGCGGTCATCGTCGGTTTTGACCGCGAACTTACCTATGCCAAGCTTGAAACGGCGTGCCGCCTCATCCACGCCGGGGTGCCGTGGTACATAACCCACATCGACCTGTTCTGTCCCACAGAGGGAGGGGGCATACCCGACTGCGGAGCCATTTCCCAGTTGATCGTCGCGACCACGGGCGTTGAGCCGGCGGGACACTTCGGCAAGCCCGGCGAGCACATGCTGCGTTACCTGCGGGGGCTTGTCCGCCAGGGCGAACGGGTCCTTCTGGCCGGCGACCGCGTCCATACCGATGGCGTCATCGGCCTCGCCCTGGGCGCGGAAACGGTGCTGGTGTGCTCTGGCGAATACCAGCCCGGCAGTTGCGTGGTGGACGGGCGCATCGTCATTGCCGATTCCCTGGCGCATTACCTGCATGGCCTTAGAACCGGGGGGAGCGGGGCGGTCGGCGCCAGGATGGCGGTGCCATGACGGCACAGGCCCTCGTCGGCCTGCTGTGGCGGGTGTTCCTCGCCGGCCCGTGGCGGCTTCTCGATCTGCTGTTGCCAAAGCGGGGGGATTGGTGGGCGTTTCCCGTTCACTTCATCAAGGTATCCCACTTCGCCGAGAACCCGCGCGCCTTGTTTGAGGCCGTCAAGGACGACCCCCTGCTGCGCAAGATTGTGTTCGCCCGCACGGCCGATCTTTTGGACGAGGATCTGGGCGGGTGCAACGTGGTCGTGGTGCCCCTGAGTTCATTACGCGGCTTGTGGCTTTTGGCCCGTTGCAAGGTGGTGATCTGCGACCAATCGGTCTCCATGAACTACTCCCTGCGCTGGGGGGATCGCTCCTATGCCGTGCCACCCCTGCGTTTCGCGCCTCGGGTGGTGGTCAACCTGTGGCATGGGATCCCCATCAAGAAGCTTTATGGGGTGTGGGGCGATGCCATGCGTCGGGCTAATCTCAAATCCCACATGCGGCGCGAATTCCCAAAGTACGCAGGGATCGTCGCCTCCTCGCCCATCGACAGCTATGCCATGTGTTCCATCTTCTCGCCGCTGGACTACAGGCGCATTTGGGTGACGGGCGTGCCCAAGCTGGACTTCCTGGTGCGGGCCGAGAATGCCCTCCCACGGCCCATGCAGACGCAGATCACCCGCCTACGTGACGTGGTGGGGGGGAGGCGCGTGGTGTCCTACCTGCCCACCTTCCGCCAAGTCGGCAACTTCCAAGGGGTCGGTTACTACGAATTCACCGAAGCCGACGTCGCCGCCCTGCGCGCCCTGTTGCGGCGGCACGATGCGGTGATCGGCGTGCGGATGCACTATTTCGGGCGTCACCACCAGCGTAACGGCCAGCCGGTGCCGAGCCTGCGCGACTACATCGACGGCGACCGGATCCTGGATTTCAGCCACGATGTCGTCTCGGAAATGGCCGCAGTAGTACGCCTGTCCGACGTGGTGGTTTCGGATTACTCCAGCGCCTTTGTCGAGGCCATGCTGCTGCACAAGCCGATGGTCTGCTTTGCCTATGACCGCGCCAGCTACGAGCATGAGCAGGAGGGGCTGCTGTACGATATCGACGCGGTTGTTCCGGGGCCGGTGGTGGGTGATGCGGCGGGGTTGCTGGAGGCTCTGGACGCCGCTTTGGCAGGGCGCGGTGCTGTGGACGCCCAGCACTATGAGCGCTGCCGCCGCTTCTTCCTCAGCCACACCGACGACGGCAGCGGCGCCCGCGTGGCCGCGTGCATCGGCAATGTTCTCCAGGGGAGGACCTGCGATGCCTAACCGCCCCTTGGTAACTGTCATAGTGCCCTTCCACAACGTGGAGCACCATCTTCCTGCCTGTCTGGATAGCCTAGCTGCGCAGTCACTGCGTGACATCGAGGTGCTGCTTATCGACGACGCCTCGACCGATGGCAGCAGCGCCATCGCCAAGTCCGCCGCCGACCGTGAGCCGACCTTCCGCTACATCTCCTCCCCGCATGGAGGCGTCAGCGTGGCACGCAATCTCGCCCTCGACATGGCGACGGGTAAATACGTCGGGTTCGTGGATGGTGACGACTGGGTCAGCCCGGTGATGTTTGAGCACATGGCGGCGGTGGCCGAAGCGTCCGGCGCGGACGTGGTGGTTTGTGAGGCCCTGCGCCACTATCAAGACCGTGATCTCATCACACCCATAGACTTCTTGGGGAGGCCCTGCGTTTTCGGGGCATCGGTGGCCGAAGAACCGGAGATCCTGCGGGCCGGGCATCCCTATGTTTGGAACAAACTGTTCCGGCGTGACCTGATCGAGAGCGCTGGCGCCCGCTTCCCGGAAGCCCGCATCTACGAGGATTCCATCTTCGTCTATCTTCTTTTAGGCCATGCCCGACGCATCGAGGCGTGTCACGAGACGCATTACCACTATCGCTTTCGCCGCAATGGATCCCTGACCAGCCGGTTCCGCCCCGAGACCTTTCAGGCCTTGACCGCAGCGCGTGATATCCATGCAGCCTACGCCGAGGCGGCCAGGAAGGCGCCCCGCCTCGCCCGCGTGGTCGAGACGATCAACTATGCCCTGCTCATCGACAACAAGTTTGACATGGCCTTTGCCAACGCGGACCGCCTGGAGGCGGTGCGCTATGTGGTGCAGGCCCATCGCACGATGGCCGAACTTTTTCCCGGCTGGCAGCAGCGTCATAGGGTGGCCGGATCTCTCGATTGGCGCCACCAAGCGCGCACCGACTTGGTTCTTGCCCTCGTCCACATGCTTATCCCGACCCGACTGCGTTCGGCGTTGGCGCGTCTCATCGGCCGCAGGAGCGGGCGGGGCGCCGCCCAGTCGGCCGGAGCGGCTGCCGTTGCGGCGCTTGCCAGTGCCCTGGCCCCGCGCGGCCGAGTCTTCGTCGCCGACTTCACGACGCTGGCCTCCTTCCTGCACAGCGGAGCGCCACTTTCTGCCACCGCACCGCTGGAATTCACCGTGATCGCGGGACAGGCCGAAGATGATGAGGCCCTGCTGATCCGCGACCTTCCCGCAGCGGGCTTCGCGCTTGATCGTGTTTGGCGCTTCGCCGGGCGCCCGCGCGAAGCCATGTTGGCATGGAGCCACGCAGGAACCACAGCGCAGGTGATCTTGCGCTGGGCAGAGCCGGCCGGGGAGGACGGGCTGGATCTGACGCTGTTCCACGTCGACCCGGATAAACCGTGCGGTCCGCGCGAGCGGTGGGTGACGACCCTGCGCGTCGCCGCCGTCGGAGAGGTTTGTACCCTTGAGTGGCAGGGAGTTGCGGTCCCGCTTCCGGCCAATGGCCCGGCAGCGCTGGCCGAGCGTTTCGGGCCGGACCAGAAGGGGCGCACCTACTGGCGGAGTCCTGCGGCCACCCGCCTGGATGCCACCGCCGTTTGGCAGGAGTCATCCTGTGATGCCGAAATGCCCGTCTGTCACTGACCTTGCCCGTAACGCGACAATAAAGGCGGCCGGTGAACGACAATTATGTTACGGCTAACCGCAGCATCAGGTCAGGGCCTCAGGGGAGTTTTTAGTCGTGCCAGCGCCTGCCTCTCGCATCTACCCCGTAATCCTGTGCGGCGGCTCGGGAAGTCGGCTGTGGCCGCTGTCGCGGCAACTTTTCCCCAAGCAATTTCTGCCGCTGCATGGCGAGCGGACGATGTTGCAGGAAACGGTCCGGCGTCTGGGCCAGGGCGCGTTCGAGGCTCCGCTGTTCATCGCCAACGAGGAGCATCGCTTTATCGTGGCCGAGCAGGTGCGGGCGGAGGCCTCGATACGCATCATCCTGGAGCCGCAGGGGCGCGGCACCGCAGCGGCAGCCTGCGTCGCCGCGCTGGACGTCCGGGCGCGCGATGCCGACGGCCTGATCCTCCTCATGCCCTCCGACCACGTAATCAGTGACACGGATGCCTTCCTGGAGGCTATTGGCAAGGCCGCCGTTGCCGCCGCCAACGGCGCGCTGGTTACCTTCGGCATAACACCCACTCATGCGGAGACAGGCTACGGTTACATCAAGGGTGGTGCCGCCATGCCGGGCAGTGCTCACTGTCTGACGGTCGAGCGGTTTGTGGAGAAGCCCGACCGGACGCGAGCCGAGGCCTATCTGGCCGAGGGCGGCTACCTGTGGAACAGCGGCATCTTTCTGTTCCAGGCCTCCGCCCTGCTCGAGGAGATGGACCGCCTGCGCCCCGATATCCTGGCGGCGGTGCGCGCCGCCCACGACGATGCGCAACAGGACCGGGATTTCTGTCGCCTCGACTCCGGGGCCTTCGCTGCCTGCCCGGCCGACTCACTCGATTGCGCGATCATGGAGCACACCGGCCGGTCCGCCGTCGTGCCGGTGTCCATGGGATGGAGCGACGTCGGCGCGTGGTCAGCCCTGTGGGACTTGGGAGAGAAGGATGCCAGCGGGAACGTGGTGCGCGGCGATGTTCTGGTGGACGATGTGCACAACTCCTATGTCCGTAGCGAAGATGGCCGGCTGACCGCTCTGTTGGGGCTGGATGACGTGGTCGTTGTGGTGGCGGATGACGCTGTGCTGGTGGCTGCCCGCGACCGCGTGCAGGACATCAAGGGTATCGTGGAGCGCATCAGGGCCGCCGGACGGAGCGAACATCACGTCCACTCCACCGTCTACCGGCCTTGGGGCAGCTTCCGGTCGGTCGATCAAGGGCAACGCTTTCAGGTCAAACAGATCACCGTTAATGCAGGTGCCAAACTGAGCCTGCAGAT
>JBAYSM010000164.1:0-8354 GCA_041676205.1 Rhodospirillaceae bacterium | reverse complement strand
GAGACAGGTGGGCGGGGCTCCATGCTCTGTGGCGGCTTGCAGGGCCTTGGCACATCATCGGGCTCCCGCCCGCCACCTCTAACGGCCAGCTATTCCGCCAGAGGTTCTGCCAACGTACAAGGCCACAGAGAACACAGAGAGTCGGAGCATCCAGCCGCGCGCAGCGCATAAACACCCAGCAGGGGAATTATCGCCTTCGGTTCAGTGGCCCCGCATTCTCTGTGTTCTCTGTGTCCTCTGTGGTTAAATAAAAAAAGGCCCCGGCAGAATACTCCGCCGGGGCTTTTCTTTTCTTACCGTCTATTCCTGCGCTTCATGCCCGTCGCGGGCAATAGTCATGGCCTGTTCCAGGACGGCCATGTCGCCGATGTGGTTGGCCAGCAGCAGGACCAGCTTGGCGTTGACGTCGGCGCTTTGGGCGTCGGTCAAGCCGCGGTGGGTTTCGATGAGCCTCTCATAGAAGTCATCGGGGTTGGCGAAGTTGGGCTCCAGGGTGAGCGTCACGGCATTTTCCTTCGCAATGTGCATGGTGTGTCCCTCCCTCACTTACCAATGGCGCGGTTGAGCGCGGCGGTGACTTTGGCCGGGTCGAACGCGCGCCAGCGGGCCACAACGTGCTGGTCGGGGCGGATGAGGTAGGTGGTGCCCGGCTTGCCGTCGTAGCGTTCGGCGACCAGACCCTTGGTGTCTTCAACGTTTCCGCCGATGACCACGGCGTCCACCGGAACCGGGGCGTCCTTGAGGGCGGCGAGGGGGGCAGGGGTGCGGCTGTCCTCGGCGAAGTAGATCACCTTGAAGCCTTCGCCCAACTGGTTGAGCAACCACGCGGGCTGTCCACCGACCTTGACCGGCGCATCGGCGCAGTTGGTGCCCGGCGCCATGGAGCCGCTGAACGCCTCGGTATCAGGGGTGTTCAGGGACGAGTGGGCATAGGGCGTCGGCGCCGACAGGCGGCCCGAGTTCACCAGCTTGCGGGCGAACGGGTACTTCTGCGCAAGGTCCAGCGTCGCGTCGCGGAACGTGCGCGAGATGTTGGACTTGGGCGTGATGAAGTCGGTCGAGCGGGTGGAGTTCTTGAGGTTGTCGTCGGCGGCGAACACGCGCTCCTCGTCATAGGTGTCGAGCAGGCTGTCGGGGGCCTTGCCCTCCATGACCAGCTTGAGCTTCCAGGCGAGGTTGTCGGTGTCCTGGACGCCCGTGTTGGCCCCGCGCGCCCCAAACGGGCTGACCTGATGGGCGGCGTCGCCAGCAAAGAACAGGCGGCCATAGCGGAACTTGCTCATGCGGCGGCAGGCGAACTGATAGACCGAGGCCCATTCCAGTTCGAATTCCGTATCTTCGCCGAGCATGGCCTTCAGGCGCGGGATGATCTTTTCCGGCTTCTTTTCTTCTTCCGGGTCGGCGTTCCACCCAAGCTGGAAGTCGATGCGCCACACGTCGTCGGACTGCTTGTGCAGCAGCACGGACTGGCCGCGATGGAACGGCGGGTTGAACCAGAACCAACGTTCGGTCGGGAAGTCGGCCTTCATGACCACGTCGGCGATCAGGAAGCGGTCCTGGAAGAACTGGCCGGTGAACTCCGCGCCCAACATCTCGCGCACGTCGGACTTCGCGCCGTCGCAGGCGATGGCGTAGTCGGCTTCCATTTCATAGATGCCGTCGGGCGTCTCGATGGTGAAGCGGACGTGGTCGGCATTGTTCTTGACGCTGATGACCTTGTTCTTCCAGCGGATGTCCACCAGATCGCCGAAGTCCTTGCAGCGTTCTATCAGGTATTCTTCCAGGTAGTACTGCTGGAGGTTGATGAACGCCGGCATCTTGTGGTCGTCTTCGGGCAGCAGGTCGAACTGGTAGACCAGTTCTTCGTCCCGGAACACCTTGCCGATCTTCCAGCCCACGCCCTTTTCCACCATCGGCATGGCGCAGCCCAGGCGGTCCCAGACCTCCAGAGGGCGCTTGGCATAGCACACGGCGCGCGAGCCGATGGACACGGTGTTGTTGTCGTCCAGCACAATGCAGGGAATACCCTGCGCGGCCAAGTCCAACGCCATGGTCAGGCCAATCGGCCCGCCGCCCACGACAATGGCCTTCTTGCGCACCACCTGCCCAGACTTTTGCTCGGGCGGTTGGACATAGGGGAATTCGGGATAGGTGTACGTCTGAAGCATGGCGTTCCCTCGGTGTGGCTGTTGGTGCCTTGATAGTTTCATTTGATACTATCAGCCGAGGGGAAGGCAAGGGCAATCACGGTGCGGGATGCGCGTTCGCTGGAATGGGGTTTCGGGGAGTGGAATGGGAAACCGCTTGAGTGGCGGCAAGGGGATTTCACCACAGGTCCAGAGACGTGGTCGACGGCCAACCCAGAATGCGGGACAACAAATTTAGGCTTCCGAAATCACAGCAGATGAGGGTTCACTATGGGCTACCTCGTGTTGAAGGCGGTTATCTCAGGAATCATCGTCGCGGCGGTTTCCGAGGTCGCTAAGCGAAGTCCTGCCTTTGGCGCACTTGTGGTTTCGCTTCCACTGGTTTCTATCCTCAGCATTATCTGGCTTTGGCGGGACACCGCCGATGCTGAACGGATTGCCAGTCACGCACACGCGACTTTCTGGTTCGTCCTGCCCTCTCTCCCGATGTTCCTCGTCCTTCCGGTCCTTCTCCGATTCGGAATGAACTTCTGGTTGGCACTGTCGGCCTCCTGCGCTCTTACAGTGGGTCTATACTTCCTTATGGTTGTGCTCATCCCTAAAATCGGCTTCAGCATCTAGTGGCACAAAGCACTGCGGCGTGGTCATCTGACCACGCCGCAATATCAACATCTTTGGGGAGTGGCCGGACCTCCCCCCTATTCCAACACTCAGCCCTTCTTACGCAAATCCACCACCCGCTTGGCCTTGCCCTGGCTGCGTTCGATGGCGCCGGAGTTTTCCACGGTGATCTTGGTCGAGACGCCGATCAGCGACTTGATGTGGTGTTGCAGGTCCTTACCAGCGGCGGCGGCAGCCGAATCGTCCAGCAGGCCCTGGCGCATTTCCACGCGGACGGCTAGGTTGTCCATGTGGCCTTCGCGGGACACGATCAACTGATAGTGCGGGGCGAGGCGTTCGTCCTTGCAGATCAGTTCCTCGATCTGGGTCGGGAACACGTTGACGCCGCGGATGATCAGCATGTCGTCCGACCGGCCGGTGATCTTTTCGATGCGGCGCATGGAGCGCGCCGTGCCGGGCAGCAGGCGGGTCAGGTCGCGGGTGCGGTAGCGGATGCAGGGCATCGCTTCCTTGGTCAGCGAGGTGAACACCAGTTCGCCCATCTCGCCATCGGGCACCGGCTCGCCGGTTTCGGGGTTGATGATCTCGGGATAGAAATGGTCTTCCCAGATGGTCAGGCCGTCCTTGCTTTCGGCGCACTCGATGCCGACGCCCGGCCCGATGACTTCGGACAGGCCATAGATGTCGATGGCGTCAATGCCAAGGCGCGTCTCAAGTTCGTGGCGCATTTCGTTTGTCCAGGGCTCGGCCCCGAAGATGCCGATCTTGAGCGAGCAGTCGCGCGGGTCCATGCCCTGGCGTTCCATCTCGTCGGCGATCACCAGCATGTAGCTGGGCGTCACCATGATGATGTCCGGCTCGAAATCCTGGATGATCTGGACCTGCTTTTCGGTCTGACCGCCCGACATGGGGATGACGGTGCAGCCCAGCGCTTCGGCTCCGTAGTGAGCGCCCAAGCCGCCGGTGAACAGGCCGTAGCCGTAGGAGATATGAGCCTTCATGTTGCGGCGGCCGCCGGCGGCGCGGATGGAGCGGGCCATGACGCGCGACCACATTGTGATGTCGGCCTGGGTGTAACCGACCACGATCGGCTTGCCGGTGGTGCCGGACGAGGCGTGAACGCGCACCACCTCGGCCATCGGCACGGCGAACATGCCGAAGGGGTAGGTGTCACGCAGGTCGATCTTGGTGGTGGTGGGGAACTTGGACAGGTCCTTCAATTCCCGGAAGTCGTCGGGGTGAACGCCCTTTTCGTCGCACTTGTTCTTGTAGTGCGGGACGTTCTCATAGGTGTGGCGCAGCGACCACTTCATCCGGCGGGTCTGGATGCTGGTGATCTCATCGCGGGATGCGATCTCGATGGGGTCGAGTTCATGCTCCAGCGGACGCTTGGTAAGATCCATGGTCGTTCCCTCCTGGGGGTGTCTTATTGGTTGGTGAAAAAGGTCCGCTTAGACCCGTTCGATAATCATGGCGATCCCTTGGCCGACGCCGATGCACATGGTGCACAGGGCATAGCGGCCCTTGCGGTTGTGCAGTTCGGTCATGGCCGTGGTGATGAGGCGGGCGCCGCTCATGCCGAGCGGATGGCCGAGCGCGATGGCGCCGCCGTTGGGGTTCACATGGGCGGCATCGTCGGGCAGGCCAAGGTCGCGCAGCACGGCCAAGGCCTGACTGGCAAACGCCTCGTTCAGCTCCACCACGTCCATCTGGTCGATGGTCAGCCCGGCCATCGCCAGCGCCTTCTTGGACGCCGGGGAGGGGCCAAAGCCCATGATGCGCGGCGGCACGCCAGCCGTCGCCATGCCGACAATCCGCGCCTTGGGCGTCAGGCCGTGCTTGCGGGCGGCGTCCTCGGACGCCAGCACCAGCGCGCAGGCCCCGTCGTTGACGCCGGACGCGTTACCAGCCGTGACGCTGCCGCCCTGACGGAACGGCGTCGGCAGCTTGGAAAGGCCGTCGAGGGTGGTGTTGCCGCGCACGTGCTCGTCGGTGTCCACCACGATGGGGTCGCCCTTCCGGGCCGGGATGATGACCGGCACGATTTCCTGAGCGAACCGACCGGAGGCAATGGAGGCCGCCGCGCGCTGCTGGCTGCGCAGGGCGAAGGCGTCCTGGTCCTCGCGGCTGATCTTGAAGTCCTCGGCCACGTTTTCAGCGGTTTCGGGCATGGAATCCACGCCGAACTGCTTCTGCATCAGCTTGTTGATGAAGCGCCAGCCGATGGTGGTGTCGTGGACGGCGTTGTCGCGGGTGAACGCGGCGGTCGCCTTGGGCAGCACGAAGGGCGCGCGGCTCATGCTTTCCACGCCGCCGGAAATCATCAGGCTGGTTTCGCCGGACTTGATGGCGCGCGCCGCCATGCCGGTCGCATCCATGCCCGACCCGCACAGGCGGTTGACGGTGGTGCCGGGAACCTCGATCGGCAATCCCGCCAGCAGGCCCGCCATGCGCGCCACGTTGCGGTTGTCCTCGCCCGCCTGGTTGGCGCAACCGAGGATAATGTCCTCGACGGCGGCCCAGTCCACCGACGGGTTGCGCTCCATGAGCGCCTTGAGCGGTACGGTCGCCAGATCGTCCGGGCGGACGCTGGACAGAGCGCCGCCATAGCGGCCGACGGGGGTACGGATGGCGTCGCAGATGAACGCTTCGGTCATGATTTACGTCCTGTCCTTTACGGCGGGGACTTCGAATTCAGGATGCTCGCAGACGTGCCCGGCGATGCGGCGGGAGTTGCCGCGGAACATGCCGATCATCACGCCGTCCTGATTGCGGACGGTGACGTCGGTCACGCCGTTGCGACCCTTCTGGTACGTCTCCACGGCCTCGGCCGTCAGCACGTCGCCGAGCTTTCCGGCATTGGTGAAGGTGATCGAGCAGCTATGGGCCACGGTATTGAAATTGTGCGAGTTGCAGCAGTATGCAAACGCGGTGTCGCACAGGGTAAAACACAGGCCGCCATGCAGGATGTCATGGCCGTTGACCATGTTTTTGGTCACGGTCATGGTCAACTTGGCACTGCCCGGCCCGATCTCGACCACCTCGATGCCCAGGCCTTGCGCGGCGTGGTCGCGGGAATACATGGCTTCGCGCACGCCTTCGGCGATGCGTTGAGCCTTGGCTTGATTAGGCATGGAAAGACCCTCCCCCTAGAACCTTGCGACGCAGCAGGACGGACGGCCGGAAGCGGTCCTCCTTGATGGTGTCGAACAGGTTTTCCAGAATATCGAGCACCCGATCCAGGCCGACATCCTCGGCCCAAGCCAGCGGCCCGCGTGGATAGTTCACGCCCTTGGTCATGGCAAGGTCCACGTCGCCCGCCGTGGCGACGCGCTGGTACACGGCGTCGGCGGCTTCGTTGGCGAGCATGGCGACGGTACGGGTGACGATCAGGCCCGGCACGTCGTCAATCACCGAAACCGCAAACCCAAGCGCCTGGAAGAACCCGGTCGCGGCCTGCACGGCGTTGGGGGATGCTTGATCGGCGGCGGCAATGGCGATGCGCTTGGCCGTGCCGTAGTCCAGCGCGAGGTCGTAGACCACCACGTCGGTCAGCATTTCCTCGGCGGCGATCTCGGTCGCCATGCGGCCATCGGACGGCACCAGGACCACGCCATCGACCACGATCACGCCGTCTTCGTACTCGCCTTCATCAGCGCGGGAGACGGTCATGCCGCTGGTCGTGATGCGGCCATCAAGCGGCGTCTCACCATGAACCTCGACGCTGGCCGGGGCAAAGGCCGGGACGGCGGTGGCCGGGGCGGGTTTGGCCGCGCCTTCGGCATAGTCATAGAACCCGCGCCCGGACTTGCGGCCGAGCCACCCGGCATCGACCAGATCCTTCTGGACCAGCGACGGCAGGAACCGCTTGTCCTTGTAATAGGCATCGAACACCGAATTGGTCACGGCGTAGTTCACATCGTGCCCGATCAGGTCCATCAGGTCGAACGGCCCCATGCGGAACCCGCCGCATTCGGTCAGAACGGCGTCGATGGTGGCCGGGTCGGCGGCGCCTTCCTGGGTTACGCGCAGGGCCTCGGCGTAGTAGGGCCGGGCCACGCGGTTCACAATGAAGCCGGGGGTGGAGGCCGCATGGACCGGCACCTTGCCCCACGCCTTGGCGGTGGCGTAGACGGTTTCGGCCACGGTCGGAGCGGTAGCGACGCCCGAGATGACCTCAACCAACGCCATCAGCGGAGCGGGGTTGAAGAAGTGCATCCCGACCAGATTTTGCGGCCGCTTCAGCGTCGCGCCGATGGCGGTCAGCGACAGCGACGAGGTGTTCGAGGCCAGGATGGCATCATCGGCCACGGCGGCCTCGACCTCGCCGAACACCGTCTGCTTGACGTCCAGGCGCTCGACAATGGCCTCGACCACCAGCTTGGCCGGGGCGAGGTCGGCCAGGGTGGCGATCACGGTGATGCGGTTCAGCAGGGCATCGCGGTCGGCCTGGGCCATCTTGCCCTTTTCGACCAGACGGGACAGCGCCTTGGCGACGCCGTCCTTGCCCTTTTGCGCGGCACCGTCCCAAGCGTCGAACAGCAGGACCGGGTGCCCGGCTTGGGCTGCGACCTGAGCGATGCCGGCACCCATGGTGCCGGCGCCGATCACGCCGATGATTGAGGAAGTGGGGAGGGCGTTGGTCATGTCAGCTCACTTGCCCTGGAAATTCGGCTTGCGCTTTTCCATGAAGGCAGCGACGCCCTCGCGGTAGTCTTCGGTGCGCCCGGCGATGGTCTGGAGATCGCGCTCCAGGTCAAGCTGCTGGTCCAGCGTGTTGGTCGAGCTGGCGCGGATGGCCTTTTTGATGAGGCCGAGGCCCTTGGTGGGCTGCGTCGCGAAATGGGCGGCCATGGCGCGGGCCTCAGTCATCAGGGCCTCGTCGTCCACGGCCTTCCAGATCATGCCCCACTGCGCGGCCTGCTCGGCGGGCACCTTGTCGCCCAGCAGGGCCAGCGCCATGGCGCGGCTGTGGCCGACCAGACGCGGCAAGGTCCAGGTTCCCCCGGAATCCGGGATGAGGCCGATCTTGCAGAACGCCTGGATGAAGCTCGCGCTTTTGGCGGCCAGCACGATGTCGCAGGTGAATGCCAGATTGGCCCCGGCCCCGGCGGCCACGCCGTTGACGGCGCAAATGACCGGCATTTCCAGGGCGGCGATGGTGCGGACGAGGCGGTTGTAGCCGACCTCCAGATAGGCGCCGATGTTCAGCGGCTCGTCGCCCGGCTGCACCACGCGGTCGCCCAGGTCCTGCCCGGCGCAGAACCCACGGCCCGAGCCGGTCAGCAGCACGCAGCGGACCGAGGCGTCCTTCTGGATGCGCTTGAGCGCGTCGCCCAGTTCCTCGTGCATCTTCGCGGTGAACGAGTTCAGCTTGTCGGGGCGGTTCAGAGTGATGGTGGCAACGCCTTCGGCGATGTCGAACAGAATGGTTTCGTAAGTCATGGCGGCGGCAGTCCCCGAAAATCGAGAAAGTACGGATGAGAATGAAGGGTCGCAGGGCGCTCAGCGGCCCTGGAAATTCGGCCGACGCTTTTCCAGAAAGGCGTTCACGCCCTCCTGCTTGTCGGCGGTGGCGAACAACTG
>JBAYSM010000163.1:0-8365 GCA_041676205.1 Rhodospirillaceae bacterium | reverse complement strand
GGGCCGAGGTCGCCTATTGGTACGAAGGCGACCGCTGGGACCCGGAAGCCAACGGCGGCAAGGGCGGCCCGGTCCATCACCGCACCCTGACCCGGCGCGACCTGTTCGTGCAGTCGGTCATCGCGGCGGTGGCCCTGCGCAATCTCGGGCTTGGCCAGGGCGACCGCATCGCCTTCAACATGCCCAACATCCTCGACCAGATCGTTTGGACCGAGGCGGCCAAGCGCTTGGGCGTGATCTATACGCCGGTGTTCGGCGGTTTTTCGGACAAGACCCTGTCCGACCGCATCGAGAACGCCGGGGCCAAGGTGGTCATCACCGCCGACGGGGCCAGCCGCAATGCCGAGGTGGTGCCGTTCAAGGAGGCCTACACCGACCCGGCGCTGGACCGCTTCGTCGCCCTGCCGGACGCCCTGCATACTCTGCGCCGGGTGGCCGAGGACAAGGCCGTGCACGGCATCGCCGGTGAACTGCTGGCGGCGGCGTCGGCCGCGCTGAAGGGCGAGATCACCGTGGCCCCCGCCGACGTCATGCGCTCGGTCGGGCGGGTGCTGGACAAGCCGGGCCTGCTGGATGCCGAGGCAGCCGCCACCCTGCGCGCCGACATTGCCGAGGCCCTGGCCGCCACCCCCCGCCGCATCGAGCATGTGGTGGTGGTCCGCCATGCCCACTTGCCCGACATGCCGTGGACCGAGGGCCGCGATCTGTGGGCGCACGACCTGCTGGCCGAGGCGGCGAAGGTGGTCGGCACTGTCGATGGCCTGGACGGCGCCGAATTGGCCGCCGCGCTGTGGAAAGCCTGCCCGCCCGCGCCGGTGGATGCCGAATTCCCGCTGTTCATCATGTACACGTCCGGCTCGACCGGAAAGCCCAAGGGCGTGGTGCATGTCCACGGCGGGTATGTGTCTGGCCTGATCGAGACGATGAAGGTCAGCTTCGACGCCGTGCCCGGTGGGGACGTCATGTACGTGGTGGCCGATCCTGGCTGGATCACCGGCCAGAGCTACCTCATCACCGCCGCGCTGGCGCATCGCATCCCCGGCATCGTGACCGAGGGCGCGCCGGTGTTCCCCAACGCCGGGCGGTTCTCGTCCATCCTGGAACGCCACGGCTGCACCATCTTCAAGGCCGGGGCGACGTTCCTGAAATCCATCATGACCCATCCGCTGGACCGTGAGGACGTCGCCAAGGCGGACATGAGCAAGGTCAAGGTCGCCACATTCTGCGCCGAGCCGACCAGTCCGGCGGTGCAGCAGTTCGCCATGGACCTCGTCACGCCGCAGTACATCAACAGCTATTGGGCGACCGAGCACGGCGGCATCGTGTGGACCCATCCCTACGGCAACCCCGACCAGCCCCTGCGCGCCGACGCCCATACGTGGCCGCTGCCGTGGGTTATGGGCGATGTATGGCTGCCCGAGGGCGAGCATGACGTGAACGGCCGCGTCGGATTCCGCCCGGCCGAGGACGGCGAGAAGGGGGAGATCGTCGTCACCGCACCGTACCCGTATCTTGCGCGGACCATCTGGGGCCACCCCGAAGGCGTCGGCAGCCCGGCCTGGAAAGGCGACGCCGACCGCTGGACGCAGACCTATTACGGCCGGTTCCGTGATATTGGCGGCAAACCCGAGTGGGCCTACCTCCAGGGCGATTTCGCCGTGCGGTACGAGGACGGCTCCTATTCCCTGCATGGCCGGTCGGACGACGTGATCAACGTCTCGGGGCACCGCATGGGCACCGAGGAAATCGAGGGCGCCATCCTCAAGGACAAGGCGCTCAACCCCGACAGCCCGGTCGGCAACTGCATCGTGGTCGGCGCGCCGCATCGGGACAAGGGCCTGACCCCCGTTGCCTTCGTGCTGCCGTCCAAGGGGCGGACCCTGACCATGGACGACGAGCGCCGCCTCAAGGATCTGGTGCGCAGCGAGAAGGGCGCGGTGGCCGTGCCGTCGGATTTCATCGCCGTGTCGGCCTTCCCGGAAACCCGGTCGGGCAAGTACATGCGCCGGTTCCTCAAGGCCCTGATGCTGGATGAGCCGCTGGGCGATACCTCGACCCTGCGCAATCCCGAGGTGATGCCGGAGATCGAAACCGCTATCACCGCGTGGAAGCACGGGCAGGCCCGCGCCGACGCCCAGCGGGTGATTGAAGCCACGCGGTCGCTACGGGTGCAGTACGACAGGGTGGCCGAGGGGCGCGTGGTCGCCACCCTGACCATCGGCAACCCGCCGGTGAATGCGCTGTCCGAACGGGTGCTGGACGAACTCGACACCGTCATCGCTCACCTGGGGCGGCGGGCCGACGTGCGCGCCGTGGTCATCTGCGGGCAAGGCTCCAAGACGTTTGTGGCCGGGGCCGATATCCGCCAGATGCAGGACGAGGTGAACTCGGTCGAGGAAGCCCGTGCCCTTCCGGCCAAGGCGCACCGCCTGTTCGACGCCATCGAACGGCTGGGTAAGCCGGTGGTGGCCGCCGTGCAGGGCGTGGCGCTGGGGGGAGGGTGCGAACTCGCCATGGCCTGTCATCTCCGCATCGGTGATGCCCGCACCCGCATGGGCCAGCCGGAGATCAATCTGTTCCTGCCGCCTGGGTATGGCGGCACCCAACGCCTGCCCCGCCTGCTGGCCGCCAAGGACCCGGAGCGCGGGGTGGGCGAGGCGTTGCGCATCCTGCTGTCGGGCCGTCAGGTGGACGCTCGCGCCGCCATGCGCCTTGGGCTGCTGGATTATGTCTGCGTGGGGTCCGAAGACCCCGTTTCCGTCGCGCAGGCCATGGCGCGCATGGCCGCGTCTGGCAAGGGTGGTCCGGCCCACGACGCTCTGGCCGCCCGGCTTGAGGCGGTGGCCGAGTGGGAGAAGCCGGGGACGGTTCCCAACGTTGACGTTCAGGCTTTGCTCGATCAGGCCGAAAGCGTTGGCCGGGGCATGGTCGCCAAGGCCATCGTTGATTTGGTCCGCCGTGGCCTGAGCGAAGGCTTTTCCGCCGGGCTGAAGGCCGAACGCGATGCCTTCGCCCGGTTCCTGCTGGATGCCGAGCACGGCGCACGCAAGGGCATCGCCCTGTTCCTGGACAAGAAAAGCCCGCCGCTGCCAGCCCGCCCGCGCCCGGATGTGGCGGAGGACAAGGCGCTGCCCATCGGCAGCCCGTTCAATCCCGGTGTCGATCTGCTGCCCGAATGGCAGTGGGCCTGGGGAGCGGTGCGTGACCCAGTGAGCGGTGCAGCCCGCCACGGCGATCCCAAGGATGCCGAGGTGCAAACCCTCATCCCGGTGCCCGAGCCAACGGCCAATCAGGCGCTGATCTATGTGCTGGCGAGCGAGATCAACTACAACGACATCTGGGCGCTGACCGGCATTCCCATTTCCCTGTTTGACGAACATGACGAGGACGTTCACGTCACCGGGTCGGGCGGCGTCGGCATGGTGGTGCGCCTGGGCGAGGAACTCCAGGCCGAGGGACGCCTGGCTGTCGGCCAGTTGGTCAGCGTGTATTCGGGCGTCTCGGACCTGCTGGACCCGCGCGCCGGGGCCGATCCGATGTTCACCAACTTCCACATTCAGGGCTACCAAAGCCCCGATGGCAGCCATCAGCAGTTCATGCTGGCCGACGGGCCGCAGCTTTTCCCGCTGGTGCCGGACCTCGACCTGGAGGCTGCCGGGTCGTACATGCTGACCGCCGGAACGGCCTATCGCGCGCTGTTCACCACGCTCGGGGTACGGCCGGGCAAGCGCCTGTTCGTCGAGGGCGCGGCGACCGGGACCGGAGCGTTCTGCCTGGAACTGGGGCTGGCCGCGCGGCTGGCGGTCACCGGCATGGTATCGTCCGAGGACCGTGCCGAGGCCGTGGAGGCGCTGGGCGCCACCGCCATCAACCGCCGCGACCGCGAGCTTTCCGGCCGCTTCACCCGCGTCCCCGCCGACCCCGTCGAGGCCATCGAGTGGGAGGCCAAGGGCGGGCACTGGCTGGAGGAAATCCGCAAGCGTAACGATGGGCATCTGGTTGATTATGCGGTCAGCCATGCCGGGGAAACCGCCTTCCCGCGCACGTTCCAGGCCCTCGGGCCGGGCGGCGTTCTGACGTTCTATGGGGCCTCGTCGGGCTATCACATGACCTTCCTCGGCAAGGAGGGTACTGCCGAGGCGGCCGACATGCTGCACCGCGCAGCCTTGCGTCCGGGCGAGGCCGTGGTGGTGTTCTACGGCACCGGCACCCACCACCGCGACGACACGGCCCTGGCCGCCATTGAGGCGGCGCGGGCAGGCGGCGGGCGCATCGTCGCCGTCACCGACACCGATGCCGAGCGGGATTTCATTCTGTCGCTGGGCTTTGGCGATGCCGTGCTGGGGGCCGTGTCCCTGGCCGAGATCAAGCGCCGCCACCCGCAGTTCTCCTGGCCCAAAACCATGTCGGACCTGCCCGACCCGCAACGCGAAACGGCAGCCTTCAAGGAAACCGTGCGGCGGTTCACCGAGGACACCTTCAAGCCGCTCGGTCAGGCGGTGGGCCGGTTCCTGCGCTCGTCGGCCAACCCGCGCGGCACGCCCGACATCGTGGTCGAGCGCGCCCATGTCGATACCCTGGCGTGGTCCACCATGCTGGTCAGCCCGGAGGCGGGCCGCGTCGTCTACATCGGCGACATGGCCCCGCACGGGCGGGCGCGCCGCTACAGCTTCTATGCCCCGCAGGTGTGGATGCGCCAGCGCCGGATCTACATGCCCTCCGCCGCGATCTTTGGCAGCCACCTGTCCAACGCCGCCGAAATGATCGGCCTCAACCGCATGATCGCGGGCGGCTCATTGCGCATCCCCAAGCCCTACCTGGGAGCATGGGACGACCTGCCGGACCTGCACCAAGCCATGTGGGAAAACCGCCTGCGCGAAGCCACCAACGGCGCGGCCAACGCCGTGGTTAACCATGCCCTGCCCGAACCGGGGTTGCGGTCGCGGGATGAATTGATTGCGGCCTGGGCGGCGCGGGGGTAAGGCGGGCTCTGCCCGCACCCGCAAGGAGGCCAGCCTCCTTGACCTCGGGAATGGAGAAAGGCCGCGCGCTTTGTCTGCCTGCGGCGCAAGTGAACCGTCACGGGTTCCAAGGGCCGACCGGCCCTTGGCGGGTCCGGGCAGAGCCCGGTCCTTCCCGTTGACGTCAATACCCCCCGGCCAGTTCCTGCAGCCGGCCGAGCAACCGTCGCCGCATGAAGAACCCCGGCCCTCCGGCGCGGTGCTGGGCTGTCACGCGGCAGAAGGCGTCGCGGAGTTCGCAGGTTTCGTTGGTGACGGCATAGCCTGCTTCCTCGAACATCCGGTGGATTTCGGCAGCCATGACGGCGGTGGAGCAGGTGACTTCCACCGTATGCATGCGGCCATCGTGACGCGCGTTGACCATGGCGACCTCCCATATCGGACCCTTTGTGGTCGATATGAGGACGCGTCTGTCGAAAGGGAATGGTCCCAAAGATCTACGACTTCAGGGCAGCCTTGAGGCAGCCGTCCTTCTTGTCGCGGAAGGTGTCCTGAGACTCCGGTCCTTGGGCGTTGGCGGTTCCGTCCGCTGCGCGCAAAGTCGCATTGCCGTCCTTGACCAAACTCAAGGGCGGGGCGATGTCGTAAAGGCATCCTTCGGGTCGGCGGCGGGAGACGCGTCATGAGAAACAAGCTGTACACGACCATTGGCTGGCTGTTCATCGGCCTTGCTGGGCTGGGTGTCGCCTTGCCGGTGCTGCCGACCACGCCGTTCGTGTTGCTGGCCGCGTGGGCGTTTGCCAAGGGCAGCCCGCGCCTGGAGCGGTGGCTGATCGAGCATCCGCGCTTTGGCCCGCTGCTGCGTGACTGGCGCGGCCACCGCCGCATCCCGCTGCACGCCAAGATCCTGTCGGTGAGCATGATGGCGGCTAGTTTGGGGCACTTGGTGTTCTTTAGCAGCGTGCCGGGCATCGCTGTACTGGCGGCCGGGCTGCTGATGCTGATCGGTGCGGCCTATGTCCTGTCCTGCCCCCATGCCAAACCGACGCCCGCCAAGGAGCACGTTAATGAGTGAGGGACAGCCGTCCTGGGTCGCTGCCGTGGACGCCGCGCCCGTGGTTGAGCACCGGCTGGCCGATATCGTCAGCGGCGGGGGCAGTCCCTTCGTTGTCTTGACCGAAAGCGCCGAGGCATTGGCTGCCGGCGAGGGGCTGGTTCTGATCGCGCCGTTTCATCCGCAGCCGCTGTGCCGCACCCTGAACGACCGGGGTTTCGAGACGTGGGCGGAACAGCTGGGCGAGGCGCTGTGGCGGGTGCGCATCCGCCGTCCGCCCGCCGTGGCCGATGGCGCGCTGTCGTCCGGTCCCCGGTTCTGGTTTGACGCGCAAGGCTTGCACCTGGACGTGCGCGCCTTGCCGCCGCCCTCGCCGATGATAGAGGCCCTGCGCGTGCTGGATGGACTGAGTGGCGGGGAGGACAGCGTTCTCCTGCACACTCCGCAATTTCCTGTTCACCTGCTGCCCGAACTCGAAGATCGCGGCTGGGCATGGGAAGACGTTACCGGCACGTCCGAGGGTGCCGTTCTGCGCCTGTCGCGGGATGCCGCCTGATGGCGATCAACCTGCCCCTTGGCGGTGCGGCCCAGCGATTGCTGCATCCGATCGTGCCCGGCGCCCTGTTCGGGTTTGCCGTACTGGCGCATGTCGCGGCGTGGCTGCTGCTGGGCTGGGCGGCGCCCGAGGTGATCGCCGGGCAGGGCGGGCCGGGGCCAGCGCTGGCCGCCGTCCATGCGGTAGCTGTCGGGGTTCTGCTGCCCACCGTGGCGGCGGCCGTGATGCAGATTTTGCCCGTGGCGACGCTTCAAGGCGCACCACCGGCCTGGATTGGCCTGATCGTGTTTGCCGCATTGGCAGGCGGCGCGGTGCTGTTGATCGGCGGATTTGCCGTCGTGACCTTGCCGATGGTGCAGGGCGGGGCGCTGGTGATGGCGGCTGGTCTGGGGCTGTTCCTGGTCGTTGCCGTCCGCCTGACTTGGGGCGCCCGCCGCGCCGGTCCGGGCGATACCGTGAAGGCCGTTGGCGGCGCGCTCGTGTTGTTGACGCTGGCGGTCGGGCTGGCCGTGGTGTTGGCGACGGGCTATGCGCACCCGATTTTGCCCGATCGCGCGGCGGCGGCCGGGGCGCATGCCGCCGGGGCCTTGTTCGGCGGCATCGGGCTTTTGGTTATGGGGTTTAGCGGCATCCTGCTGCCCATGCTGGCGGTGGCCGAACCGCCGCCCCATGGCTCGGCCCGCCCGGCCATCGCGACGGCGCTTCTTGGGGCACTGCTGGCGATGGGCGGGAGTTTGTTTGGTCTGCCGGTGCTGGTCGGAGCGGGCATCGTCGCCGGGCTGATAGCCGCCGGGCTGCATATCTGGCTGATGCAGCGGGCGCTGGCCAAGCGGATGCGGCGCCGGTTGGGCCGCGAGTTCCATCTGATCCGCCTGTCCTGGGGTTTGCTGGTTTTGGCGCTGCTGACGGCGCTGGGCATCGTCGCCGGAGTGTTGCCGGATCGCCTGGAGGGGCTGGTGGTGGTGCTGGCCCTGCACGGCTGGGTGCTTAGCTTGCTGACCGGGGTACTTCAGCGCATCCTGCCGTTTTTGGCCTCCATGCATACCGTGCGCGCCTGCGCCAAGGCGGCGGTTGTCACGCGCCTGGGCTGGGCGCCGCCGCTGACCGTCCATGCCGTCTGCCATGCCGGGGCTGTCGCGCTGGTCGCGGCGGGGATCGTTGTGGAAATCCCCCTGCTGGTCCGGGGCGGAGCCATCCTCGGCGCGGTCGGGGCGGTGGCTTTTATCGTGTTTGCCGTTTCCGTTGTTGCCCTGACCCTGCGCCATGCGCGGGCGGTGGGGCCGAAATCTTCCCCTGTTTCCGTTTCTGTCGGAGAATCGTGATGAACGGCACTTTCTTTGGATCCACCCGCATCGGCGCCTGCCTGCATGCCGAACATCAAGCCACCCTCTCGGCCCTGAACGACCTGGAGCTTCTGGCCCGCTTCCGCAGTCCGCCGGATGTTGCCGACGAAACCACCCAGGCCCGGCTGGCCGACATCGCCCGTGTCCTGGAAGAAGACGTCACCCGCCATTTCGGGTTCGAGGAAACCGAGTTGTTCCCCCTGCTGCGTCAGGCCGGGGCCGGCTTCATGGTGGACATGCTGATGGCCGAACATGCCGACATCCGCCCCTTTGCCGAGGAACTGGCGGCGGTGGCCCGCACCGGCGCTGCCCACGGATTTGATGACGGAGCCTGGAAGAAGTTCCGCATGCTGGCCGAGGACATCATCGACCGCGAGACGTTCCATGTCCAAAAGGAAGAAATGGGCCTGCTCGGCGCGCTGTCTCAGGTTCTGACCCCTGAACAGGACGC
>JBAYSM010000162.1:0-8381 GCA_041676205.1 Rhodospirillaceae bacterium | reverse complement strand
GTGGCATGCTTGCTTTTCCAGCATTCGCCGATATTCGGGCAGGCCGCCTCCTCGCACACCGTGGGCAGCGACTTGGACCGCATGAGCCGCCGCGTCTCCGCATACTCAGCCGACGTCGGCGCCTTGACACGGATCCAGTCGGGCTTGCGCAGCGGTGTCTTGTCTTCGCGGAGAACGGTCACGTCGCTCATGATGGTCCCAATACGTCAAAAGGCCCCTAGAAATGGATGGCCCGGCCGAAGGCGTCAAGCACGGACTCGTGCATCATCTCGCTCAATGTGGGGTGCGGGAAGACCGTATGCATGAGATCGGTTTCGGTCGTCTCCAGCGTTCGGGCGATGGCGTAGCCCTGGATCAGCTCCGTCACCTCCGCCCCGATCATGTGCGCGCCCAGCAATTCGCCGGTCTTGGCGTCGAACACCGTCTTGATCATCCCCTCGGGCTCGCCGAGCGCGATGGCCTTGCCGTTGCCCATGAACGGGAAGCGGCCGACCTTGACGTCATGGCCCAGTTCCTTGGCCTTGGGCTCGGTAAGACCGACCGAGGCGATCTGCGGATGGCAGTAGGTGCAGGCCGGGATCTTGGTGACATCGAGCGGATGGACGTCGGGCAGCCCGGCAATTTTCTCGACGCACAGAACGCCTTCGTGGCTGGCCTTGTGGGCGAGCCACGGGGCCTGGGTCAAGTCGCCGATGGCGTAGACGCCCGGCTCCGTCGTGCGGCACCACTGGTCGGTTTCCAGGAAACCGCCCTTGCCCGGCTTGATCGAGGTGTTTTCGAGGCCGATGTCCTCGACATTGGGCGTGATGCCGACCGCCAGGATGACGCGGTCCACCTCGATGTCCTGGGTCTTGCCGCCCTGCTCCACCGACACCTTGGCAATCCCGCCGGACACCGCGATCTTGGCGACCTTGGCGTTGGTCAGGATGGTCATGCCGTCCTTTTTGAGCGACTTGGTCAGGTGGGCAGAGATGTCGGGGTCCTCCACCGGCACGATGCGGTCGAGCACCTCGACCACGGTAACTTCGGCCCCCAACGTGTGGAAGAAGCTGGCAAATTCGATGCCGATGGCGCCCGACCCGACGACCAGCAATCGCTTGGGCATGACGTCGGGCACCAGGGCGCCCTTGTAGGTCCAGATAACCTTGCCGTCCGGTTCCAGGCCAGGGAAGGTCTTTGCCCGAGCGCCGGTCGCCAGGATGATGTGCTTGGCGGTCAGCTCGGTGGTCTTGGCGTCCTTCTCCACGCCCACCTTGCCCTTGCCGAGCAAGCGGCCCTGGCCGTCAAACACCGTGACCTTGTTCTTTTTGAGCAGATGCCCGACGCCCCCGGCTAGCTGCTTGGCGACGCCACGCGACCGCTGCACCACCGCTTGCAGGTCGGCTGTCGCGCCCTGCACGGACAGCCCGTAGTCCTTGGCGTGCTTCATGGTGCGGAACACCTCGGCCGAGCGCAGCAGCGCCTTGGTCGGGATGCAGCCCCAGTTCAGGCAGATGCCGCCCAGGTGCGCACGTTCCACCACGGCCACCTTCATGCCCAGTTGCGCGGCCCGGATTGCGGCGACATAGCCGCCCGGTCCGGCGCCAACTACCACCACGTCGAACGAGGTCTCGGCCACGGTCTATCTCCCGTTTGTCGCAAGCTGTTTGAGAAAGTCTGCCCGGCTCAGGCCGCTGGCCTGGAACTTGGCCTGGAGGAGCGCATCCCCGGCCTCCAGGCTAGGCCGCAGGTCGATGCGCCACGCCCCGCCTTCGCGGACGAACCGCCACCACACGCCGGTCGGGCGGGCCGCGCCGTCGAGTTGCTCGGCCACCGCGTGATCGCCGTAAACTTCGGCCGGTCCGAGGCGGATGCCGCCTGTTCCCGTACCGATCATGCCGCGCGCAGCCGTCGCTGCGATCACCCCACCGCCGTCCAGGCCCCGCAACTGATCCGGCTTCAACGCCGCCCGCAGGCGCAACGCCAAAAGCCCCTCGGTCATCGTGAGGTGATCGAGGTCAGGGCCGTCGGCGTCCAGCGCGGCCAGACGCGTGACGTCGTAAAACGCCCGCGAGTCGGCGCTGACCAGCGCCCCGGCATCATCGCCCCGCCCCTCTGCAATGGCCTGACGGTAGCCATCGAAAGCGGCCAGGACACTATCATCGGCAACGGCGGGACCGGCCAGGGCAAGCGCCAGAAGCCCCGCCGCCAAGCCTTTGCGCAGGGTCACAGCATCAGTTGCAGGGGATCCTGCAACAGCGGCTTCAGCGCGGCCAGGAACTCGGCGCCAATCGCGCCATCGACTGAGCGATGATCGACCGACAGCGTGCAACTCATGACGGTCGCCACATGCACGGCACCATCCTTGACCACCGCCCGCTGTTCCCCGGCGCCCACGGCCAGGATGCAGCTTTGCGGCGGGTTGATGATGGCCGAGAACTCGCGGATGCCATACATGCCAAGGTTCGAGACGGTGAAGCCGCCGCCCTGGAATTCCTGGGGCTGGAGCTTGCCGTCGCGCGCCTTCTTGGCCAGCGCCTTGATCTCGTTCGAGATGGTGGCAAGTCCCTTTTGGTCGGCATTGCGCACCACCGGGGTAATCAGCCCGCCGTCGGTGGACACCGCCACCGAAACATCGACGTTGTCGAACCGCAGGATGGCCTCGTCGGTCCACATGGCGTTGGCGGCCGGAACCTTGCGCAGGGCCAGCGCCACCGCCTTGATGATGAAGTCGTTGACCGACAGCTTGTAATCGGCCCCCGGCCGGGCGTTCAAATCGGCCCGCAGCGCCATCAGGCGGTCAAGTTCCACATCGATGGTCAGGTAGAAATGCGGAATGCTCTGCTTGGCTTCCATCAGACGCCGCGCGATGACCTTGCGCATTCCCGAATTGGGGAACTCCGTCACCGGCTGATCGGGCAGCAGCTTGGCCTGGGCGGGCGCGGGCTTGGCTGCCGGTTGCGGTGCCGCCTGCTGCGGCGCGGCCTGGGCAGGCGCAGCAGCCTTGGCGGCGCCCCCGCCAGCCTTGGCCTTTTCCACGTCGGCCTTCACGACACGGCCACGCGGGCCGGACCCCTGCAACTGGGCAATGTCCAGCCCGGCATCCTTGGCGATGCGACGGGCCAAGGGGCTGGCGAACACCCGTCCGCCCTTGTCGCCCGTCGTCGGACCGGCGACTTTCTCGGTCCCCCCCACGGAAGGCTGCGAGCCGGTCAACTCGACAGACCGCACCTCGGACACCGCGCCCGGGCCGGGCTTGGCAACGCCTTCAGTGGCCAGACCATCCCCGGCCGAGGCATCCTCGCCCTCAGCCAGAAGCACGGCGATGGGGCGGTTGACCGTCACCCCCTCGGTGCCCTCGGCAACCAGGATTTTCCCGAGAATGCCATCGTCGGCAGCCTCAAACTCCATGGTCGCCTTGTCAGTTTCGATTTCGCAGAGGACCTCGCCACTTTCAACAGCATCGCCCTCTTTCTTCAACCATTTCGCCAGCTTGCCTTCGGTCATCGTCGGCGACAGGGCGGGCATCAGGATATGCGTGGCCATCGAGTTGCTCCCATTACGCCTTGTAGAGAACCTTGCGGGCGGCCTGCATGACCCTATCGGCATCAGGCAGGGCCAGCTTTTCCAGGTTCGCGGCATAGGGCATGGGTACGTCCACGCCGGTCACGCGCGCCACCGGGGCATCCAGCCAGTCAAAGGCCAGTTCCATGCACACGGCCGAGATTTCGGACCCGATCCCGGCGTAGGGCCAGCCTTCCTCCACCGACACCAGCCGATTGGTCTTCTTGACCGAGGCGATGATGGTCGGGACGTCCAGCGGACGGATGGAGCGCAGGTTGATGACCTCGGCCTCGATGCCCTGGCCCTTGAGGCCCTCGGCGGCCTCCAGCGCCACGCCGACCATGCGCGAGTAGGCAACGATGGTCACGTCGGCCCCTTCCCGCTCGATCTTGGCCTTGCCGATGGGGATGATGAAATCCGGGTCCTCGGGCACGTCGAAGGTCTGGCCGTAGAGGATTTCGTTTTCCAGGAACACCACCGGGTTGGGGTCGCGGATGGCCGCCTTGAGCAGCCCCTTGGCATCGGCCGCCGACCACGGGGCCAGAACCTTCAGGCCCGGAACGTGGGCGTACCAGCTTGCATAGTCCTGCGAATGCTGCGCGCCAACCCGCGCCGCGGCGCCGTTCGGACCACGGAACACGATGGGACAACCCATCTCACCACCAGCCATGTAAAGGGTCTTGGCCGCCGAGTTGATGATCTGGTCGATGGCCTGCATCGAGAAGTTCCAAGTCATGAACTCGATGATCGGCCGCAAGCCCTTCATGGCCGCACCGGCTCCCAGGCCGGCAAAGCCCATCTCGGTGATCGGTGTATCGACCACGCGCTTGGGACCGAATTCGTCGAGCAGCCCTTGCGACACCTTATAGGCGCCCTGGTACTGGCCGACTTCCTCACCCATCAGGAAGACCTTGTCGTTACGCCGCATTTCCTCGGCCATGGCGTCGCGCAGGGCCTCGCGCACGGTAATGCGCACGGTCTTACCGCCATAGGTCTCGCCATCCATGGGCTGGCTGTAGGCGGTTTTAGTCGGCACCGCCGGCTCGAAATCCTCGCCAATGGAGGTCTGCGCGGCGCTGACGGTGGACGACTGCGGCGCGACCTTTTCCGGCTCGGCCGCCTGCGGCGAGGACGCAGGTGCGGGCGTGGGGGCGGCTTGGGCCGGTTCCGCGTCGGCGGCGGAGGCATCCTCCCCCTCGCCCAGCAGCATCGCGATGGGGGTATTCACGGCGACGCCTTCGGTGCCTTCGGCAACCAGGATTTTCCCGAGAATACCGTCGTCGGCGGCCTCGAATTCCATGGTTGCCTTATCGGTTTCGATCTCGGCGATAATCTCGCCGCTTTCAACGGCATCGCCTTCCTTCTTCAGCCACTTGGCGAGCTTGCCCTCGGTCATGGTCGGCGACAGGGCTGGCATCAGGATCTGAGTGGGCATTTGTGGCTGTCTCCTTACGCCTCGACCAAAACGTCGGTGTACAGCTCCGCCGGGTCCGGCTCGGGGCTATTCTGGGCGAATTCCGCCGCTTCGGTGACGATGGCCTTGACCTCTTTGTCGATGTCCTTGAGGCCCGCCTCGTCGATGGCGCCCATTTCCAACAAACGCGCCTTCACTTGATCGATGGGATCATGCTCGGTGCGCATCTTGCTGACCTCCTCCTTGCTCCGGTACTTGGCCGGGTCGGACATGGAGTGGCCGCGATAGCGGTAGGTCTTGGCTTCGAGGATGTACGGCCCCTTGCCGGTACGGGCGTGGTCGGCCGCCCGTGCGCCGGCCTCGGCCATGGCGACGACGTCCATGCCGTCCACCGCTTCGCCAGGAATGCCGTAGGCGTGGCCGCGCTGGTGCAGGTCCTGGCCACTGGCCGACGACCGCTCGACCGAGGTGCCCATGCCGTACTTGTTGTTCTCAATCACATAAACTACCGGCAGCTTCCACAGGGCAGCCATGTTGAAGCTCTCGTAAACCTGCCCCTGGTTGATCGCCCCGTCACCGAGGTAGGCGAAGCTGACGCCGCCGTCACCTTCGTACTGGTGAGCGAACGCCAGACCAGTACCGATGGGGACCTGCGCGCCCACGATACCGTGGCCGCCATAGAACCCCTTCTCGCGGGAGAACATGTGCATGGACCCGCCCTTGCCGCGCGAATACCCACCGCGCCGGCCAGTCAGTTCGGCCATCACGCCCTTGGGATCCATGCCGCAGGCCAGCATGTGGCCATGGTCTCGGTAGCTGGTTACGACGGTGTCCTGTTCCTCGGCGATGGACTGCAGCCCGACCACGACGGCTTCCTGGCCGATATAAAGGTGGCAGAAGCCACCAATCAGCCCCATGCCGTAAAGCTGCCCCGCCTTCTCCTCGAAACGGCGGATGAGCAGCATGTCGCGGTAATGGCGCGCGAGGTCCTCGGCATCAATCTGTTTTCCCGCAGGCTTCTGAACGCGGGCTTTGCGGCGGGCGGGCTGCACCATGGATCCTCCGATTTATTGGCACTCGGCCCCGGAACACGCCCGGAGTGCCGCGGGTGTCTAGATGAAAAGGTATCAACGCCGCTGCCGGTATGCAAAGCGAAATGTCCGCTAAGTTATTGCTTTGCAACGCACAATATTATATTAACCTGATTCCAGTTAAGCCACTGCACGGTAAGACAATCCTCTTTTCGCAACCACGTTCAACGGCAACTCATTGCGCTAATGGGCATCCTGACGCGCCATTTATGATCAAAAGAACTATCGCCCTGAACGAAAGTTCCGCGTGAAAATGAAAAAAGGCCGCAACTTTTGCGGCCTTTTGCAGGTGCTTGAGTGTGCTGGGCGCGCTATCGGTCGGTCAGCGGGACGATCTGCTCGTTCGGCCGGCCCATATTGACCATCAGACGCGCCCGTTCCTCCAGCATATCAGGATCGAGACTCTCCGGCCGCAGCAGCGATACACGGTGCTCCAACTCGGCGCGCTGCGCTGCGACAACCTGAGCCTCGACCTGCACCTGGGCAAGCTCCTGCCGCAGGTGCCACCAAGCGATCAGGCCCCGGTCTCCCTGCACGACATGGAAGCCGAAATAAGCAACGGCCGCCGCCCCCAGCAGGGGACCCAGAGCAGCACGTGCGCGCCGCGGTATATCTATGACGTTTGCCATAGAAAGAGAGAATCACATCCCGATTCGCGCCGTCAACGCCTTTAATTCATCCGAGTCGCGAAACACGGCGGACATCTGCGGCCAGTTCAAAAAATCGCATCCAAGACAGACCCTATTGACAGAACATGCCAATGCCATACACCCTCCTGACGATTATTCAAACACATCGACACTCATGAAGCGCAAACAGAGGGCGGCATGGACACGGCAAAGAAACTGGAACTCCTGGAAGATGCCGTGTCGCGGTTGACCCTGATTTATGACGTCCTGTCGGGGAAACAGCATCGCAACGCTCAGGAGAACTTTGTTCTCAAGTATCTGGATGATCACGCCACCCGTTTCATAGCGGTGGCGCTTGGACACGCAGAGCAGGTTGAAAAATATTATGAGTACGCGGTCATAAAAGGGAAAACGGCTGAAAAATCAAATGGGATCGCCGACATCGCGTTGAGTAACGCGGCCTATCAGCTAAAGGTGGTGACGTCCGATAAGGCCGTTGATGTCACCAGCAACCTCACGAAGGCAGCGGGGCAGCTTACGGGCATTTACGGTGAGGAGCCGGGCCACGGCCGCCGAAGGGCCATTTATATCCGCATCAACTCCGAAGACAATCCGTGGCCCGATACGACGTGGACGACAGTGCCGACTGCGTCGGGGCTTCGAAACGCCGTCGCCACCAGCGTAAAGGCCGCCATTCAGGAAGCATTAACGCTGACACGCGACAAACGGCAAAACAGTCTGGGGCCATACCTACAGGGCCGACACGATGTTCAGGCACCGAGAAGGAGCCCGACGTCTAGCCGAGCCTACGGCACCTACACAAAGGATATCGTGACGCAGCAGCAGCGGGTCGTTTATGAGCACGTCCCGATTTATGGCCTGAACATGTTCGGCCAGCTTACGTCCTTCACGGAACTTCAACCGCGCACAATAACCGAAGCTGTAACGCAGCAAATTGCCCAGCCATTCGAGGCCCAAACAGTCGTGACGCGCATCCGTTGGCCCTCGGGACGCCTAGTTGTAGAGAACGGGACCGTGAAGGCGATATATGGCTACAAACTGAGCGCACGGTTCAACAACCCGAACCAGCCTATCGTTACGTGTTCTGTCGTAAAGACATATGGGCCAAACGATGACGACTAGCGCCTATTGCCTTGAAATGGATGCCACCAAGAAAAAGCGGCGGCCCTGGTGGAGCCGCCGCTTGTCTCAGGCACCTGCCAACAGGCTCAGCCCTTCTTGAGGATGCTCGTCCCGGCGTACCGCGCGGCATCGCCCAGCATTTCCTCGATACGGATGAGCTGGTTGTACTTTGCCATGCGGTCGGAGCGGCTCATGGAGCCGGTCTTGATCTGGCCGCAGTTGGTGGCCACGGCGATGTCGGCGATGGTGCTGTCCTCGGTCTCGCCCGAGCGGTGCGACAGGACGGCCGAGTAGCGCGCCTTGTGGGCCATCTCTACGGCCTCGAACGTCTCGGACAGGCTGCCGATCTGGTTGACCTTGACCAGGATGGAGTTGGCGACGCCCTTGTCAATGCCGTCGGCCAGACGCAGCGGGTTGGTCACGAACAGGTCGTCGCCCACCAACTGCACCTTGTTGCCGAGCGCGGCGGTCAGCGCGGCCCAGCCCTGCCAATCGTCCTCGGCCAGACCGTCTTCGATGGAGAAGATCGGGTAGCGGGCGCACAGGTCGGCGTAGTACTTG
>JBAYSM010000161.1:0-8411 GCA_041676205.1 Rhodospirillaceae bacterium | reverse complement strand
GCGCCGTTGGCACCGACCAGGGCGACCAGTTCCCCCTCGCCCACGGCGATATTGATGCCGTGCAGCGCCTCGATTCGGCCATAGGCGCTACGCAGGCCAGAAGCTTCCAAAAGCATTGTTCTGCTCCCCCGTCAGGCCACGTTGCCGAGATAGGCCGCGATGACGTCCGGGTTCTTGCGGACCTCGGCCGGTGTGCCCTCGGCCAGCTTGCGGCCGTAGTCGAGCACCAGGATATGGTCGGAAATCTCCATGACCATCTTCATGTCATGTTCGACCAGCACCACGGTCACGCCGTTGCGCGCCACCTTCTTGATGACCTCGTCCAGTTCGCGGCTTTCGGTGTCGTTCAGTCCGGCGGCCGGTTCGTCGAGCAGCAACAGCTTCGGCTCGGCGGCCAGCGCGCGGGCGATTTCCAAACGCTTGAGCGCACCGTAAGGCATGCTGTCGGCGTCCCAATCCCGATAGTGCTCAAGGCCGACCATCGCCATCAGTTCGGTGCACATCTCGCGCGCCGCCTTGTCGCCCTTGACAATGAACGGCAGGCGGAACAGCGACGGCAGGAACCGCGTGTTGAGGTGCAGGTGCCGCCCCACCATCACGTTGTCCAGGGCCGTCATGTTCATGCAGATCTGAAGGTTCTGGAACGTACGGGACATGCCGCGCGACGCTAGTTGATAGGGCTTCTTGCCCGTCACCGGCTCGTCCTGGAACAGCACTTCGCCGCTGGTCGGGGTGTAGACGCCCGTTACCAGATTGAACAGCGTGGTCTTGCCCGCGCCGTTCGGCCCGATGATCGAGTGAATGGTCCCCGGATTGATCGTGAACGACAGGTCATCGATGGCATGGACGCCGCCGAATTCCTTGGACAGGTTGCGAACTTCGAGAAGGCTCATTTCGTGCCCCTCCGCAGCAGGCCCTGAAGCGAGGGAACAATGCCCTTGGGCAGGAAAATCATCACCAGCATCATGATCAGACCAAAGATCATATGCTCGTAATCTTCAAGGACCGTCAGAAGCTGGGGCAGCGAAGTCAGGATGGCTGCTCCGATGATCGCCCCGAAGGTGGATGCCATGCCGCCCAGCACCACCATGATGACCAGTTCGACCGAATGGAAGAACCCGGCATAGACGGGGCTGAGGAACATCACATAGTGGGCGCTGAGCGACCCCACGACGGATGCAAATACGGCCGACACCACGAACACCAGGACCTTGAAACGGGTGGTATCCACGCCCACGACCTCGGCCGCGACCTCGGACCCGTGGACGGCGCGCAGGGCACGGCCCACCGGGCTGTCAATCAAGTTCAGGGACAGCCAAGTGGCGAGCAGCAGCAGCCCGCCGGCAACCCAGTACCATTGCTTCTGCGTGGTCAGTTCGTACCCGCCGATGGAGAACGGCGCCACCGACATGCCGTCCGGCCCGCCGGTCAGCCAGGACTCCTGGTTGAGCACGATGGACACGATGATGCCCAGGCCCAACGTCGCCATGGCCAGATAATGACCCTTCAGGCGCAGGATGGGACGAGCGATGACGAATGCCAGCGCCCCGACGATGACCGCCGCCACGACCATGGCGACGGCCGGCGGCCAGCCATAGGTGGTCACGGTGATCGCCGAGAAATAGCCGCCAAGGCCCAAGAACCCGGCGTGACCCAGCGAAATCTGCCCGGTGTATCCGATCAGCAGGTTAAGCCCGATCACCACGATGGCGTTGAACGCCACGCGGATGGCGATGTCGAACTGGAAGTTGTTTTGCAGCACCGCCGGCAGCACGGCAATGACCAGTGCCAGGGCCAGCATGCCAGCGAAACGGGGGGTTAGAAAGGCGCGCATCATGTGTCTACTTTCCCCCTTAGACCCGGTCGGTGCCGCGCTTGCCGAACAGACCGCTCGGCATGAAGAACAGGACCAGCAGGATCACGACGAAGGCCATGGCGTCCTTGTAGTTCGACGAGATATAGCCTGCCGTGTAAGCCTCAATCAGGCCGAGGATCAGGCCGCCCGCAATGGCCCCGAAGCCGCTGCCCAACCCGCCCAGGATGGCGGCGGAGAAGCCCTTCACGCCCAGCATGATGCCGACCTCGAAATTGGTCGGGCTGATCGGCGTGATGAGCACACCGCCAATGGCGCCGAGCGCCGCCGACAGGCCAAAGGACAGCAGCAGGATGAACTGCACGTTCACGCCGACCAGACGAGCGGCCAAGGGATTATGCGACGTCGCCAGCACGGCCTTGCCCAGCAGGGTGCGGGTGAAGAACCACTGCAACGCTGCCACGATAACAATGGTGATGCCAAGCACCCACAGGGTCTGCGGCGTGATGGTCGCGCCCAGCACGTTCAGGGGTGCGTCGCCGGAGAACGGGGGCAGCGTGTGGAAAGACTTGTCAAACATCACCTGGGCCGCTCCGCGAATGAAGATGCCTGCACCGATGGTGATGATGATGAGCGTGACGACGGTGGCGTTCTTGGTTTGCTCGACCGCGAGCTTCTCAAGCGCCAGACCGACAATGGCGGTGATAATCACGGCCAACATGATCGCCACGGGCATCGGCAGCCCGGCGGCCATCAAGAACACCGTGTTCATGCCGCCCAGCATCACGAACTCGCCCTGGGCGAAGTTGATGACGTGACTGGCATTATAGATCAACGCGAAACCGAGACCCACCAGCGCATAGATCGCGCCGTTGGTGAGGCCTGAAAAAAGGTACTGGATGAATTCGCCGAGCATGCTTACCTGCCGCCTTGCCGGGCTCCCGAAGGAGCGGGCCGCCCCCGAGGCGCGCCCCCCGCCGCGAGGGCGGGGGACGTGTCCCGACGGGGACCTGGATGGTCGGACCGGGGTTTAGCCCGCTTGGTCGGCCGGAGCCGACCGGGTGGGGTTAGCCCTTTTGGTCAACCAGGGTCCAATCGCCATTACGGATTTCCAGCATCCGGAAGGCGTCGAGCTTCAGGCCCAGGTGGTCGTCGGCCGAGAAGTTGACCTCTCCGGCCGTGCCCATGAAGCCCTTGGTCTGCTCCAAGGCGTCGCGGACGGCGGCCTTGTCGGTGGACCCAGCGCGCTTGATGGCATCGACCATCAACATCAGGCCATCATAGGCATGACCGCCGAAGGTGGACACGGAACCGGCGCCGTAACGCTCTTCGTAGGCGTTCTTGTAGCCGACGACGACGGGCTTCTGCGGGTCACTGTCGGGGAGCTGATCGGCCACCAGCAGGGCAGCGGCAGGCAGACGGACGCCTTCGGCGGCTTCACCAGCGAGCTGGATGAAGCTCTTGGACGCCACGCCATGCGACTGGTACAGCGGCACGGTGAAACCAAGCTGACGGTAGTTGCGGGTCACGATCGCCGGACCCTGGCCAAAACCGGGGTTGACGACGGCCTGCACGCCCGGAGCATTGCGCACCTTGGTCAACTGGGCGGTCATGTCGGTGTCGGTCGGGGCATAGGTTTCATCGGCCACGATTTCAATGCCGTACTTGCCGACCACGCTTTTGCACTCGGCTTCCATCGACTTGCCGAAACCGCCGGTGCCCGAGATCATGCCGATCTTGGTGAAGCCGCGCGCCTTCATGTCCTCGAAAATCTTTTCGCAGGCCATGGTGTCGGTGTGCGGGGTCTTGAACACCCACTTCTTGACGGGGTCGACAATGCCGCGCCCGCCACCGAGCGAGATGAACGGAATCCCGGCCCGCTCGACCAGCGGAACGGCAGCCATGGTGGTGCCGGTGGCGGAGCCGCCGACGATGGCGTCAACACCGTCCTGATCGATCAGGCGGCGGACAAAGGTCACGGCCTGGTTCGGGTTGCCAGCGGTGTCATAGTGCACCAGCTGCAACTGACGCCCCAGCACGCCCCCTTCGGCGTTGATCTTTTCGATCTGCAACTGAAGGGTCTTCAGTTCCGGATCGCCCAGGAAAGAGGCCGGGCCGGTCACTGCCAGGAACGTACCGATCTTGATCGGATCGGCAGCCTGGGCGGACGGCACGCCGAAACCGGCAGCGGCAACACCCAGAGCAGCGGCCGCAGCCACCAGGGAACGTCGGGACAAACGCATGATCATCTATTTCCTCCCTTGAGGGTTTCTTGTTCACACCCGTATCGGAAACCACAACCTTCGTGGTCCAGTTCCGCGCCCGGACTAAGGCCGGGTCTGCGTTTCGGGTTTTTGTTTTTGTTGTTCACCGCAGGCCCTGACGGCCCACATGCCCGTATCACTTTTATCGCACGAAGAAGGGCGAAACCGTAAGGAAATTACCGTCTCGGCAAAGAAGTTTCAAGTGAAACCAATCTACAGCCGCGCCGGGCCCTACAGGCACACCCTCGGCAAACGTATAGCACATAACTGCGGGTGGCGCGCCGTTCTCCGACGCTCCAGCCTCTACATTTCACCATTTCGGGGCAACAGGATATCGAGCTTTTCACGGGCGGCGCCAAAGGCTTCGACCGATTCTTCATAAGCGTCGCGGGCAACCGAGTAGCGTTCAACGGCATCCGTGTTGATGCCCTGTGCGAACATCTTGACGTGCCATTCCTCGCACCGCTCAAGATTGCGGTCGGCCAGCAGCCGGCGGCTCATGTATTCCCGTGCGGCGGCCTGTTGGTCCGCGTTCAGGCGGTCAAAGGACGCCACGGACAGGCGGTGGGTATCGGTAAAATCCGACCGCAGGTGTTCCCACATGGCCGCCCAATCCTCACGGACCTCGCCATCCTCAAGATGGCGGTAGCCGAACTTGGACAGCACGCTGCGACCTTCGGAGAACAGTCGATTTGGAAGCTCGGGAACAGCGGTCATGATTCCTCCAAAAACTTAGGCATCAGCAGAGCGACGGACGCCCCACCCACTTAAACATTAAGCGGGGCGAGAGACGCCCCGCACGGCACACCCCATCAACGATGGAGCGGCCGGCGGGGCGCTTCTGACAATGCAGGCGACGCCGCTTACTTCGTGGCGACGCTGGCGGCTTCTTCGCCGGCTTCGTAGCCCATGCGCATGTCGTAGTCCGGCTCGACGCCCTGCGGCATTTCCAGACCGACTTCCTTGAGGCGGCTTTCCAGCAGCTCCAGGTATTCGGCGGTCAGCTCTTCGGGGGTACGCACCTTGATGCCCCACTCATAGTACTTGTCGAACATCGCCGACTTCTTCTGGCCGCTGGAGGGGCGACCGTAGAAGCCCAGGCCGACGCGCATGAACTTGGCGACCTTGCCCTGCATGATTTCGCGGGCCTTCTCGCCCCCGAATTCGATGTTGCGCTTGGAAGCCCACACGCCGAACGCCAGATGGCCATGCTCTTCCTTGTGGATACGCACGTTCACGCGCGCCCACGGCAGGTAGGAGCATTCACGATACTGGCCGAGGAAGGCCACCGCCGCCGGGGTCACGACGGTCGAGAACAGGCCGACGTCGTACCAATCCTCGAACCACGTCGACCAATTTTCCTTACGGAAACCGTTGATGACGTTGACCTTGGCGCGGTCGGGGTTGTCCGGGTTCTGCACCAGCTCCTGGAGGCGGGAATCCACGTCAACGCCCAGATCCTGCATCAGGTTCCAGATGTAGTAGCCATGGCCCATCTCTTCCATGACCTTCTTGGACAGGCGGTAGGCCTCTTCCGGGCGGGGCGCGAAGCGCATGTTCTCGGCCACGCGCTGGGCGCCGGCATATTCCGAATCGGCCTGGAACGACATCAGGTTCAGCAGGAGGGCCTTGTACTCTTCAGGCAGCGCATCGCCCTTATCGAAGGTCTTGAACTTCGCCATTTCAGTCTCCCTATTTTCCTCAGACAGGGCCGGCGCGTCCTCCGACCCCATGGAACGCATTCGCTTTAAAGCGTTTATCGTGTGTCTTCTGGCACGGGGTTGACCCCGCGATAAAAGTGACACAGAATTCGTCTCAGTCGAGAGATTAGTGTAACACGTTTGGCGGTGTCAAACGTATTTTATGGGTTGTCCTTCGTTGTTGGACCCATGAGAAATGAAGGCATACCGCCTGACCGCTCCCTTTCCACCCGATGCCGCACCGCAGAAAGACTAGCGTGCAATGGGAACGAAGGACGACGAAGGGCGACGTTGATCGTAGCGCACGGGGAAGCGTGGCAGGTATTACACTTTTCCGTGGCGTATCGGCCCATAAAGTAACAATATTGCAGACCTGGGGCGACCGTTGGGGCTTTGGCCCGCCAACGCAGACCCTGGAAGGTTGACGGCAACCGCAGTTCCAGGAACCTTACGCCCCGGCACGCATGGGCGCGCGGCACGGAGCGGAATCACTCCGCGAGGAGCTTTGGGTAGGCATGGCACGATTCAAGAAGCTGGACGACCAGATCACCGGTCTCCTTGATGCCCTGACTCTGCGGGCCAAGTCGTTGATCGTCACCGTTTACGGCGACGGAATCCTGATGCACGGCGGAAGCGCATGGCTGGGCAGCCTCATCAAACTGGTGGAACCGCTGGGCCTGTCCGAGCGCATGGTGCGCACGGCGGTCTTCCGGCTGACCAAGGATCAATGGCTCCAGGCCACCCAGATCGGACGGCGCAGCTACTACAGCATCACCGATGTCGGCCGGCAGCGATTCGAAGCCGCCCACCGGCGCATCTACGCCGCCCCGCAACAGCCATGGAATGGCGAGTGGGTGCTGGTCCACACGACCTGTTGCGGCCTCGAATCCGATGCGCGAGAGGCCTTGCGGCGCGAGTTGGTGTGGCAGGGATTCGGCACATTGGCCCCCGCCGTGATGGCCCATCCCGCCCCCGATGACGAGGCGCTGGCCCTGGCACTCCGCGAACTAGGGGCGCAGGAGAAGGTGGTCCTCATGCGCGCCCAAGCCGACCGCCTGACCAGCACGTCCAACCTTAAGGCCTTGGTCCGATCGTGCTGGGACCTGGACCGGTTGGTCGAGGACTATAACGCGTTCCTCGATCGCTTTCGGCCCGTGTGGCGGGCGCTGGAGAGCAGCGAGGAACTGGACCCGCAGGCCTGTTTCCTGGTCCGCACCCTGCTTATCCACGACTACCGCCGAATCCTGCTGCGTGATCCCATGCTGCCGCAGGAAGTGCTGCCGCCGGACTGGCCCGGCGCGGCGTCCCGCCTGCTGTGCCGCAACTTGTACCGGATGACCCAGGATCCCGCCGAACGCCACTTGATGGCCGTTCTTGAGACGGCCGACGGTCCCCTGCCCGCCGCGGCGCCCTATTTCTTTGAACGCTTTGGCGGACTGCACGAACCCGGCGAAAGAACCGCCGCACAATAAAATATTGAGGAAACGGACTCCCATGAGCACCCCCGCCCCCCAGTCTGGAAGCGTCTGCATCGTTGGCAGCGGCCCGTCGGGCCTGTATGCCGCCGACACTATCCTGCGCAAACGTCCCGGCTGCGCCATCGACATCATCGACCGCCTGCCCACGCCGTTTGGCCTCGTGCGGGCGGGCGTGGCCCCCGACCACCAGGGGACCAAGAACATCGTCCGCCAGTTCGAACGCAGCATGACCAAGCCCGGCGTCCGATTCCTCGGTAATGTCAGCATTGGCAAGGACGTCAGCTACGCGGAACTTAAGGCCACTTATGACGCCGTGGTCCTGGCGCTCGGCGCGCCGGTTGACCGCACGCTGGGCATTCCCGGTGAAGACCTGGACGGCGTGTATGGGTCCGGGGCGTTCGTCGGCTGGTACAACGGTCATCCCGACCATGCGGGCCTTGCCCCGCGGCTCGACACGTCCGGCGTCGCGGTGATCGGCAACGGGAACGTGGCACTGGATATCGCGCGCATACTGGCCAAAACATCGGCCGAGATGACCGGGTCCGACATCTGCGCCCACGCCGTCGAAGCCATTTCCGCCGCGCCCCTGACCGATATCTATCTGCTGGGCCGCCGGGGCCCGCTGGAGGCATCCTTCACATCGGCCGAATTGGGCGAGTTGGGCCATCTGGAACGCGGCCGTCCGGTCATCGATCCGGCTGTTCTCGACGGCATCACCGCCGAGTCGGTGAGCGATCCCAAGGAGCAGAAGGTCAAGGAGAAGAACCTTGAAATCCTGCGCGAGTTCGCCGCCCGCACCGATGACAAGCCGCTCCGCGTGCACCTGTTGTTCAATGCAGCCCCCAAGGAAATCATTGGCGCCGATGGGCGGGTAAGCGGCCTGCGCATCGAACGAACCCGCGTCGAAAACGGCCGCGCCGTCCCGACCGGCGAGACATTCGACCTCGACGTCGGCGCCGTGATGACGGCCATCGGCTACCGCATCGCCCCCATTGACGGCGTGCCGGTCGACGAAAGCCGGGGCATCGTGGCCAACGAAGACGGCAAGGTCGAAGACGGGGTGTTCGTGGTCGGCTGGGCCAAGCGCGGTCCGTCGGGCGTCATTCCGTCCAACCGTTCTGATTCGATGGCCGTGGCGGAACTCATCCTCAGTCAT
>JBAYSM010000160.1:0-8431 GCA_041676205.1 Rhodospirillaceae bacterium | reverse complement strand
GCGGACCAGGAACAGGTTGTCGAACGCCTTGCCGTTGGCCCAATGCTGGACCCACTCGTTCTTGCCGAAGCGTTCCAGCAAAACCGCGTCGATCATGCCCGACCACTTCATGGACAGGTTGCTGTCGGTCTGGTTCAGGCTGGCGAGCAGACGGGTATCCAGCTTGGTCAGGGCGTACAGCAGGCCGGGCGTGCGCTTGGCCCGTTCCTCAGGGCTGGCGCCTTGGGTCGCCCACACCCAACTGTCCAGCACCGGCCCTAGGTCGGTGATGTTGATCTGCTGGTCGCTGGCGTTGCACAGGATGAGGACGTTCATTTCCTGATCGTCGGTGTACCGCTCGAACAGGTACGCCACCTTGCCGCGCAGCAGCAGCGCGCCGGTGGCGTTGGCCCCCTCGTCCTGGGTCGCGGCCTCGGACACCTTCGCCAAGCCCATGCGGCCGCGATAGCCGGGGAAGTCGAGCAAATCGACCGTCTCGAACAGATCGACCCGCGACGGCTCGGCCAGGACGCAGACCATTTCCTTGGTCAACGCGGCGAGGATGGACCGCTGAATGCGCACCGGCGCCAGGGCGACGCCATCGACCACCGGCACCACGTCGATCAAGTCGCCGCTGTCCTGGGCGAAACGACAGCGCACGGCGTCCACGTTCATGATGCTGGCGGCCTGCGTGTACTCGCCGTCCACCCGCTCGACCAGCGCCGACGTCGGGGCGTTGACCTCCGCCGCGTGGGACAGCGCGGCCAGCGCCTGACGCAGCACGCCATAGGCCACGATGAACTCCGGGAACTCGCCCCACAGGACGGAGAACAACTCGGCCCGATCCTGCGGAAGCAGATAGGGCGCAAGCGCGATGGCGGTCGGCCAGTAGTTGGGCGGCAGCGCGTCCATCGACTTCTTGAACCGCTTGCCGAAGTAATCGCGGATGTCGGTGACATCATCCTCGGTCAAGCCGCTCTGCGCCACGCTCTGACGGCGGGCCTTGAGGCCGGTCAGCAGGGCGTTGATGCGGCTGGTGTCGGTGTTGAAAGTGACTTTCTCGCGGTCGAAGTCGCAAAAGAAACTGTTGCCCAGCAGCTTGACCAGATCGGCTTCGTTCAGCAGCACCAGATGGACCGGGAAACCCGGCGCGGTGACGGACGGATTGCGGGTGAACCGCGTCACCAGCCCGGTGGCTTCCTTGCCGCCGCCAGGCGGATTGATGTGATCGATGAAGTCCAGGCGCTCGCCGTCGAGCACCGTTTCCAGCTTGCCATTGGCCCCGCGCGCCAGGGACGAAATCATGTAGGACTTGCCAGCCTGGGACATGCCGAAGAACCCAACCGACATGGGCCGCTTGGCCGCAGCGCCCAGACGGCGGCACAGGTTGCGGGCGTGGCGCAGGCGTTCGGTCAGGCTGTCGCCTTCGCGTTCCAGGCGTTGGGACGTCCCGCGCGTCTCGGCGATCCACCCGATGGCGGCCCCGGCGCCTTCGACGATGGCGGCGCAACGTTGGGCGAGTTTTTCAGGAGATGCGGTCACGTCTATTGTCTCCTCAACGAACGATGCTGCCGGTGTCGAGCCAGTAGCTGTTCTCTTCCAGGCCGACGGCGTTCAAAGTCAGCAGGCGGATGCGCAGGGCGCTTTTGGACACCGGCACGCCGGACGGCGTCGTGACCTCCTTGACGCGCACATGGTCATAGCCGCGCGGGTCGGCCTTGCAGCGCTCCAGCACCACGTTCAGGACCGTCGCCTCCCCGCCATCCGGCGCGGAATTTTCAAGGGCGGTGCGCGCGCGGTTGCTGTCGCCGTCGGCAAACTCCAGGCGATACAGCGGACTGCCGCCCCACCGCGCCGCGCCCAACTGGCGGAAGCCCAGCGTCATGGGGCCGCGCATTTCGAACGGCGTCTCAGGCAGGCGGTACTGCGCATCGTCCAGATCGACGTCGCGGAAATAAACGTCCTCGTCCTTGATCGTCATGTTGCGGTCGAGCAAACCGATGTTCCGCACCGTCGAGGTGATCTTGAAGTTGCCCGACAGGAAGAAGAAGTTCGGCAGCCTGCGCTTGGCGCACAGCATGGACAGCATGGCCCCGACCGCTGCCGTGGTCTTGGGATCCTGGATGCGGTGCTGGCTGCTGAACGGATACCAATCGCCGGTACGGTATTCGTGCAGCGGCAGGATGCGGTCCGGCGGCAGCGGCAACAAGGCCCGGAACAAAGCCTGCACACCCGCCAGCCGCGACGGCCGCCCCGACAGCAGCAGCCAGTCCGCGTCATACAGATAGACGATCTCGCACAGCGACTTGATGGTCTTGCAGATCTCCATCCGGTCGTTCAGGAACATGCCGTGCAGGCGGTTCAGGTCAATATGCTGGGACACCGCCAGCAGATCGAAGTCGGGCACTCCGGCGACCTGACGGACGCAGCGGGCAACATAGGCCAGCACCTCGTCCGACGGCCGTTCGTCGCCGCTGAACACGTCGCCCAGCGGGACCACCTTGACGTCGGCCCCGGCCTGCGGGTCATAGCTTTCATAGTCCTTGAGGATGCGCAGCGCCATCGGGTACAGCACTTGCAACGTCAACTGCTGACGGGCTACGGCCTCCTGCACGTCAACGGCCTCGGCCCCCATCATGCGGGAGACGACAGGGCCGGGGTCGGCGACGCCGCGTTCCTTCAGCGCGGTTTCGATGGCCGGAAGGACCATGCTGGTGATGACTTCCAGAACGATGTCGTCACCGGCCACCTTGAACCCATCGCGGAACTTCTGGTGAGGCTGGATGTAGACGTTGGCCCCGCGTCCGGCGTCCAGTTCGTAATCGCTGATGACAAGGTCGGTGGTCCCGCCGCCGATGTCGATGGACGCCACCCGCAACGCACGGCGTTCGGCGTCGCCGGGCCGTTTGCGGCGGGCCACCGAGATGAATTCCTCGGGCCGTCCGCCGAAGTGGTTGATGATCTCGGAATACAGCCACACCACTTGGGCGCACGTCGCCTCATCCCACTGGATGACCACCGAGGGCAGCGGCGGCCAGGCCTCGGGATCGGTCTGGTTGCCGTTGGTGTCGGGAAAAGTGACCGGCGCCTCGGCCCGGTGCCAGCCCATGGCCTTCCACACCAGACCGATGGCCTGACGGACGCGGTCCTCAAAAATCTCCCGCTCGGGCTTGGGCATGGACGGCGGCACGGTCAGGATGACCGAGCGCAGGTGACGGGGGAAGTTGGCCTGCTTGACCTTGGTCCGCTGCCCGGCGCTGTTCATCTGGGTCAGCGCCTGGACAAGAACCTCGGCCAGCATGAAGGTCATCAACGAGCTGCGCGAATAATGCGGGTGGAACACGGCCAGTTCGTCGGGGCAGGTGAACAGGGCCTCGCCCCGCTCGTCCACCAGATCGCCGAACGGCGCGGCGGTGGCGAAAGGTTCGGACTCGCTCTTCTCGAAGGCGTCGTTGAAGCGCCAGCCCGCGATATAGCGGTCCTCGTCCCACAGATACCGCTTGGGGCTGGACAGGCCGGTCGAGCCCTCGGTGCCGCGACGGCGGGCGGCCAGCCGGGTCGCCTCGGGACCGACACGGGCGATGGTCGGCCATTGGAACGCGTTGCGGCCGCTCAGGACGCTATGGTTCACCTTGCCGAACGACGCCTCGGCAAACTCCACGCGGCTCTCGAACGGGTCTTCGTGGACCAGATGGGGCCGGGTCAGGTCGCGCAGTTGCAGCACGTAGCGATCGCGCAGGCCGTCGCCTTCCTGCGGATGGTCTTCGATCAGGATGCCGACCGTGCGCGAGTTGCCGACATCCAGAACCAGATCGACCTGAATCGGCTTGAAGCTGTCCTGCTTGCGGTTACTGAGCAACGAGAACTGCGGGCGTGGCTTGGTGTCGTGCCGTTCCGGCCCGCGCAGCGAGGTGCCGATCAGCCACAGCACGTTGAGGTAATGCGCCAAGGCATGATGGTGGGCGACCGTGTCCTCGATGTCTTCGAGCGGCATCCGCAGGCGGCGTTCGGCGTTTTCGCGGTAAACCTCCTCCAGCCACGTCCACACCCATTCGCCACGGGCGCAGAACCCGTGCATGTCCGCCGCCCGCCACGCCAGGGCGAACTTTCCGCCGCCCGTGACATCGCCCAGCGTCGGCGCCAGATAGCGCGCCCCGACGTGGTCTTCCTCGTCCACGGTGGTATCGAACGACAGCACCAGACGATGGGTATGGCCCTCGTCGTCCTCGCCCGGACGCAGCGTAACCAGCCGGGCGCGCGCCCAGTTGGTCGGCCCTTCGACAAAGCGGGAATTGCCGTGCACCCGGAACACCGGCAGCGGCAGCCACAGGTCCTCAAGCAAGGCCACAGACTGCATCACCGGCAGGTCGAGCGTCGGCTTGGCAGTCTGCTGCTTGCCCGTCACCGGGGCATCGGGGCGGCGCGGCACCAGATAGGCATCGGCCGCCTCGTCATAATCCAGCCGCTCCAGGACGCAGTTTTCCTGGCCCGTAGCGACGAAGCCGCCAGCGCCAAGCTTGCGCAAGTCAAGCGTCAGCCCGAAGTCCAGAAACTGGAGTCCGCTGCGCATCACCAGGGCGATGTCGTCTTCGAGATTGAGCGGCTTCGGCAGCATGGGTTTCTCCTGCAAAGACGTCTTGGCTACTTCTGGATCTGCACGGTGAATTCGCCACCTTCGGCGTTCAGGCCCGTGCAGTCAGCGCGGCCATCTGCGCCGGGCCTGCATTCGACGGTGGAACGGTTGAAGGCATCCCCATTCGGGCAGGCCGCCTCGGACGTCTGCTCGATGACCAAGGTGCCCCCGCGCATGGACGCCTCGGTCGGTGCGGTGCACCGCACCCCGTCGCTACGCTCGATGGTCGCGGTCCCCTTGCCGTCCTGAAAGTCGTATTCAACATCGATGGGCCGCCCGGTCTGGCTGTCGACCAGCCCGGTGCTGGACCGCCAGTGGCCGTTCAGGAAGTCGGTCGACCCGGTCTGAATCGCTTCGGGCGGGATGGTCAGCGCGGGCGGAGCCTGCGCACCAGGGTCGGCGGCATCCGCCGGCGGGTCGCTACGCGGCACCTCGGGGGGCACAACCGCGGTTGGGTTGTTGGGCGGCAACTCGTCAGACGTCGGCGTATCGGGAGAAGCGCGATCAGTGGACGCCGGAGGTTCTGGTGCAGGACCGGGTGGCACCGCATCAGGAAGCGCGCCGTTGGGCAGCGCGCCGCTGGGAAGCGCGCCGCTGGGAACGACCGCGCCGGGAACTGGCACGGCGCGTTCCGGCGCGCGAATGTCCGGGTGCGGAAGATCAATCCGGGGTGCGGACGGCGGTTCGACCGACGGTGAAAGACTGGGAAGCGCAAGGCCCGGAACCGCCACGCCGCATCCACGCAGGCCGAACAGCAATAGCGCCAGCAGCAGCAAAAGAAATAACAGCCACAGCAGCCACGCCCACCACGGCCGCCCGGCCATCGGAACGGGCACCGGCGCGGTGGCGGGTTCCGGGGGAACGGCGGGTTGCATCGCCACGGCAGCAACAGGTGATAAGTCGCGGATAATGTCATAGTCGGCCGGGGCGCCTTCCGGCTGGAACCCCCAGAACGTCAGGACCGGCCGCCCGCCCACCAGATGAACATGAGTGTCGTCGGGAATTTGCAGCAGTAATGGCAGCATGCGGCCGAAAAGTTCGCGGTCGCCGGTCGGGTTTGTCGCCAGTTCCTGGGCACTCAGGGCGGCCAGTTGCGCCCGTACCTCCTGGACCTGACGCGTGGCATCGGCCCGTTCCTCGGGGCTGGCCGAGGACCACGGCACGACCCGCCCCTCAAAAGGCGCATACCAACTGACGCTGTCGCCCGCCTCGCTGCTTTGCGGAATAGCCAGGATGTCGGCCACGTCCGGGCCGAGCTTGCGCCGAATTGTGGCGCGCATCTGCTGGGCGGCGCTGAATACCGGACGGCCGAGCACGCCAAGCCCCTTATAGGCGCGGGGGTGGCCGCTCCGCAGCAGTGGTCCGTGCGTACTCATCAACCCTGTCCCCCCCATTGCCCCGCCCTTCAACCGGCCTAATTGCACCCGGCCGGTCGCGGCTTCTGCTCTGTCGCCCTCTGAATCAAATCTTCCCACGAGACGCCGTCGCCGGTGGACAAGACTTTACCGCCGGTAGCCTCAGCCATGCAGCGGCCCTGGCCTGAGCCGTCAACATCGATCACATTGATTTTCAGCTGCGGCTTGCGCGCCTTCAGTGCCCTTGCGGCGGCACATGGGTCGCCGCCGCAACTGTCATCGCCGTCTGTGACCACCACCACCACGGCCGGGACCGAAACGCCGTCAACCATGTTTCCGGCCCGCTCCACGCCGCGCGCCAGCGGGGTGCCATTGAGCGGCGTGATGGTCTGGAGCAACTGATTTAACTGCGGCCGCTCCTTGGCGCTAAAGAACTTGTGGTTGTCGACCCCCTTGCAGTCACCGAACACCACCAGACCAAGGTCGATTTCAGGCGGCAGCGTTCTTGACACCGCGCTCACTGCGCCCCTGGCGGCGCCCAGGCGCGTATTCGGCCCCCCGTTGCTGTCCTTTAGTTCCTTCAAGCGGCGCATGGCGGCGACGTCACCAGCAAGGGCACGCTGCGTGAGGGCCTTGATCTCACTGGCGCTGACATGCAGCGGATATCCCATGCTGCCCGACGAATCGAGAAGGACGACCACCTCGGGGGCCTCCCACTCGGGCACCGGCGGCGGGCATTCCTGCGTTTCCGCAGGCGAAGCGGCAGGTCTTTGGGGCCTCCGGCGGGGTGGTGCGTCGGGCATCTGCGCTTCGGACACCTCCTGCGGCGGCGGGTCTTCGGGCGGCAAATTGGCCGGGGGCGCCTCGATTACGGAAGGCTCATCCACGGGAGGCTCGACCACGGGATCCTCAACCACGGGGGCCACCGCGGCGGCCACTGCATCTGCCGGAAGAATGGGCGGCTTGTCCAACGTCGTAGGCATCGGGCAAGCGTCCAGGCGGGCGAGCAGTTCCCGCTCAAGGCGTTCGACCTCGGCCCTCAAGGCGGCTTCGTCGCCCCCCTCGCGCACGGCGGGCGGCGGCGGCACTACCGACTCGCCACCGCTCATGCCGGACGGCAGCGGCACCGCGCACGACCGAAGCGCGAACCCGAGCGCAGCCAAAAGAGTCAAAAGGCCCAATGCCAGCAACAGCCAGCGCCACCATGGGCGACCAGCGTCCACGGCCACCGCACCAGCCGGAATCGCGGTGGCAGTCGCGGCGGCGGCGGCGGTGGTAGTGGTAACGGTAGCGGCAGTGGCAGCAACGGCGGCAGGTGCGGCGGCAGGTTGGCGGGCGCGGTCCCAATTAATAAGGACCGGCTGACCGTTGACGACATAGACCATTTCCGGGCGGGGCGGCTGCACGGCCAGACGGAGGGCGTCGGCCAAATCCACCTGCCCCCCGGCCGCAAGACGGTCGGCCTGAGCGCGCAAGGCCTGGAGTCGGTCCTCCAGCACTACGGCAGCTTTTAAGCGCGCCTCGTCCGGCAACTGGGACAGCGGTATCGGCTCTCCCGACAAGGTGGAATACCACTCGGCGGTCGCGTTGTCCGTCGATAGCACCGGTTCGGTCAGCAGCGAAAGCGTCACGGACGGCACATGCGGCGCAAGCGCGGCCCGCAGGTGCGGGTAATACTCGAGCAGCGGCCGGCCATTGCACATGGTCGACTGGGCCGCAGTATGGTCTGTGCGCGCGACGCGGAGCTGGAATGCCATGGTTAATGAGCGCCTAGGGTGAACGTCCTTGCTCATACCAGATCGTCCCTTTCGGGGCTATAAAGTACTTTCTGGTGTTTTTTGTGCTACCGTCGGGAGAGCGAGTACTGGATGGCGGTTTTCTTTTAGCCCAAGGCTTGCAGGGTCCAGGCGGAGGCAGGCGCAATGGGCTAGCCCCATTCGCAGTTGAATCCCCAGCCACCCAACGGGTACGCTTTGGTTCTGACAAGCTTCCCCTCCGCGACGCCACTAGATGCAGCAAGACGCGATCATCAGCCCCGAAACGGCGGCTTTCCTTCAACTGGGCGTCAGCGTCCGGTTGGCCTCGAGCACGGCGGGGCGGCGGCCCGTCACCGGGCGCGGAATGGCCGTGACGGTGGAGGACAACCGCTGTCGGATCAGGCTGATCGTCGCATCGGCCGCGTGCAGAGCCTTGCTGGAGGCCGTGCGGACAACGGGCTTCATCGCCGCCGCCTTTACCCAGCCGACCACCCACCGCTCCATCCAACTCAAGGGCGGCGGGGCCGTCATCGTGCCGTTGGACGACGCCGCCTGCGCGATCGCTGACCGCCACTGCCGGGCCTTCGCGCTGGAACTGCGGGAAGTCGGCTTCAGCGAGACCTTTATCGCCAGCCTCTGCGTCTATGCGCCGGGCAGCCTGGTCGGCATCTGCTTCACCCCCGACGGCGCCTTTGATCAGACGCCGG
>JBAYSM010000159.1:0-8454 GCA_041676205.1 Rhodospirillaceae bacterium | reverse complement strand
CAGCCCGCGCGGCGGGGTCCTGGTGGTTGCCGGGGACGATCACGGCGTGGTGTCGTCGTCGATGCCTCACCAGTCCGAACAGGCGTTCATGGCGTGGTCGATGCCGGTGCTCAATCCGGCCAACCTTCAGGACTATCTGGATTTCGGGCTGTACGGCTGGGCGCTGTCGCGCTTCTCGGGCGCGTGGGTTGGCTTCAAGGCCATTTCCGAAACGGTGGAAAGCGCGGCGTCCATCGACGTGGACCCGCACCGTATGAGTTTCGTCACGCCCCGTGATTTCACCCCGCCGCCGGGCGGGCTGCATTACCGCTGGCCGGACCTGCCAAGCCTTGCCCTGGAAGAACGGATGGCCGCGAAACTGAACGCCGTACAGGCGTTTGCGCGCGCCAATCCAATTGATCGCATGGTGATCGATGCTCCGGCGGCGCGTCTGGGACTCCTGACCACCGGCAAGGCTCACCTTGATGTCATGGAGGTTCTGGACCGCCTCGGCCTTAGTCACGCCGAACTGGCTGGGCGGGGTGTGCGGGTGCTGAAGGTCGGCCTGTCGTGGCCCCTGGAAGCCGCCGGCCTGCGCCGCTTTGCCGCCGGACTGGAGGAAGTCCTGGTGATCGAGGAAAAGCGCCCGGTGATCGAGGATCAGCTCAAGGCGCTGCTCTATGGCCAAGCGGGCGCACCGCGCATCATCGGCAAGGGGGTGCTGCCCGCGACCGGGGAGTTGCGGCCGTCGCGCATCGCCTCGGCGGTGGTGGACAGGCTGGGCGCTGCGTTCCCGGACCTGCGGGATCGGCTGACGCGCAGGGCTAGGGAATCTTTTCCTAGCTGCCAGAAGGGCCACGCTATTCCGCCAGATGTGAAGCGGGTGCCATACTTTTGCTCAGGCTGCCCGCATAACACCTCGACCCGCGTGCCCGAGGGGGCCAAGGCGTTCGCCGGGATCGGCTGTCACTTCATGGCAAACTGGATGGACCGCCAGACCGAGGGCCTGATCCAGATGGGCGGCGAGGGTGTCAACTGGATAGGGCAGGCGCCGTTCTCCACCCGCAAGCATGTATTCCAGAACCTGGGCGACGGGACCTATTACCATTCCGGTCTGATGGCCCTACGTCAGGCCGTGGCTGCCAAGGTCAACATCACCTATAAAATCCTGTTCAACGACGCCGTCGCCATGACCGGCGGCCAGCCGCACGACGGCCCGCTGACGGTATCCGGCATCACGCGCCAGGTCCATGCCGAGGGCGTCAAGCGCATCGCCGTGGTCAGCGACGAGCCGGACAAGTACCCGCTTGGTACGGATTTCGCGCCCGGTGTGACGGTCCATCCACGGGCCGACCTTGACGCCGTGCAACGCGACCTCAGCGGCGTGGAGGGCGTCACGGTGCTGGTCTACGATCAGGCCTGCGCCGCTGAGAAACGCCGCAAGCGTAAACGCGGCCTGATCCCCGACCCGCCCCGAAGGGTGCTCATCAACGAGGCCGTGTGCGAGGGCTGCGGCGATTGCAGCGTGAAGTCCAACTGCCTGTCCGTCGTGCCGGTGGAAACCGAGCTGGGCCGCAAGCGCCAGATCGACCAGCATTCGTGCAACAAGGATTACTCGTGCCTGGACGGCTTCTGCCCCAGCTTCGTGACGGTGCACGGCGGCGCCCTTCGCAAACCGGGCGCGGTGAGTGTTGACGATTCCCTGTTTGCCGGTCTGCCCCGCCCGGACTTGCCCGCCCTGGACGAGCCGTTCGAAATTCTCGTCACCGGGGTCGGCGGAACGGGCGTGGTGACGGTCGGCGCGTTGCTGTGCATGGCCGCCCACCTCGAAGGCAAAGGGGCCAGCGTTCTGGACTTTATGGGCTTTGCGCAAAAGGGCGGTGCGGTGTTGAGCCATGTGCGCATCGGCCGGACGCCCCAAGCGCTTAACCAAGTGCGCATCGACGTGGGGCAAGCCGAACTGCTGCTGGCCTGCGACATGGTCGTCGCTGCCAGTCCTGACGCGCTGGCAACGCTGCGGCAGGGGCATTCCAGGGTGGTCGCCAACACCGCTGAGATCCCAACTGCCGCGTCGCTGCACAATCCCGATGCAGATTTGCATCCCGATCAGCTGAAGCAGGCTCTGTCAGCGGCTGCGGAGACTGAGTTCGTGGACGCCACGCGCCTTGCCACCGCGCTGATGGGCGACACCATCGCGGCCAACCTGTTCCTGCTCGGCTATGCCTGGCAAAAGGGGCTGGTGCCGGTCGGACTGGAGGCACTGGAGCGGGCGGTGGAGTTGAACGGCGTCGCGGTGGCGGCCAACAAACGCACCCTGGCCTGGGGACGGCTGGCTGCGCATGACGCCGCCGCCGTGGAGCGTGCGGCCGGAGTGGGCAAGGCGGTGCCTTTGACGCTGCCCGAGATCATCGCCCGCCGGACCGCCGATCTGGAGTCGTATCAGGATGCCGCCTATGCCGCGTCTTATCGGGACATGGTCCGGCGTGTCGAGGCTGCCGAGGCGCGCCTGTCGCCGCAGCGGGAGTTGACCGAGGCCGTAGCCCGTAACCTGTTCAAGTTGATGGCTTATAAGGACGAGTACGAGGTGGCCCGGCTCTATACCGACGGGGCCTTCGCCGATCACCTCAAGCGTACGTTTGAGGGCGACGTGCGGGTGACGCTGCATCTTGCCCCGCCGTTGTTGGGCGACAAGAAGCGGCGGTTCGGGCCGTGGATGCTGACCGCCATGCGGGGGTTGAAGCGGCTGAAGGGGCTGCGCGGCACGCCGTTCGACCCCTTCGGCTGGACCGCCGAGCGGCGGATGGAGCGCCGCCTGATCGCCGAATACCGGCGGCATCTTGAGACGGTGCTTGCCAAATTGTCCCGGCATACGCTGCCGGTCGCCGTGGAAATCGCCACCGTTCCTGTCTCCATTCGCGGGTACGGGGCAATCAAGGATCGTTCGGTCGAAGGGGCGGAACGCCGCTGGGCCGTCCTGCTGCCCCGACTGGATGAACCGCCCATGGCGATGGCAGCCGAATAGGCGAACAACGCGCTTGCAAAAAGCCTGTGCTCCCTTAGCCTCAAGCGAACGTTTGGGAATAAAAGGAGCCACCAATGCCGGCGCACGTCGTTACCATCGCGCAGCAAAAAGGCGGCGCGGGCAAGACAACGCTCGCCGCTCAACTTGCCGTGACGTTCACCAAGGCGGGCGGCAAGGTGGCGGTCATCGACATCGACCCGCAGAAAAGCCTCGCCGGGTGGCACGGCGTCCGCTGCGCGGCCTTGGGCGAAGACGGCGGCGGCATTCATCTGACCGAGGTAGCCGGATGGCGCCTGAGCACCGAACTGGATCGTCTGCGCGCAAGCTACGACTGGATCATCATCGACAGTCCACCGCACGCCGAGACCGATGCCAAGGCCGCCATTCGCGCCGCCGATCTCGTGCTGGTTCCGGTGCAGCCCAGCCCCATGGACCTGTGGGCCATCGGCCCGACCCTGGAGGCGGCGCGCAAGGAAAAGCGCACCGCCCTGCTGGTCCTCAACCGCATGCCGCCGCGTGGCAAGCTGCTCGACCGTATCACGGCTGAGTTGGCGGAAAACGAGGCGACGGTCGCCACCACTTTGCTTGGCAGCCGCGTGGCTTTTGCCGCGTCGATGATGGAAGGCATGGGCGTTGTTGAAACGCACGCCCGTACTGCCGCCGCCGACGAGATCCGCGCCCTGGCCAAGGAAGTCTCGGCTATCCTCGGCAAGCCGAAGTCTCGGTAAAGGAGGCCCGATGTTTTATTCGCTTCTGATCGCCCTGCACCTGCTGGGGGCCATCGTCTGGGTCGGTGGGATGTTCTTCGCCACTCTGGTCCTTCGTCCGGCAACCCAGGTGCTGGAACCTCACGACCGGCTGGTCCTGTTCAGCAAAGTGTTCCCGCGCTTCTTCCGCTGGGTGTGGGTGAGCCTGATCGCCATCGTCGTTTCGGGATATTGGGTGCTGTTCGGCCTGTACGGCGGCTTTGCCAACGTCGGCGGACACGTTCACATCATGCAGGCCACCGGCTTCGTCATGATTGTGCTGTTCGCATACATGTATTTCGTGCCATTCCGCCGCTTTGAACAGGCCGTTGCGGCCAATGACATGGTATCGGCGGGCAAGCACACCACGGCCATTCGGGGCATCATCACCACCAACCTGATCCTGGGCCTGCTGACCTCGGCCATCGGTGCGGCGCGGGTTTACTGGGGATAGATGCGGGCTCTGCCCGCGCCCGCCAGGAGCCACGGGCTCCTGGACCTCGGGAATGGTGCTCTTACTTGCCGCGCGCGGCGCACTTTTCATGATCCACGGAAGAATGCCTGCGGCGCAAAGAAAGTGCCGTAACCTCATGGGATCATAGGGCCAATGGCCCTTTTCGGGTCTGGGCAGCGCCCAGCTTCCCCATCACTCCACCATCACCGCCCGCACCTTGATCTCGCCGTGCAACGTCCGGTGCACCGGGCATTTGTCGGCGATTTCCATCAGCTTCGCGCGGGTGTCCCGGTCCAGGTCGCCGGTCAGTTCGATTTCCCGTTCAATGACGTCAACCTTGCCGTTGGCGGTGTCGCAGTCGGCGCAGTCGGTGGCATGGACCTTGTGGTGCTTGAGGCGCACGGCCACGCGGTCGAGGGCGATCTTCTTGCGGTCGGCGTACATGCGGATGGTCATGGAGGTGCAGGCCCCCAGTGCCGCCAGCAACAGGTCGTAAGGTCCCGGTCCGGTGTCGTTGCCGCCGACCGACACGGGTTCATCGGCGCGCAGGCGGTGGCGGCCCGATGTCACGCTCTGCGCAAACGGTCCGAGACCGTTTTCCGCCACCAGCACCACGCCCTCATCGAGCGGCCGGTCGGCCAGGACGGGGTGCGGTTCGGCTCCGGCACCCAGATAGCGGCGCGACCACGCGGCGATGACGTCGGCGACATAGGTCGCATCTTCGCGCCGGGTCAGCAGGTGGTCGGCGTCGTCGAGGGAGACGAAGCTCTTGGGGTGCTTGGCGGCCTGATAGATGTGCTGCGCGTTGTCGATGCTGACTTGGCGATCCAGGGGCGCATGGAACAGCAGCAGGGCTTTGCGCATGTGGGCGACGCCGTCGAGCAGGCGGTGTTCGTCGATGTCGTCCAGGAACTCGCGCCGGATGGTGAATGGCCGCCCGCCGATGGAGACTTCGGCTTCTCCGGCAGCGTGGATGGCCGGGACCGAGTCGCGGAACAACTCAATGACGTGTGACGGTCCGGCCGGGGCGTTGATCGACACCACGGCACGGACCGAGGCGATGCGCGGCGCGGCGGCCAGCACGGCGGCGCCGCCCAGGCTGTGCCCGATTAGCAGCGCGGGCGCTTGGCGGTGGTCGGCCAGCCATGCGGCAGCGGCTTCCAGGTCGCCGACGTTGGAGGAGAAGTTTGTATTGGCGAACTCGCCGTCGCTGGTCCCAAGGCCTGTGAAATCAAAGCGCAGCACGGCAATGCCGCGCTCGGCAAGGCCGGTGGAAATGCGCGAGGCGGCGAACACATCCTTTGAACAGGTGAAGCAATGGGCGAACAAGGCATAGGCGACGGGTTCGTCTTCGGGCAGGTCCAGGCGCGCCGCCAGGGTATGGCCGTGGGTGCCGGGGAACTCCACCTTTTCGCTGCGTCCGCTCATGCGACTCTCCTGAGGCTTGTGCCGATCTCCGGGCAAGGCTACCCCTTCCAGGACGGTAGACAAACAGGAGACGCGCCATGACCGGCCACCAGCGAAATCCCCAGGGCGTCGAGATCGTGGAGCGCCAGCGCGTCTACACTGGCTATTTCAAGATCGACCGCGTCCGCCTGCGCCATGAACTCTACCAAGGCGGCATGGGCAAGGAAGTGATCCGCGAGGTGGCCGAGCGTGGTCACGCTGTGGCGGTCATGTTGTATGACCCCGACCGCGACTCTGCCGTGATGATTGAGCAGTTCCGACCCGGCGCCCACTTTGCCGGATGGAACGCTTGGCTGCTGGAAGTCGTCGCGGGCATCATCGAAGACGGCGAAGCGGTCGAGGACGTTGCCCGCCGCGAATGTCAGGAAGAAGCGGGCGTGACCGTCACCGATTTCATCGAAGGCCCATCGTACCTCGCCAGCCCCGGCGTCCTGACCGAGAGCATCAGCCTGTACGTTGGCCGCGTCGACTCGACCACCTGCGGCGGCCTCCATGGCCTCGGCGACGAGGGCGAGGATATTCGCGTGGTGGTTTTGACGCTGGAGGACCTGCACCAGATGCTCGATGCGCATCAGCTGACCAATGCAACCACTCTGATTTCGGTGCAGTGGTTGCTGTTGAACCGTGATCGTCTGCGCGCGCAGTGGGGTACTGCTTGATCTTACATGCGGACGAACCTACTCTCGGTGCAATCAACGCCACAAAGGACATTCTTCCCATGGACATCCGCGACGGCTTCATCGGCACCATCGGCAATACCCCGCTTATCCGCCTGAAATGGGCGTCCGAGCAGGCCGGTTGCACCATTCTGGGCAAGGCGGAATTCCTCAATCCGGGCGGGTCGGTCAAGGACCGCGCGGCGCTGGCGATCATCCAGGATGCCGAGGAAAAGGGCCTGCTCAAGCCCGGCGGAACCATTGTCGAGGGCACGGCTGGCAACACCGGCATCGGCCTCGCGCTGGTCGGCAATGCGCGCGGCTACAAGACCGTGATCGTCATGCCCGAAACCCAAAGCCAGGAAAAGAAGGACATGCTGCGCCTGTGCGGGGCTGACCTGCGACTGGTTCCCGCGGTGCCCTACAAGGACCCCATGAACTATGTCCGCTACTCCGGGCGTCTGGCCGAGGAATTGGGCGGGTTCTGGGCCAACCAGTTCGACAACACGGCCAATCGCATGGGTCACTTCCGCACCACCGGACCGGAAATCTGGGACCAGACCGACGGCACCGTGAGCGCGTTCACTTGCGCGGTCGGCACCGGCGGCACCCTGTGGGGCGTCAGCGCCGCGCTGAAAGAGCGCAACAAGGACATCGTCTGCGCCCTGGCCGACCCCCATGGCTCGGCCCTGTTCGAGTGGGTCAAGCGCGGCGAACTCAAGGCCGAGGGCGGCTCCATCACCGAAGGAATCGGGCAGGGGCGGGTGACTGGCAACCTCGAGGACCTGCCGGTTGATGACGCCCTGCGCATTTCCGACGAAGACGCGTTGGACGTGGTGTTCAACCTGCTGATCAAGGATGGGCTGGTGCTGGGCGGTTCGACGGGCATCAACGTGGCGGCGGCCATCCAGTTGGGCCGCAAGCTCGGACCCGATGCGGTGGTGGCGACAATCCTCTGCGACAGTGGAACCCGCTACCAAAGCAAGTTGTTCAATCCGGACTTCCTGCGCTCCAAGGGGCTTCCGATTCCGCCCTGGATGGCGTAGGGATCAAAGCAAGCCCGGTCAACGGGACTGGAGTCCACGGAGAGGAAGTATCCATGTCTGACGTTCCTGCCCTGGTCAGCACCGACTGGCTGGCTCAGCGCCTCAACGCGCCCGACATCCGCATCGTCGATGCCAGCCACTACGTTCCGACGGTCCAGCGCGACGCACGCGAGGAATTTGACGAGTGTCATATCCCCGGTGCCGTGTTCTTTGACATCGATGTGATCAAGGACGTCAGCAGTCCCTATCCCCACATGCTGCCGCCGCCCGAGGTGTTTTCCTCCAAGGTGCGCAAGCTGGGTCTGGGCGATGGCAATCACATCGTGGTCTATGACGGCAACGGCGGGGCCAGCGCGGCGGCGCGGGTGTGGTGGATGTTCCGGCTGTTCGGGAATTCCAACGTGTCGGTGCTCGACGGCGGCATGCCAAAGTGGCTGCGCGAGGGGCGGCCGACCGACGACATGCCCCCCATTCCGCGCGAGCGCCACTTCACCGCCCGTGTCGATACCACCCTGGTCCGCACCGCCGAAGACGTCCTGAAGGACATTGAAACCGGCCGCTCCCAGGTGCTCGATGCCCGCTCTGCCGGGCGATTCCGGGGCGAGGATCCCGAGCCGCGCGCGGTGTCCCGCCAGGGCCATATTCCGGGCAGCATCAACCTGCCGTTCCTGGACCTGATGGACCCCCGCGAACTGACCATGAAAGACCCGGCCGAGATCAAGGCGCGCTTTGCCGCCGCCGGGGTGGACCTGTCCAAGCCGATCACGGCCAGTTGCGGGTCCGGCGTGACCGCCTGCGTCATCGCCCTGGCCGCCCATCTAGTCGGGAAGTCGGACGTCGCCGTCTATGACGGGTCCTGGGCCGAATGGGCCGAGCGGCACGAATTCCCGGTCGAAAGCGGCCACGCTCCGACTCCGCTTGGCCACCATGCGGCCAAGACGGAGTAGGGAGGAAAGGTGGGGAACCACAGAGCGACTGTGTTCCGGGTCAAGCGGTTTTCCACTTCGTGCCGTCGCGGAGCATGGCGTTGAGGATGGTGAGCATCTTGCGGATGCAGGCGATGAGGGCGACCTTGTGGGGTTTT
>JBAYSM010000158.1:0-8466 GCA_041676205.1 Rhodospirillaceae bacterium | reverse complement strand
CTCCTGCCCCACGTACAAAGCCCTGGCGGATGCCATTGCCGATGGCATTGCCGATGGCTCGCTGCCACCGGGCAGCAGGATGCCGACCCACCGCGACCTCGCCTGGACCCTGGGTGTCACGGTGACAACAATCACGCGCGGCTATCACGAGGCGCAACGGCGCGGCCTGATCGACGGGACGGTCGGGCGCGGAACCTTTGTGCGCGGCGGAGAAACGCTTGGCCGTCCGCCGGTCATGGACCCGCGTTACGCGATCGAACACCGCAGCCCCGACGGCCCCATCGACATGAGCCTCGGCTTCCCGGTTTTGAGCCGCCAACCGGCGCTCCTGGCCGAAACCTTGGCCGCCATCGCGGCCGAGGGCGGCAACGCCTCCTACCTCAACTATGGCCCTGACGGAGGGCTGCCCGCACACCGGGCGGCCGGTGTCACATGGCTAGGCCGCCTGGGCTTGGCCGTGACGCCGGATCGCGTCGTGCTGACGAATGGTGCCCAGCAAGCCATTGCGGCGGCCATGATGGCGGTCTGCCGCACCGGCGACTGCGTGCTGATGGAGGAACTGACCTTCCCCGGCGCCAAGGCCCTCGCGCCGCACCTGGGCTTGCGCTCTCATGGCGTGGCGATGGACGATGAGGGGATCATCCCGGCCGCCCTGGAAGACGCCTGCCACGCCTATGGACCAACCCTGCTTTATACCACTCCGACCCAGCAGAACCCGACATCGCGCACAATGTCGCTGCCCCGCCGCGAAACTATTGCCGAGATCGCCCGCCGGCACCGCCTCACCATCATTGAGGACGACATTTATGGGCATCTGCCGGAAACGCCGATAACGCCGCTGGCGGCCTTTGCCCCGGAACGCACCATCTACATCACAAGCTGTTCAAAGGGCATGGCGCCCGGCCTCCGGGTCGGATTTGCCGCCGCACCGCCCGATCTGGTGCCGCGCTTGGCCGCCGGAGTGCGGGTCATGTCGTGGATGGTGCCGCCCCTGATGGCAGAAATCGCGCGGCGCTGGATCGAAAGCGGCATCGCCGACATGCTGATTGACGACCTGCGCAGCACCGCCCTGCGCCGCCGCGCCCTGGCGGACGACATCCTCGGCCACGGCCTGACGTTCCAGGCCCCACCGCGATGCTTCCACCTATGGACCCGCCTGCCGCCGGGCTGGAATGCCGAGACATTCGTCAACCAAGCCCACCGGGCGGGCGTCATCCTTCAAACACCTGATGTGTTTGCCGTCGGCCGCTGCACCGTGGACGACCACATCCGCCTGTGCATGGGCACCGAACCCTCCGAATCCCGCTACGTGGAAGGCCTGCACCGCCTCGCCCGCGTTCTGGAAGATGGCCACGCCGGAGCGGTCGCGGTGATGTGAGCGCCGAGTCGGGCGCAGACCGAAAGCTCATGCTCCGGCGACGCCTGCCGCAATTGCGATCACACTCTCAGCCGGAAGCATGTTCATTCGTGTTCGCATGCGAACACGAAGCGGCGGCCATAACCGCTCGCAGGCTATCACACCAGATCAGTCCGTACCGGCGTTTAAACTCTAAATGAAAATTCATGTTCCGGGACACGCATCCAAATCTTTACATGGCACACAGGCGAGAATGCGGCCATTCTTCCCCATACTATTACATCTTATAGTGGAGACACCCCCAAAATCTTTGCTATCGAGGACCTCCAACCACAACCATGGAGGAAGCCTCATGGCATACCGCGCTCTCACTACCGGCAACGACTACTACGAGTCCAACCTGATGCGAGACCGGCAACCTCATCGACGCGCGTGCGGGTCATGACGTCGTGTACGGCAACGGCTACGTCGACCAGATCATCGGCGGCGCCGGCAACGACAGCCTGTTCGGCATGGGCGGCAATGACATCCTGCTGGGCGACGCCGGCTCCGATCATCTCGAAGGCGGCAGCGGCGACGACCTCCTGGTCGGCGACAACGGCGCCTACGGCGGGGGCAACGACGTCCTCTACGGCGGCTCCGGTGTTGATCGGATGTACGGCAACGTCGGCAACGACACCTACCAGTACTACAAGAGCGATGGCAGCATCGACATCGTCGCCGACGACCTCTCCGCCGCCAATGCGACCGGCTACGGTGGAGGGACCGACTCCCTCTACATCAAGGACGTGGCGGCCGGCGACCTCCTGTTCTACCAGTTCGGCAACGATCTTTACGTGACCGACGTGGCCGATGTGGCGGACGGTTATATCGACACTGGCGTTAAGATCCAGAACTTCTTCCTGGGTGGGAACAACGTGATCGAATACGTCTACGGCTCCGACGGCGGTTACTACGACACCTCGGGCTGGGCGTAAAAAGGCGCCGTGCCCCCGGCTGCCGGTCGGTGGGCACGGCATCTTTTGCCGGCTAGGAAAAATTTTCCCGCCACTTCGGCTCCATTAAGAAATCCATTGTAAGTACACAGAGTTATTTTTCCTTTTATTTCCGCAAATAGTCCCTCCAAGAATTTGTGGAACGTCTTTTGCATCGTGCGGATGCATCCCTGCAATGGAGACAATCTATGAACATATCGGACCCAGCCTCGGTCAGACGGATAGACCTCTCCCTCGCCAAGGCCTTGCCGCAGCCCGTAATGTTAAAGATGACCGACGAGGAAAAGGCGCGTTTTGACGAATTGACCCGACCCAAAGAACTCGATCCGGCGGAACGTGCCGAAAGGCTGGAGCAACAAAGGAAAATCAAGGCTCACACGATCTTTTCGGTGGGAGACAACGTCGTGGCGGTACAGTGGGCGAACGGCTGGACCGATGTGCGACAAGGCGGATACGCTGCATCTAACGTGGCAAATGTCGAAGGCGCCGACCGCCGCGCCGCGTACATCGAGAAAGCCCTCCGCCAAGTGTATGGCGGCCAACTGACGGTCCATGACTTCTCCAACGATCCTTCCGCGCCGACGATGGGCGAGCTTGAGCCGGTCATCCAGTATAAGAAAACGCTTCGCGAAGTATTATCGCCCCGGTCTGGCGGCGCCAGCCCCAGCCCGCTGCTCTCGTTGACCGGCACCTCCATGTCCATCCTGCACGGCCGGTCGCGTTGACCAAGCCGCCTCTGGCCGGAGCGCGCACGGGCGCCGCTCCGGCCAGTACAGTGTGTTCAAAGGAAATGGCGGGGCTGAATCCCGCAGACGACACTAGTCATCATACCTGACCATCATCATGAATACATACAATCAATCCTGATGAACTCTAGTATTCGAATACAAACAGATGAAGCATTTCTGTTTAAATCAAACCCTTTATTATGGATTGCATATGAGATTCTTGGTAGTACTCAACGCGCAAGGCAACCATGAGGATTGGAGTCTGCAATGGCCTACCACACTCTCACCGAGGGCAGCGCATACGAACGGTTTTTAGTCTTATTTCGCAATGACCGGCACTTGGCTTGAGACTTGCATTATTTAGCGTGTTCTTTTTTCGCGGAGACGCCCCATGAACATCAGCACCACTCCAAACGCCGATCTCCTGTCTCGACTTCTGGTCTCCGACGCTCGTGCGATGCCCAAGCCCGGAGCCCCCAACGGCCCCAAGCTCATCGAGTTGAACGACGAAGCGCGCGCCCGTGTCGCGGCCTTTGAAGAAGGGCTGAAGAACCACGACAAGGTGCGGGCCGAAATCCGCGAGCAGCAGAGCAAGGTCAAGGCGCACACCGTGTTCACGGTTGGCGGCAAAATGGTCGCGATGCAGTGGGCCAACGGATGGACGGGCCTTCACCAAGGGGCCTACGCCGCCTCCGACGTGGCAAAACACGAGGGAGCGGACAAGCGGGCGGCCTACATCGAGAAGACGCTCCGGGAGATCTACGGCAACCAATTGGAAGTGCATGATTTTTCGGCGGACCCGAACGCTCCGACGATGGGCGAACTCGAGCCCGTCATTCAGTACAAGAAGTCGCTCCAGGACGTGCTTTCCGCCCGTTCCGGCGGCGCGGGTGGCTCCAGCCAACTGCTCGCGTTGACCGGCACCTCCATGTCGATCCTGCAGGGCCGTTCGCGCTGAGCGGCCGGCACCTGAGCCATTCCGGACGCGTCATGCCGCCGCCTTCCCAGCATGCCCCGCCAGCCCCTTGCATCGGTGCCGTCCTGCGGCAGGCACGGGGCGCGCTGGCCGTGGTGGGCGGGTTCAGCCTCGGCCTGAACCTGCTCATGCTGACCCTGCCGATCTACATGATCCAGGTCTTCGACCGGGTGCTGCCGACACGGCATGGCTCCACGCTGGTGTTCCTCACCGCCATTGCCGCCGGGGCGGTCGTCACCTATGGCCTGCTGGAGATGGTGCGTGCCCGCATGCTTGGCCGCGTCGCCGGGTGGGCCGCCGACCGTCTGAAGGGCGACGTCCTGGCCGCCGCCCTGCGCGCCCGCAGCCGGGGCATGGATCTGGGCAAACGGCCGCTGGAGGAGTTGGACATGCTGCGCGGGCTGGTCGCGGGGCCGGCGGTGGCGGCGCTGTTCGACGTTCCCGCCGTGCCGCTGTTCATCGCCGTGATCTGGATGCTGCACCCGGCGCTGGGCCTGCTGGCATTGGTTGCCGCCGTGGGCATGGCCGCCCTAGCAGTGGTCGGCAGCCGGGCGGCGCAGCGGCGCGCGGCGGCGGCGCGGCCGGCGGAGGCCGAGGCCGAGCGGCTGGCCGGCGCCCTGGTCGGCGGGGCTGAGACGGTGCTGGCGCTGTCCATGCAGTCGGGCGGCCTTGAACGCTGGCGCGGGTTCAGCGATGCCGCCGCCGCCAAACGCCTGCTGGCCGAGGATCTAACGGCGGCGCACGGCGCGCTCTCGCGGGCGGTGCGCCTGTTCGTTCAAATCGCCGTGGTCGGCTTCGGTGCTTGGCTGGCCATCCACGACGCCCTGAGCATGGGCGCCATCCCCGCCGTGTCGATCCTGTTGGGCCGCGCCCTGGCGCCGGTCGACGTGCTGGTGGGAAGCTGGCGGCAGATCAGCCATGCGCGCACCGCCATCGCCATGCTCGACGAGGTGCTGCGCCAGACGCCGCCGCCAGACGCGCCCCTGGGCTTCCCCGAAGGCGGGGCGACGCTGGCTTGCCGGGGTTTGACGGTGCAGGCGCCATCCGGTGGCGGGAAGGTGCTCCTGCGCAACGTGTCCTTCCATCTCGAACCAGCCGAGACTCTGGCGGTGGTCGGTCCGTCGGGCGCCGGCAAGACCACCCTGTGCCGGGCATTGCTGGGCGTGCTGCCGCCGCTGGGCGGCAGCGTCCGCTTCGGCGGCGCCGACCTGACGCAGTGGCGGACCGGCGCGTCGGCCCAAGCCGTGGGCAGCCTGCCGCAGCGGCTGGAGTTCCTGCCCGGCAGCGTGCGCGACAACATCGCCCGGTTCCGCGACGATGCCGATGACGCCGCCATCGTGCGCGCCGCCCAGCGGGCGGGCGCGCACGAGACCATCCTTGCCCTGCCCCAGGGCTACCACACCCCCTTGGCCGCTGACGGTGCCCCCCTGTCCGCCGGTCACGCCCAGTTGCTTGGGCTGGCCCGCGCCCTATTCGGGGAGCCGTGCCTGCTGGTGCTCGACGAGCCCAACATGGCGCTGGATAGCGACGGCGCGGGCGCCCTGATGAACGCGCTCGCCGAGGCCAAGTGCTGGGGGGCTACCATCATCCTGACCACGCACACACCCGCGCTGGTGTCGCGGTCCGACAAGGTATTGTCCCTGCGCGCCGGGCAGGCAGTTTCCTTCGGCCTGCCGCCCCAGGCCGTGCCGGTCAGAGCGGGAGGGCTGGCCGGATGACCGCCACCGCTATCCCCGTCCTGCCCGCCGAACTTGGGCTGCGCCTACGATCAACCCAGCGCCTGGGCCTGTGGGTCTGCGCCGCCTTCTTCGGCCTGTTCGGCACCTGGGCTGCCATGGCGCCGCTGGCCCAAGGCGTGACCGCCGCCGGGTCGGTCAGCCCCGATGGCAGCCGCCGCATCGTGCAGCACCTCGAAGGCGGCATCATTGCCGTCCTGCATGTCCGCGAGGGCGAGCGGGTGGCCGAGGGGCAGGCGCTGGTCGAACTCGCCGATACCCGCGCCCAGGCCGAACACTCCATCCTGCGCGGTCGCCTGCTGGCTCATCTGGCAGAGCGGGCGCGACTGGTGGCCGAACGCGACGGTGCCCCCGCCATCGACTTCCCCGCCCGCCTGATTGAGGCGGCGCGGGATCCCCTCGACGCCTCCGCGGCACAGCAGTTGATGGCCGCACAGGGGCTGATGTTCGCCTCGCGCCGGAACGCCCTGCTGACGCAAAGCGACATCCTGGACCAGCGCCTGCGCCAGTTGGCCCGGCAAGTCGAGGGCCACCAGGCGCAGATCGGCAGCGCCGACCGCCAGAGGACGCTCATCCAGGAGGAGGTCGGGGCGGTGGAACTGCTGGTCCGCCAGGGCCTGGAGCGCAAACCGCGCCTGCTGTCCCTCCAGCGCACCCAGGCGGAACTGGATGGCCTGCGCGGGCAAGCCCTGGCCGCCATCGCCGAAGCGGAGGAGGCCATGGGGCAGACCCGGCTGGAGATGGTGCGCCTGGACGTCAACCGCCTGGAGGAAGTCAACGGCTCCCTGGCCGACTTGGAGGAGAAGCTGGCGGAGACCGAACGCTCGGTGGAGGCCGCCCGCGACGTGCTGGAGCGGGTGGTGGTCCGCGCGCCCGTCGGCGGATCCGTTCTCAACCTGCGCACCAGGACCATCGGTGGGGTGATCGGCCCAGGGGAACCCATCCTCGACCTCGTGCCGGACAAGGAGCGGCTGATCATCGACGCCCGCGTTTCGCCGCTGGACATCGACGCCATGTACGCCGGTCTGCCGGCCACGGTGGTACTGACGGCCTATCCGCGCCGCACCACGCCGACCATCGCCGGCCGCGTCGCCTGGGTATCAGCCGACCGTCAGACGGACGAGGCCGCAGCGGGCGAGAAGGCCGAAAGCTACTACATGGCCCGCATCGAGGTGGACGGCGATGCCATGGCCGCCCTGCCCGACAGCGTCGCCCTGGTGCCCGGCATGCCGGTCGGGGTGATGATCAAGACGGACGAGCGGACGCTGCTCGACTATCTGCTCGATCCGTTGATCGACGCCGCGCGCGAGGGCCTGAGCGAGGAATAAGCCGCCTCACCCCACCGTATGGCAATGGTTCAGCGGCCCGTGGCCGTGGCCCAGGCCGGGGGCGGTTTCGATGGCAATACGGACGTAGTCCCGCGCCCGCGATACCGCCGTCGGCAGGTCGAGGCCCTGGGCGAGGCCGGTGGCGATGGCCGAGGCCAGGGTGCACCCGGTGCCGTGGGTATGGGCGGTGTCCAGGCGGCGGCCGTGATAGCGGCTGACCGCCTCCGGCATGATAAGCAGGTCGAGCAGATCGTCGCCCTCCAGATGACCGCCCTTGAGCAACACCGCCTTGGCCTCCAGGGCGCGCAGGTCGTCCACCGCACCCAACATGTCGGCCTCCGTCCGCAGGTCGCGGCCGATGAGCACCGACGCCTCGGGCAAGTTTGGCGTGACCACCGTGGCGCGCGGCAGAAGCAGGGCCTTCAGCGCCGCCACCGCGTCCGCCTCCAGCAGGCGGTGGCCGCCCTTGGCGACCATCACCGGGTCGAGCACCATCGGCACTCCGGGCGCATAAGCGTCCAGGGCGTCCGCCACCGTGTCGATGATCGCCGCCGTCGCCAGCATGCCGATCTTGATGCAGTCGGCCCCCAAGTCCTCCATGACCACGCGGATCTGATCGCGCACAAAGGCCTCGGGCACCGCATGGATTCCGAACACGCCGCATGTGTTCTGCGCCGTCAGCGCGGTAATGGCCGTCATGGCAAAACCGCTCAGGCAGGTCACCGTCTTGATGTCGGCCTGAATGCCCGCCCCGCCCCCGGAGTCCGAGCCAGCAATAATCAGCACCCGACCGACGGTGGAGGCCATCAGTGCGCCTCCGCCGCCGTGCGCTGAATGGCGTCGCATATTTCTGCGACGACGTCGTCGACCAGGTCTTGGTTTTCGCCTTCGGCCATCACGCGGATGAGCGGTTCGGTGCCGGACTTGCGCAGAAGGACCCTGCCCTGCCCGCCGAACCGCGCCTCTCCGGCGCGCACCGCCTCAGCCACCGTGTCGGCGGCGATGAGGCTATCGGCCAAGGCTTTGTCAGCCACCCGGATGTTGCGCAGAAGCTGCGGGAACGGATCGAACACGCGCAGGACCTTGCTGGCCTGCTCGCCGCGCTCGACCATTTCGGCCAGGACCTGAAGCGCGGCGACCAGCCCGTCTCCGGTGGTGGCATGACCGCCGAGCACGATATGCCCGGACTGCTCGCCGCCCAGGTTATAGCCATCGGCCCGCATCCGCTCGACCACGTACCGGTCGCCGACCGCCGTGCGGATGAGGCCGAGGCCATGTCGTTCCAGGTACTTTTCCAGACCCATGTTGGACATGACGGTGGCGACCACGGCCCCGCCGGTCAGTGT
>JBAYSM010000157.1:0-8488 GCA_041676205.1 Rhodospirillaceae bacterium | reverse complement strand
GGGCGCCGTGGCCGACACGGTTGCCAGCGGCATCGAGGTCACCGGCGGTCTTGGGGCGGGCGTCACACCGCTTGAGGATCAGGCCATCGCGCTGGATCTCAAGGCCTTCAACCCGGACCGGTTCGGCGCCGACGCCAACGGTCACGGCTCGGAATACGTTTCGGTCGTGCTGAAGGGCGTGCCCGCCAATGCCCGCGTCAGCAATGCCACCAACAACGGCATGGACGACGACGGCACCTACTCCTGGACCATCAAGGACGCCCAGATCGACCGCGCAACCGGCCAGATCAGCGGCGTTTCCATCCTGCCGGAGGAGAACTGGTCGGGCGACATGAGCCTGACGCTGAAGGTGTTCTCCATGGAGTCCTCGGCCACCGGCACGGTGGTCGAGACGGCCAGCCAGACCTTCACTTTCACGGTTCAGGGCGTGGCCGACACGCCGTCCATCAATCCCCAGGCGGTCGTGGGCGTGGAAGACAAGCCTGTAGCCCTGGAACTGGACGCCGAACTGGCCGACCTGACCGGCGAGACGCTGACCGTCACCATCACCGACGTTCCCCAGGGCGCCACCTTCACCGATGGCACCCAGCCCGGAACGCCGCGCGGAACGCTGGTCGAAACCCGGCCCGACGGCACCAGCACATGGACCTTCACCGCGACGGAACTGTCCGGCCTGCACTTCGTCGGCCCGCTCAACGCCTCGGGCACCTTCAAGCTCAACGCTTTTGCGACGAGCAGCGAAGACGGCACGACCGCAATCAGCGATACCTTGCCGCTGATCATCCGCTTGACCGGCGATCCCGACACCCCCGACCTGACGGTCGTCACGGCCACCAACGGCGTGGAAGATGACGCGGCGCAGCGCGCCTCGCTGGACATTTCCGCCGCCCTCACCGACGCCACGGGTGAAACGCTGTCCCTGCGCATCTTCGGCGCCACCGCCGGGGACACCTTCCTCACCGCCGATGGCCGCGTGGTCCAGGCGACGGAGGAAAACGGCACCCACATCTGGATCATCACCGCCGATGAGGCCCAGGGTCTGCGGTACGTGCCCGGAACCGCCGATTTCAACGGCACCGTTTCGCTGCAGGTGGTGGCCCGGTCGACCGAAAACGGCCTGTGGGCCGACAGCCAGCCCTTGCCTGTCAGCTTCAACGTCGCCGCTGTCAACGACGCGCCGACCATCACCTTCGACATCACCGACTCCCGCATCATCAGCGGTTCGGTTGACATGATCCGCGCCGTTCCGGGGGCGAGCGGAGACGGCGGCGCCATCACCTTCGCCGATGCCGCCGACGGCATGACCGACATGGCATCCCTGTCCGTCCGCCTGAGCGGCGTGCCCGGCGGCGAGGACGACATGCTGGCCGTTACCGGCCTGCCGACGCAATACGACATCGCCACGGGCAAGACCACCGTCACCCTCGCCCACGGCCTGGATGACTACACCTTCGCCATGGAATGGGACGCAAGCACCAGCACTCTGACCTTCAGCCCCTGGGATGGAGCGGGCACGGCACCGGCCTCTCTGTTCGAGACCCTGGCCGAAAAGGTTGTCCTGACGGCGGCGGACGGCCGCCTGAACGACGCCGGTACGGACAATGGCCTGCGTACACTCACCTTCACCATCACCGACAGCGAGGGTGCCAGCACCAGCCGCGATGCCTCCATCACCCTAAACGGCACGGTCAGCCTCGGCCAAATTGACGGCACCACCGGCGACGACAGTTTCATCGTCCGCGGCGCCATGACGTTGCCCGATGGCGTCACCATTTACGGCGGTGGCGGAATGGACACCCTGTATCTGACCGAATCCGGGGGCACAGCCTACGACTGGACGCAGTCGCAGACCGACCCGCACGTCTGGCAGGCCCATGCGGTCAGCACCGGCGACCTCTTCGCCACCTTGACGCTGGACACCGACCACGCCACCCGCGAAACCTCGAACGATCAGGATCTCCTAATCTTCGAGGGCAGCGGGACCATCACGTTCGAGGACGACGGCCAGACCATGCATATCGACAGCGTGGAGCGGGTGGTTCTATAGAACCACCCATCCGCCCCTTGGATGACCACGCGCCTTAACACACGGTTTTTCGGACGGCGCGGAAATTAGGCGCCCCGCCGTCCATGCCTCCTACCGCCCATGCTCGGCTTCCCTCGCTAAACCTCGGCCGGTGCCGACGGCGCCATACGGTGGCGATCAACAAATGCTTCCAGTTCCCCGCCGCTCCGGAGGTGGGGGGCGCCGCAGATCCGCGCGCCGAGGGCCGTAAGGGCCGATGCATCGCCGCCCTCCAGAGCCACCCTTGATGCCTGCTCCAGGTCCTCCACCCAGGCCCGGTAGCCGGCGTGGGACAGCGCCGCCGACTGCAGCGGCACCTCCTTTTGCGCGCTGAACCCGCTGTCCTGCCCGGTGCGGCTCACATAATGTGGCAACGACCCCAGACGCAGGAACGGAAGCCCCATCTCGGCAGCAAGAAACGCGGCCGTGCCGATGTCGTCCCCGGCGGCGCAATGGAACTCCCGCAAGATGGTGTAGAACTGCGCAATGAACTGGGTGTCGAACATGTGCCCAGCGGTCAGGCACCGGATGCCGCGCTCCAGGAACGGCGCGTGGCGACCCAGCAGGGCGTCCTTCCAATAGACCATGGCGACGAACGGCTTGAGGCGCTCATCCACGGCATCATCCTGGGTCATGCGCTGCAAATTGGCGGCCAAGCTATCGAAGTCGGCCAAGGTCTCGATGTGGTGGGTCGAATGGCTGAGAAAGACCAGGGTGCCCCTCGGCTCGTCGGGCCGGATGACCCCCTGGGCGCGCTTGGCGTAAAGATGCGGAGCGCCGATCGCCAGGGCCGGCACGCCGGCAGCGGTGTAGGTAGCGGCGTCGTCCTGGCGGAAGGTCAGCAGCGGTTTCGGCGGCTTCAGATACCAGGGATTGACTTCGCCGGGCAGCGTCACCCCGTGCTGAAAGCGGGTCGCCCGCAGGTCGCTCGCCGATAGCCCGGTGGCCTCGACAATGGCCGGGCCGAGGCCGTACCAGAAATACTCGTGCAGCATCACCTCATTGAAGCAGGCGATGCGATCAAGCGCCGCCTCCACCTCCGGTCCGCCCTCCGGCGCCGCCGCAGCGTAATCGGCATAGGCCGCAATGTCGGTGATCTTCCGCATCACCCAGCCAGCTCGGCAAAGATCCGGTAGGCGTCGCGGGTAATGGCGGGATCGCCATAGAAGCCGCGGCAGCATCCTTCCTCGGCCACGATGCGGAAGCCGCCCTCCTCGACCAGGCGCCGGAACTGGGGCACCGTGTACTCACGCAGATGGTAGGGATTGACCGGCACGCCCAAGGGCTTGGCAGCCTGGATGGGAACCTCGGCGATCAACCGGCCGCCCGGCCGAATGTTGCGCCGGATATTGCGCATCATCGCCGCATCATCGGGAACGTGCTCCAGGGTGTGCAACGTCAGCACAACGTCAAAGGCCCCCTCCGCCCCCAGCGGCAGCACCGAAGCGCCGTCGCCCTGGATGAAGCGCAGGCGGTCCGTTTCGGGGTACCGCGACCGGGCAGCCTCCACATAAGTGGCAAGGTAATCCACCCCGACAACCAGCTTCACATGCTCGGCCAGCAGCGCCGACCCCTGGCCGGATCCGCACGCCATGTCCAGGACCACATCCTGCGGCCTGAAGTGCTTCATCAGGCCGTGGTAGCGGGTGCCGGAATAGTCGCGGCCGACGAACTCGTTTTCCGGGTGGGCCCGCTTGTGGGCCAGGACCTCGGCGATGCGCTCTGGCCCGTAGTTCGGCGCCGGTTCCACCAGCTTGAGGCGGAATCCCTCCTGGCGGAATTCGATGTAACTCCATGGGTTGAAGCGGGCGCGCACCGTGTCGGGGTCATCGCCCTCCAGCCCGGCCACCGTCCGCAAAGCATCCACTGAAGCGACGTCGGCGGCCATGGTGTACTCGAAGTCGCGGGCCGGCAGCACCGCATCCCAGGCGCCGCTGCGCATGGCGGCAACCTCGGCGGCCACATAGTCGAAGTCGATATTGCGCCAGAACAGCAGCGTCCGCACGACGAACGGATCGGCCCGGTCGCCATGCGCTTCCCACGCCTGCACCAGACGGCGGGCCACGTTGTAGCGGTCGCCGACAAATGGCGTCACGCCCCACTGCCGGCACCGTTCGACCGCCGCGTCAATGCCATCGCCATCGGGAAAGGCGATGACGACGGCGCTGACTTCAGGCCGGCGCAGGCACTCGCCAGCCACCGTCGATGCCAGCCCTTCGGCTTGCAGGACCTCGTCCGCGGTGGCCTGGATGAAGACCTGATACTGTGCCATCTGTCCCCCTACTCGTTGGCCACCAGGGCCTTGTACAACAGCTCGACCAATTCAAGGTCCGCCGGCTCGTCGATGTCCGCCGCCCGCCACCGGGGCAGGACGTAGGCAACCTGCCCCTGATCGCCGCCGGCCAGGGTAGCCGACACCTTGTGCCGAGGAAAAAAGGCGAAGGCCCCGGCATCGAAGTAGGCCTTCTTCTGGTCCTGCGTGCGGGCCTGGAAGGCGCCGGGACTAACCGGCTCCAGAATCCCCTCGCCGGTGAGCAGCATGGCGCGCTGCACCGGCTTGCTTTCGACCACCGACAGCACGGTCCGCGCCCCGCCCTGGCGTACGAACACGTCATGGGCGGCGCGCAGGTCGTCCACCGTCAACAGTGGCGTGCAGGGGTACAGCAGCAACACGGACGCCACCTCCTGCCCGGCCGCCTCGTAGTGCCGACAGGCATGGTCGAGCACCGGCAGCAGCGGAGCATGATCGTCGGCCAGTTCGGCCGGCCGGCGGAACGGCGGCGGGTGGCCGGCGGCGGCGGCGACGGCGGCCACCTCATCATCGTCGGTGGACACGCAGATGGCATCAAACAGGTCGCTTGCCTCAGCCAGGCCGATGGCGTGCGCGACCATTGGCCGGCCGCCGATGGGCGTCAGGTTCTTGCGCGGGATCCGCTTGGAGCCGCCGCGTGCCGGGATGACGGCCAGCCGCACTCAGGCCTCCTGGTCCTGGAGTGCCTCGGTCTCCAGGACCAGAAGCGCGACCGCCGCCTCGGCGGTGGCGATGGCCTCGGCGGTGGTGGCCCCCTCGGCAATGACGAAGGCCGGACGGTCGGCCGAATTCAGGTAGGGCCCCACAATATCGCCGAGGCGCCGCATCACGAAGACCTCCCGCACGCCCGGCACGGCCTGCGCCGCCGTTGTGTCGATGTGCATCAAGCGTCCGGGGGCCGGGAAGGCGCAACGAACCGCTGCCCCCCGCTGCCACTTGTGGGCGATGGCACTGGCGTCGAGTCCGAGGCCGCAGGCCATCTTCAATCCGGCCAAGATGTCGTTGCTGCCGAACGCCAGTGGCGAAACGATCTGGCAATGGAAGCCGCCCGACAGGCGGGCCGTCAGTTCAATAAGCGTCAATGTGCCGTCAGCCGCCCGGTTGATGTCTATCTTATGGCAGCCGAAATCGATGCCAAAGTCGCGGGCCACCGCAGCGGCGAACTCAAAGGCCCGCTGCTGCTCGGCTTCTGGCAGGGAGGTGGTCTCCAGCCCGGTTTCGCAAGGCCAGCGCGGCGAGATGTAGTGGGTATCGATGATCGAGAGCAGGTGCCACTGGCCGTTCTCGACGATCATCTCCACGGTGTGTTTGGACCCCGCCAGCGCCTCTTCCAGCAATACACCGGCGGCACCGATGTTGGACTCCGCAGCCAGGGTGAAGGCCTCGGCCAGCAGAGTGGGATCGGCGATGATCTGCACCCCGCGCGAGGCGCAGTTATCGATCGGCTTCAGGACGCAGGGAAAGCCGATCCGCGCTACCGCCCTCTGCGCTTCCTCCAGGCTGTGAACCAGCGCCCAGCGGGCCTTGGCGGTAAAGCCCCGCTGGTCGAGGAAGCGGTGCATCGCCACCTTGTCGTTGCAGCGCCGGGCCACCTCCAGCGGGATGCACGGCAGACCCAGCGCCTCGGCCACCGCGGCGACGGTCACTTCGACGTCGGCGCCACAGGTGAACACGCCGACGATGCGATACGCCGCGGCCAGCCGCTGCATTTCGGCCACCACGGCCTCGACGTCCTTGGTCGAGACGAAGGCGGCGATGTCGGCACCCACCTGGGCCAGGGCCGTTCCGTCGCGGTCGACGCCGATGGTCGCCAGTCCCAGGACCTCCCGCGCCAAGCGATAGGCCGGGGCGACCAGCGGGCCGGCGCCGATGATGATGACGTGGTCTACGCTGCTGTCGGACATGGAAAACCTACGGGCTAGGGAAAGGGCGGCTGGGAAACAGGCGGCTGGGCCCTGGGCCTTACGAGTCCCCGAAGGGCGGCCCCATGATGTCGCGATAAACCCCGAGAACCTCTGTTTCCGGCGAGAGTATCCCTGAAAGCTTACCCAGAAGTTTATCCTCGCTGGAGAGGGTGGAGACCACCACCACGTCGGGCCGCACCCGGTCCAGGGCCTCGGTCAGCGGCAGAACAGGCAGCCCCCACTGGCTGGTGCCCGCCTTGGCGGGATCGTCGTCTATGATGCAGGCCACCGACTCGGCGGACACGCCGGTATTGTTGAAGATCGACGCCGTATGCACGCCGCCACCGTAAATCGCCAAAGCCTTTCCCGCCGCGGCGCGGGCCTCGATGGCAGCCTTCAGCCGAGCGCACCGTCTGTCCATCTCGTGGTGCCAGGCGGCGGCCAGCGCCACGGCACGCTCCACCGGCGGACGCGCCGGCGCCGGCCGCTCCGCGCCGCCGACCCGCACGTACAGGAAGGCGTGACTGGAACCGGGATAGGGTTTTTGATTGCGCTCCGGGTAACTGGCCAGCGGCACCAAGGCATGGAAGGCCGAAAGCCTGTCCATGGCATCGCGGGTGAAGGTGTGCAAGTGAAGCGACGCCGCCAGGTACTCGATCTCCGTCAGGTTCGGGGCGAGGGTCTCCATCTCCGGGCAGGCGATGGCCAGGATGCCGCCCTCGGCCAGTAGCCGTTCAGCGGCCTGAAAGATCACCTTCGGCTCACTCAGATGCTCGATAACGTGGAACGAGCACAGCATGTCGAAGCTGCCCGGCGCCCAGGTGCCGGCGGCCAGGACGTCCTCAAGGGTGGCGCAGAGGACGCCGTCCAGCCCCAGGACGTCACGGGCGAAGGCGGACTGCGGGCGCGACGGTTCGATGCCGAAGCGCTCCACCTCCGGCGGCAGGAGGTCGAGGAAGTAGCCGTAGGCGCAACCAATCTCCAGCACCCGCCGTGGCATCCGTGGCAGGACTTCCTGCATCTGGGTCCAGCGCTCCTGGGCCGAGCGCCGCAGGGGATTATCGGGCGCCAGCAGGAAGTCGTGGGGATAGGCCTGCTCATAGGCGGCGTATGCCTCGCGCAGTGCCTGCTCCGACGCCCGGCGGCTCAGGAAGATATGACCGCACGACAAGCACACGCCGTTTTCGGCCCCCTTGGGATGGCTCCATACGGCCCGGATCTCCTGCCCTCCGCAGAGGGGGCAGGGAACTCGAATGACATCCCTACTCATGGCGCTTCCCTTCCTGCACCGGGCGCCCCCGAGACGGCCGTGACCGTCAGGTCGAAGACCAGGGGTGCATCGTAGTGACGCGGCCCCCGAAAGGTATCGTCGATCTCCTGCAGCGAAAAGGTCACGCGGGCAAACCATTCGTCACGGACGCGCAGGACCTTGACCATCCCCACCGGAGTGGCGCACAGGCCCGGATCGAACTCCAGGCGCAGGTGCTGGTGATCGTCGCCGATGGCGATCCAGCCGTCGGTCATGCCCACGGCGCAGGATGCCGAGACATTGGCCGAAGTGGGCCGGCCGTGGTCAACATCATCGGCCCGCAATGGGAAGCACTCCACGCCGCCGCCGTTGGTGGTGGCGAAGCTCAACCGGCGCACGTCGAAGGCCGACGGATCAAGAGTCACCGTACCCAGCCGCAGGCTGCCAGCGGGAACCTGCGGCCAATGCAGGGCAGTGCGCAGGCGGAAGCTGCAGCCATCAGCCCCCAAGCTGATGATCTTGCAGACCGGCCCCAGGGGGGTATCGATCTGCGAGCGTACGACCGTGGCCTCCTGGCCTGTGGTTCGTGCCTGCTCCAGGTCGGTGATCTTGTGGACCCCCGAAGGCTCCAACACCACATGCCCAGTGTACCAGTCGGCGGCCAGACGAATGTCCTCGTAGTCACCATGCGGAATGGTTCCGCACAGCGAGCCAGACGCACCGGCCGGGCGGAAGGAGCGCACCGTGGCGCCACGCCGCAGGTTGATCTCCAGGCGCGCGCCGTTGGCCTCCAGGACCGCCCGGAGCGGCGGGTCGGCCGACAGCGGGACGGCGGGCATCGGGTCGGGCGGCAGCAGGTCGGGCGGCAGCGGGTCGGGCGGGGAGAGAGCGGCCAGCGCGGCGCGGAAGGCTGTCCAGCGTGCCTCCGTGATGTGGGTGCGGAAGTCACTGGACCACAG
>JBAYSM010000156.1:0-8497 GCA_041676205.1 Rhodospirillaceae bacterium | reverse complement strand
GCAGCATCAAGGCAGAACTCTGCTGCTCGGGCGGTCGAAACCGTCCGGGCCGGTCTTACTTCAGGCCGAACGCAGCGAACTTCTTGTTGAACTTGGCAATCTGACCGCCAGTGTCAATCAGGCGATGCTTGCCAGTCCAGGCCGGGTGCGACTTGGGATCGATGTCCAGGCGCAGGGAATCGCCCTTCATGGTCGACCGCGTCTTGAACTCCGAGCCGTCGGTCATGATGACCGTGATCTCATGGTAATCCGGATGGATGTCCTGCTTCATGAACCTGCTCCCAGAAAAGAGGGGCTTATATACCCACATCACCCGCCCTACGCAAGCGTTGTGGCTACCGTTGATCGAGTTTCAGCTCGATGCGGCGGTTGCGGGCCAGGGCGTCGGGTCCGGTATCGGGCGTCAGCGGCTGATACTCGCCAAATCCGGCGGCGGCCAGACGGTGCGGAGGCACGCCGCTTTCGATCAGGAAATTGACCACGGAAATGGCGCGCGAGGAAGAAAGCTCCCAGTTGGAGCGGAACTGCGCGGTCGCGATGGGGCGGCGGTCGGTGTGGCCGTCCACCCGCAGGATCCAGTCGATCTCCGGCGGGATGGCGCGCGCGATATCGAGCAGCGCCTTGGCCAATTCGGCGAGCTGTTCGCGGCCTTGGGGTTGCAACTCGGCCGAGGCGCTGGGGAAAAGGACTTCCGACTGGAACACGAAGCGGTCGCCCTCGATCCTGATGTCGGCGCGGTCGCCCAGCACGTCACGCAGGCGGCCGAAGAACTCGGAGCGATAACGTTGAAGCTCCTGGACCTTGGTGGCGAGCGCCCGGTTGAGCTGCCGTCCAAGGTCGGAAATCTGCGCCTTTTGCTCCGTGGTCATTGCTTCTGCGGCATCCAGCGCATCGGCCAACCGCGCCATCTCCTGACGCAGTGCATCGAGTTGCTGGCGGAGCAGGGCGGCCTGCGCTCGGGCCTGTTCGCTGATGCGTTCCTGTTCCTCGATGCGGCCTTCTCCATCGGCCAGCAGGCGGTCACGCTCGGCAATCTGGCGCTCAAGGTCGGCCCGCAGGGCCTTGAGGGCTGCGATGTCGTCGCGCAGGGCGGCTACCTGCTGGTCGGTCTGGCGGCCCCCTGCACTCATGGCTTCGATCTGGGTTTGAGCCTCAACCAACTGGCCCGACATCTGGCTAAGGCTGGCGCGCAGATCCTCATTGGAGCGTCGTTCCAGATTGAGAAGCTGGGCCATTTCGCTGATCTGGCGGTTGAGCCGCAACAGGGCTTCCTCGCGGCCACTCAGGGCGTTGCCCAGGAAGGCCTGGGACAGCATGAACACCATCAGCACGAAGATGATGAGGATGAGCAGCGTGGACAGGGCATCCACAAAGCCTGGCCAGATATCGACGGTGCGTTGACGGCTGCGGCGCAGTGCCATGCGTTATCGCTCTTCCTCGGCAATCGCCGCGATGGTGCGGGCGAGTAGCTTGATTTCCGAGCGGATTTCCCGGACCGCTTCATCGCGCCCCCGCTGCGCCTCGTCGATCAGACGTTGCAGGGAGACATCCATGTTGCGCAGGTGCCCGCGCGAAGCATCGTCGATGCCGCTGGGGGGCGCCTGCTGCGGACGGCTCAGGGCCTCGCCGAAACGGGCGAGGGTTTGGCGCAGTTCCACCTGCCCCTCGGCCATCTTGAGCAGGACGTGCTGCTCGGCGCGCATCAGGTCGGTCAGCGTGCTGAGGCGGTCGACGAGATCGCGCTGATACGCCATGCCCGCCGCCCGGTTATCCTCGCCGCGCGCCATGGTGCGCTGCAATTCGTCGATGCTTTCAGCCGTCTGCTCCAGCAAGGCCTGGATGTAGGCCGGCACAGACTGGTCGCCGCCGCCGTCACCGACGCCACTGGACAAGCGCGTGATGCCCGACAGCCAATCTTCCAGGTCGGTGAAAAAGGCGTTCTGCGCCTGACCAGATTGCAGGTCGAGAAAGCCCAGGATCAACGAACCGGCCAGCCCGAACAGCGATGAGGAAAACGCCGTGCCCATGCCGGCCAGCGGAGCCTCGAACCCTTCCTGAAGAGTGCTGAACACGGCGGTCATGTCGCCGCCGGCCGCAAAATCCATGGTGCCGATGACCGCCGCGATGGACTCGATGGTCTGCAGCAGGCCCCAGAACGTGCCGAGCAGGCCCAGGAAGATCGACAGGCCGATGAAATAGCGGGAGATGTCGCGCGCTTCGTCCAGCCGCGCGGCAATGCCGTCGAGCATCGACCGCATGGCCGGGGCGGACAGCATGAACCGGCCGCGTCCCTTGTGCTCGGCCAGCATCGTCGCCATGGGGGCCAGCAGACGCGGTGCGTGGCCGGTGCTCACCGCCACGCTGTCCTGATCACGCCGGAACTGTTCGATCCAGGCGACCTCCGGCCGCAGCATGACGACCTGACGGATGTTGAGCGCGATGCCGAGCATCAGAACGCCCAGGATCAGTCCGTTGAGCGCGGGGTTGGCCAGGAACGCGGGCACAACGGCCGGAGACAGCACCGCGACAACGCCGAGAACGGCTACCAGGAACACAACCATGCGTACCAGGAAGCGGCGGGGGCGGTTCATGCCTTGTCTCCGTGGGGCAGGACTTCGAGGATCATGGCGTGATCAACCGCACGTCGACCCGGTCGGGCGCGCCATCGGGCACTTGATTGCCCAGCGCCCGGACATCAATCCGCGACGAGGCGATGCCGCGCTCGATCAGGAAACTCCGCGTTGCCAACGCACGGGTCAACGATAAGCGTCGCGCCCGCGAGACGTTGCCATCCTCCGCATTGGCGTAGGCGAGAATTTGGGCCTGGGCATCGGGGGTTGCAGCCATGCGGGCGGCAAAGGCCTCAAGCTGATCCGTCGCGGTTGGCGGTAGGGTGCCGTCCTGTCCAGAAAAGGCAATCGAAACGGCACCCGCGGGGACAGTCGGCAACGCAGCGACGGACGGCGCAGGAGCCTCGGGGGCAACCGACGGAGGGGCCACAACGGGCGGCGGCGGTGGCGCTGCCCTCGTCGGAGTCTCAATCGGCGGGGGAGCGGGGGTGGGGGCCGGCGTCTGCGCGTTTGCAGGCGCTCCGTCGCTCACGTCGGCCGCACGGAGCGGGGCCGGCGCGGCGGGGCGCGGAGCAGCCGGTGCGGGCGCCAAGGCGGGCGACACCGCCTCGATAGCCATCGGCGGATTAGGCGGCGGCGCAGCGGCTGGCGGTAACGGCGCGGCTACCGAGGCAGCCGGCACGCGGGGCGGCGTCGTTGTCGGGGTTGCTATAGCCGGAGCAGGCGCTATCGCGGCGGGTGTGGCTGACTGCGCCAAAACGGGCGCCGGTGCCATGGGACGTGGCGGCGGCGGTGCTGCTGTGCGCGCAGTCTGCGGGGGCCGGGCTTGTGGAGCAGGGGCAGGACGTGGGGCAGCAGCGGTGGAAACAGGTTTGGCCGGGGGCAACCCAACGTGCAGCCGCGACTGGGGGGCGCGCGCTGGTTCGGGTTCCAGCGCCCGAGAGGCATGGCCTCCCGTGGCGGAAAGTCCACCCATGCCGCCGCGAGGCGCGGACGGCGGATACAGCAGGCCTGGGAGCGTCTCGGCAGGACCGAGGTTGTCCAGCACGCTCAGATCCACCTGAACGCCGCTTTGCGCCATGGCGGAGGACGCACTGGCCAGCGGCACGGCAAGGGCGACGAGCACGCAGGCGGCCGCACCCAGGACGGGGCGGACGGCAGCGCGGCGCGCGCGGTGGGTTCTGCGGAAGTTCTGCACCTGGAGTGGTCTCCCCTGCATCCTGCGGGGGACACTATACCATGAGAGAAGGGGGCGGCAACTGGCTTTGCCGCCCCCTTAGTCAGCCGAAATTGTGGCAATTTCCGATACTTCGCCGCTGATGCGAATGCGCTGCCTCAGCGGAGTGCCGGAGGGCTTAGTCCGAAGCGCCGGCGGACTTGAGCGGCGCGCTGCTGCCCTTGACCAGTTTGAGCAAGGCATAATGCAACGGTTCATTGGACGCCACCATGTCGCCGGTGGCGATGGGGTCCTTGCCCTCGATCCCGGAGATGTAGCCGCCGGCTTCCTTGACCATCAGCCAGCCGGCCGCGACGTCCCACGGCTTGAGGCCCCATTCCCAAAAGCCGTCGTAACGACCCGCGGCGACCCACGCCAGATCCAGCGCCGCCGACCCGAAACGCCGCACACCGGCGGTCTGGGCCATGACCCGTTCAATCTGCGGCAGGTAATCCGCATGGTTGCCGCGTCCCTTGTGCGGGATGCCGGTGGCAATGACGGACTCATCAAGTTTGCGGCGCGACGACACGCGCATGCGACGCCCGGAGAAGTAGGACCCACCGCCCTTTTCGGCGGTGAACAGTTCGTTCGTGACCGGGTTGAAGATCAGCCCGGCGATGATTTCCCCGTCCTTCTCCAGCGCGATGGAGGTGGCGAAGTGGGGAATGCCGTGCAGGAAGTTGGTGGTGCCGTCCAGGGGATCGACGATCCAGCGGTGCTGGCCGTCGCCCGCGATCTCGCCGCCTTCTTCGAGCAGGAACCCGAAGCCGGGACGGGCCTTGGACAATTCGGCGCGGATGATTTGCTCGGCCTTCAGGTCGGCCTGCGACACGAAGTCGCTGACGCCTTTAACCGAAACCTGGAGCTGTTCCAGCTCACCGAAGTCACGCACCAGACCCTTGGCCGCTTTTTCGGCGGCTCGGATCATGACGTTGAGGATGGGGGACCGCACTGCCATTGGAATGGGTTGCCCTTATCCCTTGAACCGTTCGACGTACTCGCCGGACTCGGTGTTGACGACGATCATGGTGCCAGCGCCGATGTGCGGCGGGATCATGACCTTCATGCCGTTGCTCAGAAGGCCCGGCTTGTAGGACGACGAGGCGGTCTGACCCTTCACCACGGCGTCGGCCTCGACCACTTCCAGAACCACCGTGGTCGGCAGGTTGACCGACACCGGGCGGCCGTCGATCAGATCGACCGTGACGTCCATGCCGTCCTGCAGGAACCCGCCCTGATCGCCCAACGCGTCGATCGGCATGGCGAACTGCTCAAAGGTTTCCTTGTCCATGAAGGTGTACCCGTCATCGTCCTTGAACAGGTACTGGCAGTCGATCTCGCGGACTTCTAGCTTTTCCACTGTGTCGGCTGTACGCCAACGTTCGTTGGTCTTGTTCCCGCCGTCGATGTCGCGCATCTCGACCTGGATGAAGGCGCCGCCCTTGCCGGGCTGGACGAGCTGGATCTTGAGCACCGACCAAGCCTTGCCGTTGTGTTGCAGGACGTTGCCGGGGCGGATCGTGTTGGCCTGAATCTTCATGGCGGGGCAACTTCTTGAGCTGTGAATGGATATGGCGGGCAGGCGAGCCAACGGATGAGTGCGACTCGGGCCGGCGCATCTGGGCGCGGTTCTTATCAGGTATGGGCCGGGGTGGCAACCTGCGGCTCAGGCAACCGGGTGCGGCGGCGGGCAGGCGGCGGGGTACCAGGATCACGGGTTTGCCGTTCATCACTCTCCCCCTATACTATATTTACCGCACGAGATTCAGCATGGGAGGCGCCACGGCATGACGGTTTCTCCACAGACTCATCAGGTCGGTTTCGTCGGTCTCGGCATCATGGGGCGCAGCATGGCGCGTCATATCATGAAGGGCGGGTACCGGTTGCATATCTACAGTCGCACCCGGTCCAAATGCGCCGACCTGGAGGCCGAGGGCGCCATTTGGCACGACACTCCCGCCGGAGTGGCCGCCGTCGCCGACGCCATCATTACCATGGTCGGCTATCCCAAGGATGTCGAGGACGTGTATTTGGGCCCGTCCGGCATCCTTGGTGAGGCCAAGTCCGGCAGCCTGCTCATCGACATGACGACGTCCCAGCCGTCGCTGGCCCAGCGCATAGCTGCGGCGGCGACGGTAAAGGGTTGCATGGCGCTTGACGCCCCAGTGTCGGGCGGCGATGTCGGGGCGCGCGAGGCAACCCTTGCGATCATGGTCGGCGGAACGCAGGAGGCATTTGATGCCGCGCTGCCGCTGTTCACCCTCATGGGCAAGTCGATTGCCCTCCTGGGGCCGGCCGGGTCGGGGCAGCATACCAAGATGGTCAACCAGATCGTCATTGCCGGCACCATCATTGGCGTGGCCGAGGCCCTGGATTACGGGCAGCGGGCAGGGTTGGACCTGCACAAGGTCCTCGATGTCATTGGCAAGGGAGCGGCGGGGGGATTCCAGCTCAACGTCCTGGGCAAACGCATGGCCGACGGCGATTTCGCGCCCGGATTCTTCGTCCACCATTTCATCAAGGACATGGGAATCGCGCTCGAAGAAGCAGACCGAATGGGCGGCGATTACCAGGGATTGAAGACATCTCTTGCGCAATTTCAGAGCTTTAAGGAAGAAGGTGGCGCCGAGGACGGTACTCAGGGCATCTTCAAACACTACGGCAAGTGAGTCGGCGGGGACTGTTACATGCAATTTTCCGGAGAGTATCGCATACCGGCGCCGCGCGCTGAGGTATGGCAGGCGCTTAACGATCCCGAGATCCTCAAGGTGTGCATTGATGGGTGCGAGGAGCTTCAATGGACTGAAGACGGCGTGCTCGATGCGGTGGTGCGGGCCAAGGTCGGCCCCGTGCAAGCGCGTTTCAAGGGCACCATCACCCTGACCGACGTGCAGCCGGGCGTGTCTTACGTCTTGATTGGCGAGGGCAAGGGCGGCGCTGCCGGATTCGCCAAGGGGCAGGCGGCCATCCACCTCCGCGACGAGGGCGACGAAACCGTTCTCCAGTACGACGCGGGCGCTAGTATCGGTGGCAAGATTGCGACTGTTGGCTCGCGCCTGATCACTGGTGTTGCCAACAAGTTTGCCGACGAGTTTTTCCAGAGCTTTACCAACCGCTTGCTTGTCGTCATCAAGGCAGCGGAGATGCAGGAACTCGTCAACCTCGAAGATGCGGTTCACAAGCACGCCGAACTCGATCTGGGCGATGCCGAACTGGAACCCATGACGCCGGTCGGCGAGGAGGACGAGGAGGTTGCCGCCCTGCTGCGCTCAATGCAGGCCACCACCGACGCCGGTCTCGCTGATCAGCGCCATGCGGGTGGCGATCACGGCGCAGCGGGCGAGCAAGGGCGCTACCTGCCCCTAACGCCGGGCCTCGTCATCATCGCGCTCGGGTGGGGTTTCATGATCGTGGTGTTGGGGCTGCTGCTGCTGTAGGTCGTGGGGCAATGGGCGCCATAGTTCAGGCTGGGGGCAATTCCCGTTCGACCAGCGTGGCAAAGAAGCTCGCGCCCGTGGTCAGGATGGTGTCGTTAAAGTCGTAGTGGGGATTGTGCAGCCCGGTGCAGCCCAACTCGCCCGGCTCTCCGTTGCCGATAAAGCCGTAAGCGCCCGGCTTTTCCTGGAGGAAGTAGCTGAAATCCTCGGCGAACATGCGCGGCGCCTGATCGAGCGTCGCGGCCTCACCAACCACCGCTCGGGCGGCGGCGCGCGCGGCTTCGGTGGCATCGGGCCAGTTCACGGTCGGCGGGTAGCCCTCAAAGTAGTCGAAGTCCGCCGTGACCCCATGGGCGGCGGCGGTGCCGTCGATGATCGCCTTCATGCGCTCCCGCGCCAGGGCGCCGACCTCGGGGTTGAAGGTGCGCACCGTGCCCGACACCCGCACGGAGTCCGGGATGACGTTGAAGGCATCCCCGCCGTGGATTTCAGTCACCGACACCACCAGCGTTTCCGAAGGCGGACTGTTGCGGGATACCACGGTCTGGAGGGCCTGGATCAGCGCGGCGGCGGCGATGACCGGGTCGCGGCAGGTGTGGGGCGCGGCGGCGTGTCCGCCCTTTCCGCGCAGCACGACACGGAAGCGGTCGGCCGCCGCCATGATCGGCCCGGCGGAGAACGACAGGCTTCCGGCGGGCAGGCCGGGCATGTTGTGGACGCCGTAGATGGCCTCCATGGGGAAACGGTCGAACAGGCCATCCTCGATCATCGCCTTGGCCCCGGCCTCGCCCTCCTCGGCGGGCTGGAACACCAGGACGACGGAGCCCGAAAAGGTCCGCGCCTCGGCCAAATAGCGCGCCGCGCCGAGCAGCATGGCGGTGTGCCCATCATGGCCGCAGGCGTGCATGGTGCTGGGATGGACCGAGCGGTAGGGTCGGTCGGCCAGTTCCTCGATGGGCAGGGCGTCCATGTCGGCGCGCAGGCCTATGGACCGCCCTGGCCCGTTGCGCAGGACGCCCACAACGCCGGTCCGCCCGACGCCCTCGACGACTTCGTCTACGCCGAACTCACGCAGCAGATCCGCCACCGTCCGAGCCGTGCGGTGTTCGGCATAGGCCAGTTCGGGATGCCGATGGATGTCGCGCCGCCAGGCGGTCATGGCGTCTTGAAAGGCGGCTATGCGGGAAATGACCGGCATGACAAGGTGTTCCGTTCGATGGTGTTGCACCGCAGAGAGTAGCGCGGCACAAGTTAGGTCGCCAAGAACCGTCTTG
>JBAYSM010000155.1:0-8519 GCA_041676205.1 Rhodospirillaceae bacterium | reverse complement strand
GACAGGCTTGTCGTTGGCACGGAAGTAGGCGACAACTGCGCAGGAACACAAGACGCGCGCCAACGAGGTAATCATCGTGAGTGAATTCTGGTCCAACCGCCGGGTGCTGCTGACCGGCCATACCGGATTCAAGGGAAGCTGGCTGAGTCTGTGGCTGCATGGTCTGGGCGCCCGCGTCACGGGGCTGGCGCTGGAGCCTGACGCCACGCCCAACCTGTGGTCGATGATCGCGACCGAAGGAGTGGTGGCCTCCCACATTTGCGACATCCGCGATGCGGCGGCAGTGCGCAGCGTGGTTGCCGAGGCGCGGCCCGAAATCGTCATTCACATGGCGGCGCAAGCCTTGGTACGGCCGTCCTATGCCGATCCGCTGGAGACTTATGCGACCAATGTGATGGGCACAGCCCATGTGCTTGATGCCGTGCGGGGCTTGCCGGATCTGGCCTGTGTACTGGTGGTGACAACGGACAAGGTCTATGAGAACGATGGCGCCGGACGGCCGTTCAGCGAGGGGGATCGCTTGGGCGGTCACGATCCCTACAGCAACAGCAAGGCGTGCGCCGAACTGGTGGCGCAGAGCTTCCGCGATAGTTTCTTTGTCGGCGTGCCGGTGGTCACGGCGCGGGCCGGGAACGTCATCGGCGGCGGCGACTGGTCGGTGGACCGCCTGATCCCTGATGCCGTGCGCGCCCTGGATGGTGGGCATCCGGTGCGTTTGCGCAATCCGGGCGCGGTGCGCCCGTGGCAGCATGTGTTGGAGCCCCTGGGCGGCTATCTCGCCGTGGTGCAGGCCCATGCCGAACGGCGGGAGGGTGCGCCTTTGGCCGTCAACTTCGGCCCCGACCCGGCGTCCTTCCGGACGGTTGCCGAGGTGCTGGAGTCCTTTTCCGCGCGCTTTGACGGCCGTCCCGGCTGGCAGCGCGACGGCGGCGACCATCCAAAGGAAGCTGCCGCCTTGACGCTGACCTCCGACCTTGCGAAACGGACGCTGGGCTGGGCGCCGCGCCTGGATTTCGCCACCACGATGCAGTGGACGGCGGATTGGTACGCCGCCTTCCGCGAGGGGGCCGACATGGTCGCCTTCACCCGCCGCCAGATTGCCGAATACCAGGAGCTGAGTCCGTGACCTTTGAAATCCTGACCGCCTGCCGGTCCTGCGGCGGGCCGCTGACCACCACCGTTGCGAACCTCGGCCTTCAACCGCCGTCGAATTCCTATCTGCCGTCGGCGGCCGATATCCCGGCGGAGCGGGTCTATCCGCTGCGCGCCAAGGTGTGCGCGACGTGCAAGCTGGTGCAGATCGACTACGACGTGCCGCCGCGCGAGTTGTTCCACAACTACGCCTATTTCTCGTCGTTCTCCGATACCTGGATGGAGCACGCGCGGGCCTACTGCGCCATGGCGACCGAGCGGTTCGGCCTCGGCCCGGACAGTCTGGTGGTGGAACTGGCCAGCAACGACGGCTACCTGCTGCGCAACTTCGTGGCGGCCGGGGTGCCGGTGCTGGGCATCGATCCGTCCGACACCGTGGCGGCGGCGGCCGAGAAGATCGGCGTGCCGACCCTGGTGGAATTCTTCGGCCGCGCCGTGGCCGGCCGTCTGGTCGCCGAGGGGCGGCAGGCTGACCTCATCATCGGCAACAACGTCTTGGCCCACGTCCCGGCCAACAACGATTTCGTGGCGGGCATCAAGGCGCTGCTCAAGCCGGCCGGCACGGTGACGATCGAGTTCCCGCACCTGCTGACCCTGATCGAGCATGTCGAGTTCGACACCATCTATCACGAACACTTCAGCTACTTCTCGCTGCTGGCCGCCGAGGCGCTGTTCGCCCGCAACGGCCTGCGCATTTTCGACGTCGAGCAACTGCCCACGCACGGCGGCTCTCTGCGCCTGTTCGCCTGCCATGCCGAGCGGCAGGACGTGGCCGACGGGGCCGGGTTGCTCAAAGTGCGGGCCGATGAGGACCGCGCCGGGCTGGCCGACCTGGAGACCTATAGCCGCTATGCCGCGCGGGTGGAGGAGTGCCGCGTGGCGCTGCGGGCGTTCCTCGATAAGGCCAAGGCCGAGGGCAAGACGGTGATGGGCTATGGCGCGGCCGCCAAGGGCAACACGCTGCTGAACTTCTGCGGGGCGACCGCGGCCGATATCGTGTGCGTCGCCGACCGCAACCCGCACAAGCAGGGCACCCTGCTACCGGGCAGTCATATCCCCGTCGTCTCGCCCGAGGACATGCTGGCCCGGCGGCCCGACTATGTGCTGATCCTGCCGTGGAACATCAAGGACGAGATCATGCGCCAGCTTGACGGCATCCGGGAGTGGGGCGGCCGCTTCGTCACCGCCATTCCGGTGGTGCGGGAAACCCCATGATCGTCACGTCGACCCCGCTGCCCGGCGCCTGCGTGCTCGACATCGAGCCGCTGGGCGACGAACGCGGGTTCTTTGCCCGTACATTCTGCGCGGCGGAACTGGCCGCCCACGGCCTGAACCCGGCGATCAGCCAGTGCAGCGTGTCGTTTAATGCCCGCAAGGGCACGCTGCGCGGGATGCACTTCCAGGCCGCGCCGCACGAGGAAGACAAGCTGGTCCGCTGCACCGCCGGGGCCATCTTCGACGCCATCGTCGATATCCGGGCCGGTTCGGCGACTTTCGGGCAGTGGTTCGGGGTGGAGTTGAGCGCCGCCAACCGCCGCGCCCTGTTCGTGCCCAAGGGCTTTGCCCATGGCTTCCTGACCCTGGCCGACGAGACGGAGGTCTTTTACCAGATCTCCGTCCCCTTCGCGGCAGGCTTCGGGCGCGGCTTCCGGTGGGACGACCCGGAGGTTGGCATTGCGTGGCCGATGGTGCCCGAGGTCATCTCCGACCGGGACGCCGGGTATCCGGGATTGGGCGAGGTGGTGGGGTAGAGGCTTAGCTCAGCTTCTCCGACAGCCACGTCTTGATGAGGGACTGGTAGGGGACGTCCCTCTTATTCGCCTCGATCCGGATGCGTTCCAATAGGCTGTTGGGCAGGCGCAGCGAAATCGATGTGGTTGATGGTTTGAGGTTTGGGAAGCGTGCGTGCTCGGCCGTGCTCCAGTCGACGACGTCGGCGGAATCATGGCTTTCCCAGAACTCCCGCTCCTCCTTTTCCGTCTGGAAGGGGGGGATGGCCTTAACCTTCTTCACCATAGGTTTCCCTTTCCCTGCGGCTCATGTCGCGGGCCGAAATGATGCGGATGTGCGTGCCGTCCCGGCGTAGTGTGAGCGTGATGTGCAGTCGCCGCCCCTCATCGGTGCGGCCCAATGCATGGTAACGTTTCTCGGCATCACTATGGGCTGCGTCGCCCTTGATCAGGAGGGGCTCGTTGAAAAAGACCTGCTCGGCCTCAGCTTGGCTGACGCCGTGCTTGTCTTCGCTCTTGCGGGCATTCCCGGCGTCCCACTCGAAGCCTACGACGTGCTCGAACTTGATCATGGTCTGTATATTATCATGATATACAGCAGGACGTCACGCCCCGCTGAGGAATTTCCTCAACGCGCTCATGTTGCCATCCCCTCACGCCCCCTCGAACCCGCACTCCCGGAGCGCCGCCAGCATGTGCTCGGGCACCGGCGCCTTGACGTCGATCGGGCTGTCGTTTTCCCGCAGGGGCGGCAACTGGATGCGGCGGGCCAGCAGGTGGAGGGGGACGTCCGGTGGCGGGGCGTCGGCGCTGCGGCCATAGAGCGGGTCGCCGACCAAGGGGCAGCCCAAGGCCGCGCAGTGGACGCGGATCTGGTGGGTGCGCCCGGTTTTCGGGCTCAGTTCCAGCCATGTGGTGGAGGGGCCACGGCCCAGAACGCGCCAGCCGGTCGCGGCGGGCTGGCCGTGGGCCTTGTCCACCACCATTTTCCAGCCGCGCTTGGCGTCCATCTTGGCCAGCGGCAGGTCGATCACGCCGTTTTCGCCGGGCGGCGCGCCGGTCACGACGGCCCAATAGGTCTTGCGCACCTTGCCTTGGGCGAACGCCTTGCCCGCCCGGCTGAGGCCCTTTTGCCCGCGCCCCAGGACAAGGCACCCGGCGGTGTCGCGGTCCAGGCGGTGGGCGAGGCCCGGCGGCCGGGGCTGCTCGAAGCACAGGGCGTCGAAAAACGCCTCCAGGTTCTCGCCTCCGCCCGGCCCGGCGTGCACGGGGATGCCCGCCGGCTTGTTCAGCACGATGATCAGGCGGTCGCGGTACAGAACGCGGTTCTGGATGTCGTCTGGGGTCATGATGGGCGGACGATGGCAGGCTTCCGGCGGCTTGGAAAGCCCCATCGTGGCTGTTGACTCCACTCCGTGGCGATGAAAAGATGCCGCCCATGATGACGTCCATGGTTACATCCGCATCTTTGGCAGGTTGGTGGCGCTGGTCTTAAGCAGCGCCTGTGATCGTGGTTTGTTATCCCGAGCAGGCTGGACCGGTACGGAGCCTGCTCGTCCCCGATGGACAAAATCCTCACCCAGGACAGCACGCCCCCTGCCGGACCGCGAACAAAGCGTTCCGTCGGAGTGAGCACGCATGAGCGAACTGAACCTGTCGTCCGTCATCAAGGCCGGGGCCATCCTGGGAACCCTGGACATCGTCACCGCTGGCGGCATCGCCATCCATCGCTCCGAGGTCCAGGCGGACTATGACAACGCCATCTCGCCACTGGTGGACGCCCTGGACAGCCGGGTCGGCCTGCTGCTGTCGTCCAGCTATGAGTTTCCCGACCGCTACAAGCGGTGGGACATGGGCTTCGTCGATCCGCTGCTGTCGGTGACAAGCCGGGGCCTTATGGTCGAGATCAAGGCCCTGAACGCCCGTGGCCGGGTGCTGCTGCCGGTGCTGAAACGCACGCTGGATGCCCTGGATGCGGTGCGCGACGTGACGGCGGACGGTGACGTGCTGGCCGCCACCGTGCGCCCGGCCGAGCGCCGGTTTGCCGAGGAAGAACGTTCCCGCCAGCCGTCGGTGTTCAGCGTTCTGCGCGCCCTCATCGCCCTGTTCCGCAGCGACGAGGACAGCCACATAGGCCTCTACGGCGCGTTCGGCTATGATCTGGCGTTCCAGTTCGAGCCGGTCGAAATGACCCAGCTACGCGGCGACGACCAGCGCGATTTGGTGTTGTTCCTGCCCGACCAGATCATGGTGCGCGACCATCAGCGCCAGGAAGCCCGCCTCCTGACCTACGAGTTCGAGGTCGATGGGGCCTCCACCGAAGGGATCGCCCGCTCGCAGGCCGAGGTGCCGTTCCAGTCCGCCCCCGCTCCGGCGCGGGCCTGCGACCATGAGCCGGGCGAGTATGCCGCCCTGGTCGATCACGCCAAGGAAAGTTTCAAGCGCGGCGACCTGTTCGAGGTGGTGCCCGGCCAGACCTTCTTCGAGGCCTGCCCCGCCCCGCCATCGGAGATTTTCCGCCGCCTGCGCGAGCGCAATCCGGCCCCCTATGGCTTCCTCATCAACCTGGGCGACGGCGAATATCTGGTCGGGGCCAGCCCGGAAATGTACGTCCGCGTGTCTGGGCGGCGGGTCGAAACCTGCCCCATTTCCGGCACCATCAAGCGCGGTGCCGACGCCATCGGCGATGCCGAACAAATCCGCACGCTGCTCAACTCGGCCAAGGACGAGTCCGAGTTGACCATGTGCACGGACGTCGACCGCAACGACAAGTCGCGCATTTGCGAGCCGGGCAGCGTGCGCGTCATCGGGCGCCGCCAGATCGAGATGTACTCGCGCCTCATCCATACGGTGGACCACGTCGAAGGCACGTTGCGCCCTGAGTTCGACGCCCTGGACGCCTTCCTGTCGCACACCTGGGCCGTCACCGTGACCGGCGCGCCCAAGCTGTGGGCCATGCGCTTCCTGGAAGCCAACGAGAAAAGCCCGCGCCGCTGGTACGGCGGGGCGGTCGGCAAACTGGGTTTTGACGGCAACATGAGCACCGGACTGACCCTGCGCACCGTCCGCATCAAGGACGGCGTGGCCGAGGTGCGGGCCGGGGCGACTCTGTTGTACGACAGCGACCCGATTGCCGAGGAAGCTGAAACCCGCCTCAAGGCCTCGGCCATGATCGATGCCATCCGTCGCCCGCGCGGCACCGCCCGGCCCGGCGCCGAGGCGCGCATCCTGCCGCGCGTCGGCGTGGGGCTGAAGGTGGTGCTGGTCGATCACCAGGACAGCTTCGTGCACACCCTCGCCAACTACGTCCGCCAGACCGGGGCGGAGGTGGTGACGTGGCGCGCCGGATTCGACGCGGCGGACTTGGCGGCGGCCAAGCCCGACATGGTGATGCTGTCGCCCGGTCCCGGCCGTCCCGAGGACTTCGGCCTCGCCCGCACCATTGCCATGGCCGACGACCTGGGCCTGCCGCTGTTCGGCGTGTGCCTGGGGCTTCAGGGCATGGGCGAGTACCTGGGCGGCCGCCTGGGGCAGCTCGACGTGCCCCAGCATGGCAAACCGGCCCGCATCACCGTGACTGGAGGCCGCCTGTTCGAGGGTTTGCCCGCGCAGTTCACCGTGGGCCGCTATCACTCGCTCCATGTCGCGGCGGACAGCCTGCCGCCCGACGTGGCCGTCACCGCCCTGACCGACGACGGCATCGTCATGGCCATTGAGCACAAGACCAAGCCGTGGGCCGCCGTGCAGTTCCACCCCGAAAGCATCATGACCATGGATCATCAGGCGGGCCTGACCATGATCCACACCGCGCTGGCGATGCTCTGTCGGCGGTGATTGATAGTGGTCCGCTGACGCGGAGGGCTGCCGCCAGCCTGGAGCGATGCTCCAGACCTCCTTGTTTCTTTGAAAAAAGAAAAGGGGTTTGGGGCTTGCCCCAAGCGGGTATGGGCGGCAGCCCACCTGCTTTACCGAGATGCCGGGGCCAAGGCTTCAAGTTCCGCCACGGTCCCTTTGACCAGCGTGGGGATGGCGTCGGTGATCACCTCGGCGGGCCACTCCCACCACGCCAAGGTCAACAGGCGCGCCACGTCGTCTGCCTCATAGCGGGTGCGGACGATGCGGGCCGGGTTGCCTGTAACAACCGCGTAAGGCGGAACGTCCTGTGTCACCACGGCGCGGGCCGCGACGATGGCCCCGGCGCCGAGGGTCACGCCGGGCATGATCAGGCACTCGGTGCCGAGCCACACGTCGGGGCCGATCACGGTGTCGCCCTTGGTCGGGGTCGGCAATTCCTCCAACGGCAGGGCGTCGCGCCATGCCCCGGCAAAGATCGGGAAGGGGAAGGTGGACGGCCCGACCATGGCATGGTTGGCGTCGGGCATGATGATGGTGGCGCCGTGGGCGATGGCGCAGAACGGCCCGATGTCCAGCCGCGCGCCGGAAAAGCCGTAGTTGTAGCGTACGTTGCGCTCAAAGAACGCCAGCGGATCGGCATCGTCGCTGTAGTAGGAATATCGCCCGACCGTGATGTTGCCGAGCTGCCCGGCGGCCCCCGGCCGCTGCGCCAGCAACGGGCGCAGCAGGACGGTGTTGGTGAAGCCCTCCAACGGGTAGAGGACATCGGGATCGGGAACGGAACCGGGCAGCGGCATGGCTCAGGCGGTGCGGGCCAGCGCGCCGGTGCTGGGGACGATCACCCACAGCGGCAAATTGGCCTGCTTCCACGCGCCAATGCCACCGGCCAGATGCAGGACTTCGCTGAACAGGCCGCTGTCGATCATCTTCTGCGCTGCCATGCCCGACCGGCGCGCGGTGCCGCAATGCAGGACGATCTTGCGCCCAGTATCGGTCGGCAGGGCAGCCGGATCAAACGACGCCAGCGGCATCAGCAGGGCGCCGGGGATGCGCTCGAAGCCGTACTCGGCCGGCTCTCGCACGTCGATCAGCAGGGCCTCGCCCTTGCTCATCCAGGTGTTGAGGGTGGCGGCGTCGATTTCCTTGATCTGGCTCATTCAATCTCTCCGGCGAGGGGCTCATCAGGGCCAACAATATGCGCGTTGCCTAATATGATCGCAAGGATGCTTAGATGACATCAGGCCCAGCCGTCACCGGCTGGGCCTGATTGAATGAGTGGTGACCCCGACAGGATTTGAACCTGTGACCCCCAGATTAGGAATCTGGTGCTCTATCCAGCTGAGCTACGGGGCCTGTCCGGCTAGACCCTAGTCAACCGCAGGCGTGCGGGCAACGGGAAATCGGTGTCACTTGCCATGAGTGGCGAGGGCTTTGCGCATGGCCGCCAGCAGGGCGGTGCGCGTGCCGGGTTCCAGCGCCGAGTGTCCGGCGTCGGGGACTATGTGCAGGATGCTGCCCGGCCACGCCTGATGCAACGCATAAGCCGATTCGGGCGGGCACACGATGTCGTAGCGGCCCTGGACGATGGTGCATGGCAGGCCGCGGACGCGGTCGATGCGGGCCAGCAACTGGGCTTCGTCCAGGAACCCGCCGTGCATCATGTAGTGCGCCTCCAGCCGTGCCATGGCGAGGTTGTCCGGCCCCACGCCGGGGCCGAGCGACGGCCGGGGGACCAGCCGCGAACAGGCCTCCTCGTAGGCGCTCCAGGCGCGGGCGGCGGGG